>CAZXVW010000089.1:0-17049 GCA_964644025.1 uncultured Solibacteraceae bacterium | reverse complement strand
CCACCCGGAAAAGCATTCCGTTCTCGTACTTACCGGAACCGATATCTACCGCGACGTGGCCAAATCCGCCAAGGCCCGCCAGGCAATTGCGATCGCGGACCGGCTGGTGATTTTCCAGCCGCTGTCGGCCGAAGCCATAGCCGAGGAACACCGCAAGAAAGTCCGCTTGATTTACCAGTCGGCGGAACAGACGCCGGACCCCGGCAAACCGGACCGGAACGCGTTCGTCATCAGCGTGGTCGGTCACGTTCGGGAAGTGAAGGATCCGCTGCGCGCCGCCCTGGCCTCCCGCAAGCTCCCTCCCGAGTCCCGGATCCGGATTGTCCAGGCCGGCGACGCCGATAACGGGCAACTGGTGGAACGAGCCCGCGCCGAGGCCGTCAAGAATCCTCGTTATCATTACCACGGATCGATCCCCCGGTGGAAGGTGCGGCGGCTAATCGCCACCAGCCGTTTGCTGGTGTTAAGTTCCAAGATCGAAGGCGGCGCCAACGTCATCTCCGAGGCCGTGGTGGATTACGTCCCCATCCTGGCCACGCGGATTCCCGGCAACGTCGGCCTGCTGGGCGAGGACTATCCCGGCTATTTCGAGCCCGGCGACACCAGCGGGCTCGCCGCGCTGATGAGCCGGGCGGAGATCGACGAGGACTTTTACCAGGAATTGAAGACCCGCTGCGCCCTGCTGGCCCGCTACTTCCGCCCGGAGAAAGAAAAGAAGGCCTGGGACAAGCTGATCCGGGAACTGCCCCATACCAGAAAGTAGCTGGCCGGTTGCCTGCTTGCCCCTCACTCCGGCCGGGCCGGGCCGGATTCCTGGAGCCGGAACCGGCCGTCCCGGCTCAGGCAGTATTTCCTTCCCCGCCAGCGAATGCTGTTGCCGAAGAAACCGGCCAGCCAGAACAGGAAGCTCACGATATCCTGGAGCGGAACCAGGTACCAGTGGCGGGCGCACAGCGGGTCACGAAGAACCCACCGGGCCGTGGCCCAGGCAGCCGCCGCGCGCACGGGGACGCTCAGCAGCACTACCGGCCACCAGCCCGGGGCGGCGGCCAGCAGCAGCAAGGCGAGGGGGAGCGGGTTCGTGAATAGCTGGCCGATATAGCCGGCGGGCCGCGAGCGCCGGGTGCTGCGTGCCCACCGGATGCGGTGACCGGTGTTGGCCGACAGCGTTTGGGAACCGATGTGATGCTCGACGATGGCGGACGACAAGCCCACTCCGTGGCCGCGCTCGGCGGCGAATTTCCCCATCGCGAAATCCTCGGCCAGGTAGTCGCGCAGCCGGCCAAAGCCGCCGATGTCCTCGAGGACCCGCTTCCGGGCGGCGGTGGTGGGCCCCACCGCGAACTTCATGCCCTCCACCATCCGGGCCACCAGCACGCCGCCAAGAAACTCGGTGTTCATACCAATCGCTTCGAGCGTTGACCAGAAGCTGCGGCCCGGTACGGCGCGGTACGGGCAGGTGGTCAGGCCGAGGCCGGCATCCTGGAACTCGGCGGCGAGGATCCGGAGCAGGTCCGGACGGGCACGGATGTCGCTGTCGCTCATCACCACAAGGTCATAGCGGGCGGCGCTCATCATCCGGTCGAGACTATAGACCTTGGCGTTGGGCCAGGGCGGCTCCCCGGTAACCATGGCGCGCGTGGGAATGTGCCGGTACTCAGCGGCCAGCCTCTCGAAAACGGCCAGTGCAGGGTCGGTGGCTTCGCGAACGGCGGCAAGGATCTCGAACTCGCCGTAGTCCTGCTCGAAAAAGCTGCGGAGGTTGTCCTCCAGGTCCGGCTCGGCGCCGGCCAGCGGTTTCAGGATGCTGACCGGCTCCGGGCTCTCCAGCGGTGGCGGCTGGACAGCCAGGTAACGGCGAGCCGCGATGACCACCAGGAGGCAATATATCCACGATCCGGCCAGCAGGGCCAGCAGAACCGCCAGCGGCGCGACAGCCATGGACTCCTATTCGCTCGGGGCTTTCGTCTCGATCAGTTTCTCAATCTCAGCCAGAAACTCCCGTACCGGTTTGGCTCCCTGGTCCCCGTGCCTCCGGTTCCGGACCGCCACCTGGCCGCTACGGACTTCCCGGTCTCCGACCACGAGCATGTACGGGATCTTCTGCAACTGGGCCTCGCGGATCTTGAGGTTCACCTTCTCGCCGCGATCGTCGAGGTGGACGCGCAACCCCGCTTCCCGCAACTGGGTCGCGACTTGCCGGGCATAATCCAGGTGGCGGTCAGTGATGGGCAACACCGTCACCTGCACGGGGGCCAGCCAGACGGGGAAGGCGCCGGCGTAATGCTCCAGCAGAATGCCGAAGAAACGTTCCACGGAGCCGAACAGCGCCCGGTGCACCATCAGCGGCTGGTGGGCCTTGCCGTCGGCCCCGATGTAGCTCAGCTCGAAGCGCCGGGGCAGGTTGAAATCGAACTGGATCGTCGACAACTGCCAGGTGCGGCCGATGGCGTCCACCAGCTTGACGTCGATCTTCGGGCCATAGAAAGCCGCCTCCCCGGGTTCGAGTGTGGCGTGCATGTTGATTCGCCGGGCGGCATTGTCCAGAGCCCGCTCGGCAAGTTCCCACTGCTCGGCCGTACCGTCATACTCGCCGCTGGCGCCCCCGTCCCAGGTAGAGAGCTCCGCCTTGTATTCCTCGAACCCGAACGTGTGCAGGACATCGAGAGCAAACTCCAGGCAGGCGACCACCTCGTCTTCGATCTGCTCGGGCGTGCAGAAAATATGCGCGTCGTCCTGGGTGAACCCGCGCACGCGCATCAGCCCGTGCATGACGCCGGAGCGCTCGTGCCGGTAGACGGTGCCAAGCTCTCCCATCCGGATCGGCAGGTCCCGGTAGCTCCGCATCCGGTCCTTGTACATGAGGATGTGGAACGGGCAGTTCATCGGCTTGATCTGGTACTCGGCGTCGTCCATCTCGATGCGCTTGAACATGTCCGCGGCGTAGTAGTCATAGTGACCGGAGGTCTTCCACAGGTCCGCCCGCGCGATGTGGGGCGTGTAGACCAGCGAGTAGCCGCGCTTGATGTACTGCTCCCGCATCCAGTTCTCCATGATGGTGCGCACGGTGCCGCCCTTGGGATGGAAAAAGATCAGGCCCGGACCGGCCAGCGGTTGAATGCTGAACAGATCGAGCTCCTGGCCGAGCTTGCGATGGTCGCGCTTGCGCGCCTCTTCCAACTGTTTCAGGTAGGCTGCCAGGTCCTTCTTCGTGAAGAAAGCCGTGCCGTGGATGCGCTGCATCTGCGGGTTGCGCTCGTCGCCCTTCCAGTAAGCGCCGGCAACCGAAAGAAGCTTGAAAGCCTTGATGCGCGAGGTGGACGGCACGTGCGGGCCGCGGCAGAAATCAACGAAACGGTCGCCGAGCGCGTACTCGGAAAACACCTCTTCGGCCTTCTCCTCGATGAGTTCGCACTTCAGCCGCTCGCCTCTGGCGGCGTATCTCTTCAGACCTTCGGCCTTCGGGGTCAGCCGCCGGACGTAAGGGAGATCCTTCTTTTGCAGCTCCCACATCTTGGCTTCGATCTTTTCCAGATCCGCCGGCGTGAACTTTTCCTCGCGCTGAAAATCATAGAAAAAGCCGGCCTCGGTGGCCGGACCGATCCCCAGCTTCGTTTCCGGGTACAGCTCCTGTACGGCCGCCGCCATCAGGTGTGCCACCGAGTGCCGGTAGATCTCGAGCGCCTCGGCGTTGCGGGAAGTGAGGATCTCGAGTCTCGCATCGGACCTCAGCGGCCGGGTCAGATCATACAGATCTCCGTTGACCCGGGCCGCAACCGCATCCTCAGCCAGCCGCCGGCCCAGGGACCGCGCAATTTCGAGCGGAGTTGTTCCGGAAGGCACCTTGCGCTGGCTGCCATCCGGTAGCGTTATGGTGATCTCGTTCATGGCGTCGAAACTCTCAGCGTAACATGCCCCCCGGCCCCGGCAGCGCCGCCGTTGCCTGCTATATTAAGAAACAGACCGGTCAAGAACCGATGGTCCAATCCTCAGCCGCAGCGAATGTCAACGGCGACGCGGCCCTGGTCGCCCGAGCGCAACACGGGGACACACGCGCCTTCGACGAGCTGGTCACCAAGTACGAGCGCCGCGTTTTTCGGGTGGCCAGGAACATCACCAACAACGCGGAAGACGCCGAGGATGTGCTCCAGGAGACGTTCTGGAAGGCTTATTCGCATCTCGGCGATTTCCAGGGCAACTCGCAATTTTACACCTGGCTGGTGCGGATCGCGGTGAACGAGTCGCTGATGAAGCTGAGGCGGCGCAAGTCCGGCAAAACGTTTTCGCTCGACGAGGGAATTGACACCGGCGAGGAGACCGTCACCCGCGAGATCGCCGTCTGGGACGGCGACCCGGAACAGCGCTACTCCCAGACACAGCTTCGCCAGATCCTGGACGACGCGGTGGCCAGCTTGCGGCCCACCTTTCGCGCTGTTTTCGTGCTGCGGGACATCGAAGAACTTTCCACCGAGGAGACGGCCAACGCACTGGGGCTGTCGGTTCCGGCGGTGAAGAGCCGGCTGCTGCGCGCGCGGCTGCACTTGCGCGAGAAGCTGACTCGCTTCTTCAAACGGAAGGGGGACGACGTATTTGATTACCTGTAAACAGTTCCTGACCGCGCTCAACGAATACCTCGACGGAACCGAGGATGACGAGATCCGCCGCGAGGTAACCGAGCACATCAGCGAGTGCCCCAACTGTTGGGTCATCTTCAATACCACGAAGAGAACGTTGAAAATCTTCAAGGGCATGGAGCCGCAGGAAATTCCCCCGCAGGTGCACAATCGCCTGATGGAGCGGCTGCACCAGAAGATGCCCCTGGCCGAACGGCGAAAACTCGAGTAGCCGGGCGAGCCCCCGCGAGCGGCCGCCGGGCGACGCGCGGTCGGATCGCGCCGGTGTCCGGCCGGTTGACTGGCAGGATGGGGGCCCTCACTGCTTTCCTCGGTCGTTTCCGCGGCGCCTTGTCTGCCAGAGTGCTCTTGATAGACTATTCCGTACGGCAAGGTTTCTCGTCGATGCCGGTGCGCGCACTCTGTATGCTAATGCTGGCCGGGCTGCTGCTGGCCGGATGCAGCTCCGAACCGCGGCCCTCGCCGCCATTGGAGGACGCCTACGTCGGTCCGTTCCAGCTCGAACTGCTGGCCGAGCTGGCTCCCGACGCGGCGGTGACCGCCGTTCTCCATCACGGGGAGCGCGTGGAGGTCATCGCCCGCCGCCGCCGCTTCGCCGAGGTGCGGACAGCGGATGGCACTGAGGGATGGACGGATGGGCGGATGCTGCTGACCGCCTCCCAGATGGCGGGACTGCGGCGGTTGTGGATGAACGCCGGCCGGCTGCCGTCGGAAGGCAAAGCAACCGTTTACGAGGCGTTGAACATTCACACCGCGCCGAACCGGCAAGCGCCGAGCTTCTACCAGTTGCAGGAAGGAAACCTGGTCGAGGTGGTTGCCCAGCAATTGGTGCCGCGCGCCCCCTACCGCCCCTCGGCCGGCGAGGAGGCCGGAATCCTCCCGCTCAACAGTTATGACCCGCCCGGAGACACTGCGGCGGAAGGCGCCCCCGCCGATGACTGGAGCCTGGTGCGGCTGCCGGACGGCCGGGCCGGCTGGGCCCTGGCGCGGATGCTGGTGATGGCGATCCCCGACGACGTGGCCCAGTACGCCGAAGGTCACCGCATCACCTCCTATTTCTCCCTGGGGCGCGTTACCGACGGAGGCGAAACGCGGGACCACTGGTTGTGGACGACGCTGGCCAGGGGCGGCAAGCCCTATCAGTTCGACAGCTTTCGGGTGTTCGTATGGAGCCGGCGTCGCCATCGCTACGAGACCGCCTACATCCAGCGAAACCTGGTCGGCTATTACCCGGTGGAGGTGGAGCCGCCCGCCGCCGGGCCGGGAGAACAAGCGCTGGTCCGGCGATTCTCCCTCATTCTTCGCGAAGACAACGGCCGGCTCTCGCGCCGCACCTACGCCTTCAGCGGCTACCGTGTCCGGCTGGTGGGAAGTGAGCCCTGGAATGCTCCCGAGCGGCAAGAACCCGAGCCGGCCCGGAACCGCGCGGAAGCGCCGGCCGCCGAAAAATCCTTCTTCGGCCGGTTGAAGGAAAAGGCCGAATCCCTGGCCGCCTGGTTCCGGCGGCGCTGAACGGTTCGACGGACCGGCAGCCGCTACAATTCCACCCGGTCCATGCTCAGAAACTCCTGGATATGCGGATGCTCGGCATATTGGATCTCGTCGACCCGGCCGACGTAGATCACTCTTCCTTCGTGCAGAACCACGACGCGGTCGGCCACCTTCCGCATCAACTCCAGATCATGCGTGACCACTACCGAGGTCAGCCGCAGTTGCGCCTTCAGGCGAAGCATGAGACTGGCCAGATGGTCCGACATGATCGGGTCCACCATGGTGGTCGGTTCATCGTAGAGAATGCATTCCGGTTGCGCGGCCAGCGCCCGCGAGATAGCCACGGCGCGCTTGTAGCCGGTGGAAAGGTCCGCCGGGTAAACGTACTTATAGTCGCGGAGGTCGACCATGTCGAGCAGACCGTCGACGATCTGTTCCTTGTTGACCCGGTCGTAGTCGTCCCGGAGTTCGAGCGAAAACAGGATGTTCTCTTCCACGGTCAGCGAATCGAACAGTGCCCCGGACTGAAAAACCATGGTGACCTTCTTGCGGATGCGGCGCAGTTCGGCCTCGGTGGCGTCGGTGATATCGGTGTGGGCCACGATCACGCGGCCCTGGTCGGGCTTAAGAAAACCCATGATATGCGCCAGGGTCACGGACTTGCCCACGCCGCTGCGGCCGATGATGGCCACCGTCTCACCGGCGTTGACGTCGAAGCTCACATCGACCAAAACGGGGTGATCGAACGTCTTATAGACGTGGCGGAATTCGATGTAGTGCGGGTAAAGTTCAGTCATGAAGTTTCTTTTCGCCCGGGCGGGACGGTGTTGCGGAGGTGGAGCAACGGTGGGCAGCCCACTGCTTTCCGGTATTGAGATTCTCGCTCCAACCGGCCGTCGGGGGCGTCCAGCGCGCCACGCGGAGCATGGCCAGCCAGTCGCTCACTTTCCTCAGGTCCGCGTCCAGAGCGGCCGTCACGGCGCGCAGGCAGCGGCGATGATAGACGGCGCAAAGCGCTTCCGGCCGTCCAGGAACCGAGAACGGAACCAGGCAGTCGGCGGCGGAGCGCTCGGCCCGTTCCATCAGCTCGCCGAGCAAAGCGGCGGTCACGCGCGGCATATCGCAGGCCACAATGAGGTTCCAGTCCGCCGCGGAAGCGGTGAGAGCGGCTTCCACGCCGCCCAGCGGCCCGTTGCCCGGACGGAGATCGGGCACCACCCGGCGCCCCAGGTGTTGGTAACGCTCCGGAGGGCCTACCAGGATGACGGCGCCGGTGACGGCTTCCACTTCGCGGGCGATCCGCTCCGCCAGCACCGTTCCTTCGTATGGCAAGAGAGCTTTGTCCCGGCCCATCCGCGAACTGGCGCCGCCCACCAGAACGAAGCCAGCCCCGCTCATGAGAAAATAATATCATTCATGGGCGGATTGCCGTTGCCCGAATCGAGGAGGTTGGCTTCTGGAAGTTTTGCGGGTATAATCAGGTAAAACATATTAATGCGGAATTGTTTCATCATCGTCGGTAGCGCGCTGCTGGCATTGGCCGCTGGCCGGATGGCTCCGGCCGCCGGAGGCGAATTGCGGGCCGCCTCCGTGGTTCGGGTGGACTCCCGCACCGGGCGCCTGGTGCGCCGGGTGGTGCCGCCCGCCCAGCCTCGCGCAGCCGGAGAAACGTTCCGTGCCAGGGCAGGCGTGGACCAACTGGTCGCGGAAGCGGCCCGGCGGCACAATGTGGATCCGCTGCTGGTTCACTCGGTGATCCAGGTGGAGAGCAACTATAACCCGTTTGCGGTCTCGGCGAAAGGCGCCCGGGGATTGATGCAACTGGTTCCGGCGACCGCCAGGCGGTTCGGAGTGCGGAATCCGTTTGATCCAAAGCAGAATATAGACGCGGGCGTACGCTACCTGAAACACCTCCAGGACACCTTTCATGACACGCGCCTGGCGCTGGCGGCTTACAACGCCGGCGAAGGCGCGGTAACCAGGTACAGATGGATTCCGCCCTACCCGGAAACCTGGCACTATGTCGAGCGGGTGGGCAAGAAGTACGGAGAACTCAGGAAGGAAGCGAGGCAGAAATCCGGGAGCGGCCTGCCGGAAGCAGCGGCGGGGTACCGGCCGCTGGAGAGCTTCATCGGCTCCGACGGCAGGCTGTATCTCAGAACGAGGTAATACCCGATGGTGTCTCATCCGTCTCGGCCGGCCGCAACGGCACGGACGGCCGCCGGGTTGCTGGTACTCCGGGAAGCACCCGGGAACCGGCCAGCCCGCCTGTCTCAATTGCGCCGGCGTTTGCTGGGCGCCGCCGCATTGGCTGGAGCGCTCCTCGGGGCTGGCTGGCCGGGAAGCGCTGTGGCCGCCTCCCGCGCCGTCTCCGTCACCGCGGTACGGTTCTGGTCGCTCGGTGAGGTGACCCGCGTGGCCGTCCAGACCAGCGGGGAATTCCGCTACAAGTACGGCCGGCTCTCGAATCCCGATCGGATCTACTTTGACATTCTCAACTCCCGCCAGCGCGTTTCCCGGCACAATCCCCACGTCATCAACGTCAACGACGGACTGATCGGCCAGATCCGCGTGGCGCAGAACACCAGGAGCGTCACCCGGGTGGCACTGGATCTGGTGGGAAACGTCAAGGTCACCTCCTCGCAACTTGCCAATCCCTACCGGTTGATGATCGAGGTGCGCGGAAAACCCGCGCCGTCGAAGGTGAGCCGCCTCAAGAAATTACCCTCCCCGGCACGGCAGAAGGTGGCAGCGTCGAAACAGCCGGCAAAGCCCACGCCCTCACAGCCGGTGCGCATCGTGCAAAAGCCGCCCGCGGCTCCCGCCGTGGAAAACAAGCAGGCGCCGCAGGCCTCCCACGCGGCGGTGGACAAGCCAGCCCCGCCGAAACAAGTGGCGAGCGCATCCGCACCGCCGGGGAAACCGCTGGCGGCGCCGAGACCTTCCCCACCGAGCAACACTGTGGCGCAAAAAGCGAAACCCGCGAAGAAAACCGTGCCCGCGCCCCCGGTGGAAACCGCTTCCGCCCTTCGGCAACCGGCCAAAACGCCACCTGCGGCTGCCCCTGCCAACACTCGTTCCTCTTCGGCAGACACGGCGCCGGTGAAGGCCGCGTCTCCCAAACCGGTGCCCGCGGCAGCCGGGAAGACGTCACCGAAACCTTCCGCGCCGGGCAAAGCCGTGGCCCAAACGGCGAAACCGGCCACTGGCGGGCCGCCAGAGCCGCCCACCGCAACGAAGACGCCACCGGCTCCCTCCGCACCAGTGCAGACGGCGCGGCTGAGGCCTCCGGCAGCGAAACCCGCGCCCGCGGCGAAGCCCCGGCCGGAGGCGCCGGAAGTCGAGGCGGTAATTCCTCAGCCGGCCAAGCGGAACCGGAGCGGCGCTCGCTCGCTGACCCGCGTTCTGGGCCTGAAGCTGGGCCGGGTGGTCATCGATCCCGGCCACGGCGGTAAAGACACGGGAACCATCGGGCCGACGGGCCTTCGCGAAAAGGACGTCACGCTGGACGTGGCCAAGCGTCTGGGAAAACTGATCGAAGAACGGTTGGGCAGCGAAGTGGTTTATACGCGCACCAAGGACGTCTCTGTTCCCTTGGAGGAACGGACCCGCTTGGCGAATGAAGTGGGGGCCGATCTCTTCCTTTCCATCCACGTCAACTCCTCCCGCTACCGTTCGGTCAGCGGTGTCGAGACGTTTTACCTGAACCTTACCCGCTCCCGGGCTGACCTGGAAGTGGCGGCCCGCGAAAACGCCGGGTCCAATAAGTCGATTCATGAGCTTTCCGACCTGGTGAGGAAAATCGCGCTGGACGACAAGGTGCAGGAATCCCGCGATTTCGCCGCCAGCCTCCAGGCAGCCGTTTACCGCTGGGCGAAGAAGATTGACCGGCGCGCCCGAAACCGCGGTGTGAAGAAGGCCCCGTTCGTCGTGCTGATCGGCGCTAAGATGCCATCGGTGCTTGTCGAGCTTGGCTTTATCAGCAACCCGACGGAAGAGCGATTGATGAAAGACCCCCGGCGCCGTCAGGAGATCGCCGAGGCGCTGTACGAAGGCCTGGCCGCCTACGCCAGCACCTTGAGCCACTTCCAGGTGGCCCGGGCGGCCCCCGGGGAAGAATAGCGGCTTCGCGTAGACCCCGCGCGGCCTCCCGGCCGCAAAATCAGCTCCTACGGCTCGATCCGGTAGTTCGGTGCTTCCTTGGTGATGATGACGTCGTGGACGTGGCTTTCGCGCAGCCCGGCGGGTGAAACCCGCAAGAACTGAGCTTTCTCCTGGAGTTCGGCGATCGTCTTGCAGCCGCAGTAGCCCATTCCGGAACGAAGGCCGCCCACGAGTTGGTAGACCATTTCGGCCAGGGGCCCCTTATAAGGCACGCGGCCCTCGATGCCTTCCGGCACCAGCTTGGCGGCGGTTTCCTGAGCGTAGCGATCGGCCCCGCCCTTCTCCATCGCGCCCATCGATCCCATGCCGCGGTAACTCTTGAAAGTCCTTCCCTGATACAGGATCGTTTCCCCGGGGCTCTCCTCGGTACCGGCGAACAGGGAGCCGATCATCACACAATCAGCCCCGGCCGCCAGCGCTTTGCTGATATCCCCGGAGTACTTGATGCCGCCGTCGGCAACCAGCGGGGCCCCAGTGCCCCGGGTTGCTTTCGCGCATTCGGCGATGGCGGTGATTTGCGGCACTCCGGCTCCGCTCACCACCCGCGTCGTGCAGATCGACCCGGGACCCATGCCCACCTTCACCCCGTCCACGCCAAGTTGCACCAGTTCCCGGGCGGCCTCGTACGTGGCAATGTTGCCGGCGATCAACTGCACGTCGGGAAGAGCCCGTTTCACCGCCGTCACGGCGTCCAGCACCCGCTGGCTGTGTCCGTGCGCGGTGTCCACCACCACCAGGTCGACTTTCTTGGCCACGAGCTCCTGCGCCCGCTCCAGAAAATCTCCGGACGCGCCCACGGCCGCGCCGACGCACAACCGCCCCTGTTTGTCCTTGGTGGCGTTGGGGTACTTCAGCTTCTTCTGGATATCCTTAACGGTAATCAGGCCCTTGAGGTTGTACTCGTCGTCGACTACCAGCAGCTTCTCGATGCGGTGCTGGTGGAGAATCGTCTCGGCTTCTTCCAGGGTTGTGCCCACCGGCACGGTGACCAGATTCTCCTTGGTCATCAGCGTCTCGATGGGCAGATCGTAGCGGGTCTCGAAACGAAGGTCGCGGTTCGTCAGAATGCCGACGAGCTTGGTGCCGCGGACCACGGGCACTCCCGAGATCCGGTAGCGCCGCATCACTTCCAGGGCCTCGAAAATCCTCTGGTCGGGCTCCATTGTGACCGGGTCGACGATCATGCCGCTCTCACTCCGCTTCACCCGGTCCACTTCTTCAGCCTGCCGCTCGATCGGCATGTTCTTGTGGATGACGCCGATCCCACCTTCCCGCGCCAGGGCGATGGCCATGCGCGATTCGGTCACCGTGTCCATGGCGGCGCTGACGATGGGAATGTTCAGCACGATCTCCCGGCTCACCCGCGTCCGGGTATCCGTCTGGGCCGGCAATACCGAGCTTCGGGCCGGTCTCAGAAGAACGTCGTCGAAAGTCAGTCCTTCGGGTATTGTGTCTGGGACCATAGCGATGTTACCTCATGATACGGGAGCGGCCCCGTAACCCGCAAGACGAAAACGCCGGCGGCCGGCCGACTGCCCCTCGCGCGGCAGAGCGCCGGAGAGCCCAGCGGGGCCGCGAATCACGGGCCTCCCTGCTCCCCACGTCCCTTTTGCTAAAATGAAACGTTCTTCAGAATTTTCACAGCAGTCAGAAACAAACCCGATATGGTTCAAGCCACCCAGTTGCGCCCGGGAATGATCGTCAAGTTCAAAGGGGATTTGCATTCCGTTTTCAAGACTGAGCACCGCACGCCGGGCAACAAGCGAGGCTTTGTCCAGACCCGGATGAGGAACCTCCGCACCGGGGCGATGATCGACGAGAAATTCTCCTCGACGGATTTCATCGAGCGCGCCTTCCTCGAAGAGAAGGAAATGGAGTTCCTTTACGAGGATGGTGGCGTCTACCATTTCATGAACACCGACGATTACTCCCAGGTGGAACTCAGCGGGGAATTGCTCGGCGACGCCGTCAAGTACCTCATCCCGGAGCTGACCGTAACGGTGGAGTTCTACGAGGGAAAACCCGTCAGCGTTTCGCTTCCGGCGACGGTCGATTTGACCGTGGTCGAGACTGAGCCCAGCATCAAGGGCGCCACCGTTTCCAATGTCACCAAGCCCGCCACCCTGGAGACCGGGCTGGTGGTCCAGGTTCCCCCCTTCATCGCTCAGGGCGAAAAGATCCGCGTCAACACCGCCGAAGGCACCTATCAGGAAAGAGCCTGAAGCGCGGCGGCCAGCTCTTCTTCCTCTTCCGGCAAGACAGTCCGCAGATCCAGCAGCAGGTGATCGTTTTCGATCCGGGCGATCACCGGCGGGGTACCAGCACGCAGCTTTGCCTCCATCTCGACCGGATCGCCGGAGAGGATCTCGATCAGCGCAGTGCTGATTGACTGGGCCGGAGTGGATCCCCCGCCGATCACCGAGATCCCGGGGATCACTCGGGCGCTCAGCCCGGGCGCCTTCCCCAGCAGGCGTTTTGCGCGCTTCTCGATGGAGGCCGCCGTTTCGAAGATCATCCGCAGGGCCGGGATCCGTTCGTAGCGCTCCAGCAACAGGTTCCGCAGCGTCGTCTCCAGCGCCTGGTAGATCAGTTTATCCAGCCGGAGTGCGCGGAACATGGGATTCCGGCGGATGCGCGCCACCAGCTCGGGGCGGCCGGCGATGATTCCCGCCTGCGGCCCTCCCAGCAATTTGTCCCCGCTGAAGGAAACCAGGTCGGCGCCGTCCCGCAGGCTGTCGGCCGGGCGTGGTTCGTCAATGCCGTACTTGCTGAGATCGGCCACGCATCCGCTTCCCAGATCCTGGTAGACGGGAATGCCGTGTTCGCGGCCGAGCGCCGCCAGTTCCTGCAAGCCGGGCCGCGCGGTGAACCCGACGATGCGAAAGTTGCTGTGGTGAACAGTAAGGATGAGCCGCGTGGCATCGGTGATGGCCCGGCGGTAATCCTCCAGGCGCGTCTTGTTCGTGGTGCCCACTTCGCGGAGAATGGCTCCGGAGCGCGCCATGATCTCCGGGATGCGGAATCCCTCCCCGATCTCGATCAACTCGCCCCGGGAGACGATGACCTCGCCGCCCGCCGCCAGTTCGTTCAGCACCAGGTAGACGGCGGCGGCATTGTTGTTGACGGCGATGCCGGCAGCGCCGAGCAGCCGTTCCAGCAGCGGGGCGACATGCACATCGCGCTTGCCCCGGCGCCCCTGCTCGAGGTCGTACTCGAGATTCGAGTACCCCGGCCACGGGCGCACCTCTCCCAGCGGCGCCCGGCCCAGGTTCGTGTGCAAGATCACCCCGGTGGCGTTGATCACGCGGCGCAACGACGGTTTTTCCATCGCCTCCAGGGCGCGGAGCACGCCCTCTTCCACCGGTCGCGGTTCAACGTCCGGGTTCTCGATGATCTCGGCGCGGGCGGCGGCCAGCACGCGCCGCACCTCTTCAACCAGGAGTCTTCGCGGAAACCGCCGGCCGGCTTCCCCAAGCCGTTCCACAACCTCGTGGACCGCGGGCAGTTGCCGGAGCTTATCGTTCCCGCTCACCTTGGAAACAGCTTCTCCAATTCCTCCGGGCTCGGTTGCCGGCCGTACTCGCAGAGCTCGAAGGCTTCCCAGTGACGGACCTGGCGGGCTTTCTCCGGACCGTACCGCTTCGCCAGCGCCGCCCGAATGCTTTCGGTCATTTTCTGGGTGCGCTGCTTGCCGAGCCATTGCTTCCGGGCGGCCGGATCCTTCGGGACCTCGCCCAACCGGCCGGCCACCCAGGGCAGCCATTCATACACCTGCGAGACGTGTGCATCCAGCGCGTTCAGCTTCGTCGGCCAGACGTCATCGATGGCAACCACGATGTCCGGGTGGAACGGGTTCGGCTTCTGGAAGCGGTCCTCGTAGTAAAGAAAAACCGGGTTCTTCCGCAACGCCGGGACATCGGAGACGATATTCGGCACCACCACCATGTAGGCCGCATCCTGCATCAGGACGCCGGTATAGCGGTGGTCCGGGTGATAGTCGTTCGGCCGCGGACCGAGAACCACGTCCGCTTTCCATTCCCGTATCTCCCGGATGATCTGCCGCCGCACCTCCAGGGTGGGCATCAGCTCGCCGTCGTGGTTGTCGAGCACGTCGTACGCGGCGATTCCCAGCCGGCGGGCGGACTCCTGGGCCTCGGCGCGCCGCCGCTTGCCCAAAACCCCGCCGCCCATTTCATGGTGGCCGGCGTCACCGTTGGTCACCGAGACGAACTTGACCGCGTAACCGGCGCGCGCCAGCTTCGCGGCCGTGCCGCCGAACCGGATGTCGCAATCATCCGGATGAGCGCCGAAAGCGATGATCCGCAATTTTCCTTGCTGCGCCAGGCAAGAAGCCACCGCCAGCAGCAGCATGATAACGATTCTCAACATTCCACTTCCTCCTTGTCCCCGCTCGTACGGGCCGGAGCGCGGCGGCGGTTTCATCCGCCGCCCGGACAACCTACCCCTCGACGCCGTAGAGGCCCTTCCAGGTGACCTCCTTCCGGCTGTAAATCGCCGTCCGGCCGAGAATGGCGATCATCGTGCTCTTCGCCGACCGCTCGGCCACATTCTCCACGTTGCCGCTCTCGATGCGTCCGAGAAAGGCCTCGAGAGCGTCATTCGTGATGTCGCGCTTGGACTCGATCGTCTCGCTGTTGTTCGGCCCGCGCACATGCGTCATCCGCTGCCGGGAGACAGCGATGAACCCCTTGGTCCCGGTGAACTCCTCGCCGACCCGCGAGAATCCCCGCGGCGTAATCTGGTTGGCTTCAAAGTTCACGTGCATCCCGCCGGGCCATTCGAAGCTCAGGCTCAGATGATCGAGAATGTCCATCGACGTGCGCACCTTCGTGCCGCCGTAACCCACCGCGCTGATGGGCAACCCGCCGAGAAACCAGTGCAGCACGTCGAAGTTATGACAATCCTGCTCGACGATGATATCGCCCGACAGTGCTTTGTAGCAGAACCAGTTCCGCAACCGCGCGATCTCCGGATCCGGGTAAGGGCGGCGCTTGAACGGATCGGCGGAGATCCAGGCCGCGCGGGCATTCGACAACGGGCCGATCTCGCCTTTCTGAATCCGGCGGTACGACTCCAGGTACACCGGGCCGTAACGCTGCTGAAAGCCGACCGAGATGTTAATCTTCGGATCGGCCCGGCGGCCCACCTTGATGACCCGGAAACATCCCTCCGGGTCCACGCCCATCGGCTTCTCGCAATAGACGTGCTTGTGCGCCTGGACGGCCGCCTCCAGCATTCTGGGATGCTCGAACGGTGGCGTGGCAATAACCACGGCGTCCACATCCGAGGCCAGCAGCTTTTCAAAATCTTTGTAAACCGTCGGATTCCTGACCCCGATCTTCTGTTTGCCGGACTCGATCCGGTCATCGAATAAGTCGCAAAGGGCGGTGATCCGCGCCCGTGGGTCTGCGTGCACGATCGAAGCGTCCCGGGTGCCGCGCCCGCCGACGCCGATGAGACCCACCGAGATGCTCGAGTTTGCCTGCGCCCCGCGCACCGAATGCGGAGCAACGATGCTGAATGCCGCTACCGCGCCGCCGGACTGCAACAGGTCCCGGCGCGATACCAGTTTGGAAGTGCGATCCATGAAAGCCTCCTCCGGGAATTATATGTCAGTCTTCCGGAGTGACGGCGGGCGCCGCCGGAGCCGCGGACGGATTCGGATTCCGGCCGGATTCGGCCGAACCAGTGTGGCCCCCATTGGCCAGGTACTCCCGGGCATCGCGATGGACCTGTTGGAGACGCATCCGGGTGGCCAGCAGCGCGATGAAGCCGGCCGCCCACAGCGGGACGGTCAATACGATGAACAGCAGCGTCGCGAAGGCCGTGGCGTTATCCCCAGTGATGCCGAACAGCCGCAACCCGACGATGGTGAAAAACTGGAACGTCCCGACGTTTCCCGGCGCCTGTGGCGGGATGCTGCCCAGGCGGAGAATGATCAGGACCGCCGTCGCGGCGCCGAATGAGAGGCTCAGGCCGAAACCACGCGCCAGCGCGTAAACGGGCACGATCTGCAAGGCCAGGTACAGGAAACTGATGATCGCGGCGAACAGGAAGGACCAGGAGCGTCCCATGGTGTGCAGTCCAGCCACCAGGTGCCGCAAACCGGCGGCCCACCGGCTTCGCGGCGCCACCTCGCGCTCCTGCGTCTTGCGCAGCACGGCGAGCGCGAACAACACTCCGGCGGCAAGCAGAATCAGGACCAGGATCCGGCTCCCGGCGCTCAGGTAACCCGGCACGCTCATGTCCCGCAGCACTAGGTAAAAACCAAGCGCCAGCCAGGCGCCGTCCAGCACCCGCTCAACAGCCACCGAGGACAGGAGTACCGAGAACGGGAGTCCGTGCCACTTCGCCTGGAGGTAGGCGCGGATCACCTCGCCGCTGCGCAGCGGCAGAATCTCGTTGGCGAACAGCCCGATGTAAATCGCCTGGACCGACGTGATCAGCGGAACCCGTTTCACCGGCCGCAGGAGGAGATTCCAACGCCAGCCCTGAATCACGTAGACACAGATGTCGGAAATCACCGCGAGAGTGACCCACCGCCAGTCGGTGGCCATCACTCTAGGCAGTTCCTGCTTCCAGTCGAAGCCGTGGTAGACCCAGACCAGGCAGGCAATCGAAATGCTGTAGCCGAGCGCCGCGATAATCCAGTGCGGCACCCGCCGCCGCTGGCCCGCGCTCTCGACGGAACCCATGAACGTCAATCACCATGATACCTGTCCTGTGGGGCACCGCACCA
>CAZXVW010000088.1:0-17094 GCA_964644025.1 uncultured Solibacteraceae bacterium | reverse complement strand
GGGCAGAACCAACAACCCGCTGGACCTGTTCTGGGCGAGAAAGCCGGGCGCATTGGAGTTGGCTATCGAGGCCAAGATACCCGAGAGATTGCATGCCCGGTTGCCGGATCAGCAGTACGACACCATCCGCTACGAAGTCGAGATCTCCGCCGACCCAGAAACGCTGGAACTCTCCATCGCAGGGGAGAGGGCCTTGTTCAAAGTTCGACAACGGATCGAGCCGATGGAAAGGTCGTTATTCCCCGAGGCCCAGACCCCGCCGGCGAGCATTCTGAGTCCGAAGAGCACCGGTCAGCACTACATTGTCAACAAGGTCGCCGGTGGGAACGACAACTTCTATCCTGAGATCCACGCAGGTAAGCGCAGGCCTTGGGCGTCTTCTTATAAATTCGGTCCTCATAAGTCCAGTCTGAGCAGTCTGCCGCCGGACGAATCCAAGTTCCCGGTGACTATTTGGCTAAAAGGTCTGCTAGAGCGAGGGATTCAGCGCATTGTGCTGAACAACCTGGCGCTGCGGCGCGCGAGTCCTCCCGGGCAACCTCGGGGGTTCCGCCCCGACGGGTCCAACCTGCCGTGGGTGATCCGGGACCTGCAGCAAGCGCATCCCGCGATGTATAAGGACTGGCTGGCCCACGTGCGAACGGCTTTGCCGGATGTAGAGGACATTCGGATCGTCATCAGAGAAGACGATAAGCACGCTTACCTGATCTTGCGTTATTCGGGGGGATTGGAGGCGCCGTCCTGGGTCGTCTCCGACGGCACACTGCGGTTGCTGGCGCTGACGATTCTGGCATACGTTCCCGAATTCAATGGAATCTACCTGATCGAGGAGCCGGAAAATGGCATTCACCCGACAGCGGTCGAAACCGTCTATCAATCGCTGTCTTCGGTTTACTCGGGGCAGGTGTTGGTGGCCAGTCATTCTCCGGTTCTGCTGGGCGTAGCCAGGCCGGAGCAATTGCTATGCTTTGCCAGGACTGCGGACGGTGCCGTTGATATCGTTCGCGGGGATGAACACCCTGCTCTTCGCGATTGGAAAGGCGAAACTTCCTTGGGGGCTCTTTTTGCCTCAGGGATTTTGGGTTAGTGACTTGCACCGGTCATGAAAGAGCTCATCATACTCACCGCGGATAAGTCCATGCAGGTCTCGGTGGAAACACTCTTGCGCCGGTACCACTCGCTGGGAATCCGGTCGCTCCGCCCCGCCGAGTTTGACACGATCGTCCAACCGAACTTCGATGCCAGTGTCTATCTTGGCGGGCACGAGTTGCTGCGCTCGCAGAGCGCCCGTTACCGGCATGCGATCATGATGTGTGACCGGCACGGCTGCGGCCAGGAGCAGCTTACCCGAGAAGAACTGGAGCAAAGAATGGAGGAGCGCTTGCGCCGATCGGGATGGAGTGACCGCGCCGCGGCGATTGTGATCGATCCAGAGCTGGAGGCTTGGGTTTGGACCGATTCTCCTCACGTAGAGGAGATTCTCGGCTGGCGGAGGAGGCAGCTTGGCTTGCGGGAATGGATGCGGGCGGAAGGGTATCTTGCGGAAGGACAAGTGAAACCCGTTCATCCTCAGCGGTGTTTGGACGAGGCACTGAGGATTGCCAGGAAGCCCCGCTCGAGCGCGCTTTTCAGGGCGATCGGAGAGCGGGTATCCTTGCGGCGATGCACTGATTCCGCGTTCCTGAAGTTCGTCTCGATTTTGCAGAAATGGTTCCCTGAACCTGAAGACACCCGGACCCGAACCCGGTCCCGGGAAAGGAGCTGAACTGGCTGAGTCCGGCCACCGCCGCAAACAACGGCAGGCTGCGGAGCCGTACGGTTCTGGTCATGATTCCCAACGGCTTATCTGAGCCAGGGCGCCCGCGAACTCCCCCGCCCTCCGTCCCCGGCCGGACGCCCCCGCGCCGCCATTACCAGGTCCGCTCTTTCAGCAGTTCCTGGATTTGCTCCTTGGGGACCGGCAACTCGTCCATGTGATCTTTCAGCCACTCGGAGAAATCCCGTTCAATCTCGTCCGACCACCTCGCGTCAATTTGACCGGCCGTGTACTTGCCCTCGCGGAGCCGCTGGTGCCCGAACAGGTCGCGAAGCCTGACGACCTCCGAGGTGCGGACCACTCGCTCGGCCAGGTGCGGCGGAATGAAGATCACCCCACCGTCCCTGCCCAGGACCACGTCTCCGGGCATCACCATCACCCGCCCGATGCGGATCGGGCAATTGATGCCCATCATTGTCGAGTTCAGCTTGGGGCCAAGACTGCCGTAGTGGTGGGACGGATGGTAGGAGCGAACGAAGGATGTAAAGTTCGGCAGCTTCTTGAGGCCCTCGATGTCGCGCACGGCGCCATTGTAGACGACGCCATTGCCGCTTTTCGCGTAAATGGCATTGCCCACATTGTCGCCGATCGAGGGACCGTCGATCTTCAATCCGAAATGGTCGCAGACGTAGACATCCCCCGGCTGGAGCAGATCGACCGGCCAGGCATTCTGCGCTCCGATGCGGCCCTGTTTGTGCCCGACCTCATCCACCACCTTATGGACATCGGGGCGCCCGGGCATCCACACGGCCGTCAGTGCCCGGCCAACCAGCACTTGGCCGGGATGGATCGAGAGCCACCCATCTTCGTACTGGTGCGTGTAGCCCGCGTTCCGCAGCACGGACCACGCCTCTTCCAGGCTCACCTGCCTCATGCGCTTCAGTATGGCGTCGGGCACCTTCGGACGGCCATCCGGGAACCGTTCGCCATGCCATTCGGGCGTGTACCGAATCAGATCGCTCCGCGAGAAGACCCCGGGCTGCGCGGTTCCCGGCGCGGCCATCCAGCCCGCCGCCAGCACGGCGCCGACCATCGCCTTGAACCGAATCCGTTTCATGCTCATCTATCCTCCTTCAGTTGATGGAAGCCATCAACAGTCTAGTACGCGGCTCCCCGCCTGCGCTCCGCTGATACAATCGAAGAGACATGGACAAGCAGACGGTTCTCTCTTTTATCAGGGATGTCGGGATTGTGCCGGTCGTGCGGACCACCAGCGCCGACACCGCGGTGAGAGCCATCGAGGCGATTTACGCCGGCGGGATCCGGGCCGCGGAAATCACGATGACGGTGCCTGGCGCCGTCCAGGCGCTGGAGAAGGTCGCCGCCCGGTTCGGCGACAAGATCGTGCTGGGCGCCGGTACGGTCCTGGACGCCGAGTCCGCCCGGATCTCGATGCTGGCCGGGGCCGAGTTTTTCGTGACTCCAAGCTTGAAGCTGGCCACCATCGAGATGGCCAAGCGCTACGGCAAGCTGGTCTGCCCGGGGGCACTGACGCCGACCGAGGTGCTGACGGCCTGGGAACACGGGGCTGACATCGTGAAGATTTTCCCTTGCGGTAACGTGGGCGGGCCGAAATATATCAAGGCGCTGAAGGCTCCGTTTCCACAGATCGAAATGATCCCGACCGGCGGAGTGAACCTTGAGACGGCCGGCGAGTTTCTCAAGGCCGGCGCTTGCGCGGTAGCCGTGGGCGGGAACCTGGTGAACGCCAAGGCGATCCGGGAGGGCAACTTCGGCCTGATCGAGGAAACAGCCCGCCAGTACCTGGAAGTGATTGCGAAGGCCCGCCAGCAGATGAAGGGTGCGGCGTAAAGCTGCTACACTGGATCACCGGCAATGGCGATCAGCACGGAATTGCTTGAATTGCTCGTGTGTCCCGTTTGCAAGGCCCCGCTGGAGCTGAAACAGGACGATAAGGCCCTCAAGTGCCACCAGTGCAAGCGCCTCTACCCGATCCGGGACGACATTCCCGTGATGCTGGTTGACGAAGCCCGGATCGAGGAATAGGCTGGGCCGGCGCGATGGAGAACATTTTGGATCAACTTCCGGCCGGCGGCCGCGTAATGGTAATCCGGCTGCGGTCGCTCGGCGATTGCGTGCTGACGACGCCGGCGCTGGCGCTGCTCAAAAAAGAGCGCCCGGAGCTGAGGGTTGGCGTGGTGGTGGAGGAACGTTTCAATCCCGTATTCGAAGGAAACCCCGACGTCGACCGACTCCTTCCCCCGAGCGTGGCCACGGTGGTCCGCTGGCGGCCTGACTTATGCCTGAATTTGCACGGAGGCACGCGGAGCATGGCGCTGACGACGGCCTCCGGCGCCCGGTTTCGCGCCGGCTTCGCCCATTATCGCGCCGCGGCGCTTTACAATGTCCGCATCCCGCGGGCGCAAGAGATCCTGGGCCTGCAAAGGACCGTCCACACGGCTGAGCACCTGGCCTCGGCGATGTTCTACCTGGGCGTGCCCAAACAAGACATCCCGCGGGCCAGGCTGGTGGCGGAGGCCAAGACGCCCCCCCGCCCCTACGCCGTGATTCACCCGATCGCCTCGGCCCCGGAAAAGACCTGGCCGGCCAACAACTTCCTCGCGGTGGCCGAACACCTGTACGAGAAGTGGGATATTGAGCCGGTCTTCATCGCCGCCTCCGGCGAGGACCTGACGGCCTTTGTCCGCTTTCGCACCATTGTCGGCGCCCCGCTCGCGCAACTGAAGAACCTGGTCGCCGCCGCCAGCCTCTTCGTCGGCAATGACAGCGGGCCGGCCCACATTGCCGCTGCCTTCGGCCTGCCGACGGTGGTGGTTTTCGGCGCTTCCGATCCGGCGATTTGGGGCCCGTGGAAAGCCCCCTCGGCGGTGCTGCGGTCGCCGGACGGCATTGCCGGCGTCCGGCCCGGAGAGATGATCGCGGCAATCGATAAGTTGCGTGAACTGGCATGAGGGACCTGTTTCGGCTGCTCCGGTTTGTTCGTCCGTACTTCCCGGCGCTGATCGCATCGGTCATCTTTATGGCGGTGGCCGGCGGCGCCCACGCGATGATCGCGCTGCTGGTGCGGCCCGTCTTTGACCGGGTGTTGAACCCGGCTTCCCCGGATGAGCCGGTCAAGCTGTTCGAGTTCTTCGGCCGTCCGTTGTACCTGGACTCGCTGGTTCCCTCACAGATCCACAACGTGTGGACGATGGTGGCCTTTGGCATCCTGGCGGTCTTCCTGACGAAGGGGATCTGCGACTATATCGGGAACTACCTGGTCAACTACACCGGCCTTTCCGCCATCACGGACTTGCGGCAGAAGGTATTCGACCGGGTGGTAGGCCAGGGCATGCAGTTCTTCGAGCTGCACTCGACCGGCAGACTGATGTCGTCGATCATGATCGACATCGACAAGATACAACTGGCCACCTCGCATATGCTGGCCGATTGCCTTCGCCAATCTTTCACGGCCCTCGGGCTGCTGTACGTGGTTCTGCACACGGATTGGAAACTGTCGCTGGTTGCTCTGACCGTGCTGCCCGTGGTGCTGGTGCCCACGGTGCGGATCGGCCGGCGGATTCGCCGGACCACCCGGAAGGCCCAGGATCACGCGGCGGAATTGAACCAGATTTTGCAGGAATCGCTCAGCGGACACCAGGTGGTGCGGTCTTTCGCGATGGAGAAGTACGAATCCCGGCGGTTTTGGAAGGCGGCGCAGCGTTTCCGCTGGACCAGTCTCCGCTACGTGGCCCAGCAAGCCCTGGCCACCCCGCTGATCGAGTTCTTCGGCGCCCTGACGATCGTTGGCTTGCTGACTTACGCGCGCACGCAGATCAAGGCGGGCGTGATGACCAGCGGCGATTTTGCCACATTCGTTATCGCGCTGCTCATGCTATATGAACCGGTCAAGCGCCTGGCCGGGATTCACAATGTCTTCCAGCAGGCGCTGGGGGCTTCCCAGCGGGTGTTTGAATACCTGGATGCGCAGAAAATGGTCGTGGACCGCCCTGGTGCGGCAGCCCTGGAGCGCTTCGAGCGGGCCATCGAGTTCGACCGGGTGAGCTTCCAGTACCCGAGCGCTCCCAACGGGTTCGGCCTCCGGAACATCAACCTCGAGGTGCGGCGGGGAGAAGTAGTGGCGGTGGTCGGACCCAGCGGAGCGGGCAAGACCACGCTGGTGAATCTGGTGCCGCGGTTTTACGATGTTACCGCCGGTGCTATCCGTATCGACGGCGTCGATATCCGGGACCTGAAGCTGGAGAGCCTGCGGCGGAATATCGGCATCGTGGCGCAGGATACGTTCCTGTTCAACGCTACCGTGGCTGACAACCTGCGCTACGGGCGGCGCGAGGCGACCGAGGAGGAACTCCGGGAGGCGGCGCGGAACGCGCTGGCCGAGGAGTTCATCTTGCGCTGGCCCGAAGGCTACGATACAGTCATCGGGGAACGCGGGATGAAGCTCAGCGGCGGCGAGCGGCAGCGGATCGCCATCGCCCGGGCGATGCTGAAAAACGCCCCGATTCTGATACTGGATGAGGCTACGTCACACCTGGATACCGAATCCGAGGTGCTGGTGCAGCGGGCACTGGCGAATCTGATGGCGAAACGAACAGTGATCGTGATCGCGCACCGGCTTTCCAGGGCGCGGCGGGCGGATAAGATTAGCGTGCTGGACCGCGGCGCAATCGTCGAGGCGGGAACGCACGAGGAGCTGGTGGCGCGCGGCGGCATTTATCAGCGGCTTCATGAATTGCAGTTCCTGGAGGCCGATCCGCTGGTGAACCCATGAAGGATTCCCGACAGCCCATTCGGAGCATGACCGGCTACGCCCGGGTTCGCAAGCAAGTGGCCGGAGGCGAGCTGGTGGTCAGTGTGAAGAGCGTCAACCACCGGGGACTGGATGTTCGCTTCCACCTGACGCCCGATCTGGAGCCGTTTGAAAACGCCATGCGGGCCAGGATCGTCAAGCGGATCCGGCGCGGGCACGCCGACGTGCGGGTCTCGTTCAACAGGACGGCCGGCACCGGCGGCATCGGGTTGAACCGGCCGATGCTGGAAGCTTACCTGGGCGCCCTCCGGCAGGCGCGCGAGGAATTCGGACTGGCCGGAGAGCCGGATCTCGGTACGATCCTGCGGACTCCCGGGATGCTGACCGAAGCTTCGGACAGCGAACCGGCTCCGGAATTTGAGCCTGCATTGATGGCGGTCCTGGAGGAAACCCTCGACGGCCTGAACGCCTTCCGGGAACGGGAGGGAGCGCAACTGGCCGCCGAGATCAGTGCCCGCGTGCAGAAGATTCGCCAGGCCGCGATGCGGATGGAAGAGATCCGGTCGCGAGTCTTGCCCCTGTTCCAGGCCCGCCTGCAACAACGGCTCGGCGAACTGCTCGAGGCCGCGCCCGTCGAGCCGCAGCGCCTGGCCCAGGAGGCGGCGATGCTGGCCGACCGGAGTGACATCGGCGAGGAACTGGCGCGGCTGAAAATCCACGCCGGTCAGTTGGATGCCATACTCGCCACCGGCGGGGAAGTCGGCAAACGGCTGGATTTCCTCCTTCAGGAGATGCACCGGGAGGCGAACACGATCTTGTCGAAGACGAACGGCACCGGCGAAGCCGGCCTGGATATCACCGAGCTGGGCCTGGCAGCCAAGTCCGAGATTGAGAAGATCCGGGAACAGGCTTTGAACCTGGAATGACCAATGTGTTCATCGTGTCGGCCCCGTCCGGCTCGGGCAAGTCGACGTTGCTCGGCCGTGTGTTGGCGGCCGATGCCCACCTGCTGTTCTCGGTTTCCTACACGACCCGGGCTCCCCGGGGCAAGGAAGTGGACGGAAAGGACTACTGCTTTATCAGCCGGGAAGAGTTCGAGGAGCGCATCGGGCGGGGCGAGTTTCTTGAGTGGGCAAAGGTGTTTGATCACTACTACGGAACCCACCGCCGCTTCTATGATCAGGCGGTGGCCGAGGGCAAGGACCTCGTGCTCGACATTGACGTCCAAGGTGCGCGACAATTAAAGAGCAGGTTTCCGGAGGCGGTCAGCATATTCATTCTGCCTCCTTCCCGCGAGGTTTTGGAGCAGCGGCTGCGCGCCCGCTCGGAGGATTCCGACGAGGTGATAGAGCGCCGCCTGCGCGGAGCGGCCAGCGAAATTAGAAACTACCATCTATACGACTACGTCATTGTGAATCGTGATGTAGCGAAGGCCACTGAGAGCCTGGCCGCGATCTTCAAGGCGGAAAGGGAACGGCGGAAGAATAAGGAAGAGGAAATCCGTCCGATCCTGGAGACTTTCGAAAAGCCCGGAAACCAGAAAAACCAACGAATCTAGGCGAGAAGAAACCATGGAACTGGGTCCAAGAGCTCCCTACTATGTGCTGCCGGATGACCCGGAGCAGAGCACGTATCGATTTATCATCGTGGCCGCCAAGCGGGCCAGGCAACTGCAAGCTGGGGCGCGTTCGTTCCTGCCCACTACGTCGAAACGGCCGACGGTCACGGCGATGGAGGAAGTTCGCCGGGGCCTGGTCAAGTACACCGATCCCGACCGCGACGGCACGCCGGAAGCCGGCGGGGAAACGGACGGCCTGGAGGAAGCGATTTAGCTGATGAACGTTGCGCTCGGTGTCGGGGGCGGGATAGCCGCCTACAAGGCCGCCGAGCTGGTGCGCTTGCTCCAGGAACGCGGCGCTGTCGTTCGGGTGATCCTGACGGCCGCGGCGCGCGAATTCGTCCGCCCGCTCACGTTTGCGGCGCTGACCGGGCGCGAGGTGATCACGGACTTGTTCCCCGCCCGCGACACCGGATCGGCTGCCGGCGGCCCGATCGGGCACATCGCCGCGGCCGAAGAGAATGAGATTCTGGTGGTCGCCCCGGCCACGGCTGATTTGTTGGCGAAATTCGCACATGGGCTCGCCGGCGATTTCCTGACGACATTCTACCTGGCCTTTACCGGGCGAGTGATTCTCGCGCCGGCGATGAACACTAACATGTGGCGGCACCCGGCCACGCAAGCGAACCTGGAGACATTGCGGCGTCGCAGGCATGAGATCGTCGGTCCGGAGGAAGGACCGCTGGCGTGCGGGACCACTGGGCCGGGCCGGCTGGTGGCGCCGGAGCGGATCGCCGCCGCCGTGATGGCGGGTGCCGGTCGAGCGGACGACCTGGAGGGCGAAACCATCCTGATCACCGCCGGGCCAACCGAGGAGCCGCTTGACCCGGTGCGCTTCATTTCCAACCGTTCAAGCGGAAAGATGGGATACGCGCTGGCCAGTGCGGCGGCCGCTCGCGGCGCTCGCGTCATCCTGGTTTCCGGCCCCGTTCACCTGCCGGCTCCCAGCGGGGTCACCCTCGTTCCGGTCCGCACGGCCGAGCAGATGCGGAAGGCCGTCTTGGACCACCTGGGGGAGGCGAGCATTGTGGTGAAGGCGGCGGCGGTGGCCGATTACCGCGTCGCCGATGTGCCGCGCCAGAAGATCAAAAAGACCGCCGCGCGGCTGTCGCTGGAACTGGAACCCACGCCGGATATCCTCGCCGAGGTCGGCCGGAAAAAGGGCGGCCGGCTGCTGGTCGGCTTCGCCGCCGAGACCGAGAACCTGGTTTCCGAGGCGCGCCGTAAGTTGAGATCGAAAAACTGCGACATGGTGGTGGCGAACCTGGTGGGTGGCGAGGGGACCGGTTTCGAGGCCGAGGAAAATGAAGTGACGCTGGTGATGAGCACCGGTGAACCCGTCAAACTGCCCCGCGCTTCGAAACGGGAGATCGCGGATTCGATCTTCGATCACGTGCTCAAGCTGCGTCTCGCCTTGCACGCCGCGCAATGAAACCGGAACAGCTTCGACGCTACCTCGAGTTTTACCGGGACCTCGGCATCAAGACTCTCTATCGCCAGGAGGTTTCTCCTCCGCCGCGCATGTCGGCGGCAAGCCCGGCGGATGGTGGCAGCGAAAGCGGCGAACCGCCAGCCCCGGCGGCCGGTGACTCTCTGGAAGCGGGTCCGCCGGAGCCGATGTCACTGGGCTTGCTCCCCACGCCGGCGCCACCGGGTGAAACGCTGGCCAAGATCCGCCAAGAACTGGGTGAGTGTACGCGCTGCCGCCTGTACGAGGGCCGGAACAAGTTGGTCTTTGGCGTCGGGGATGAGCACGCCAGGGTGGTGTTCGTCGGCGAAGGTCCGGGGGCGGAAGAGGACGCGCAGGGTATTCCTTTTGTCGGCCGGGCCGGGCAGTTGCTCACCCAGATGATCGAGAACACGGCCCGGAAGGAGGGCATCCCGCTGCTGCGCAAGGACGTCTATATCTGCAACGTGGTGAAGTGCCGCCCGCCGGAGAACCGCACGCCGGCGCCGGATGAGATGAAGATTTGCGGAGAGTTCCTGTTCCGGCAGTTGCTGGCGATTCGGCCCAAGGCGATCGTCGCGCTGGGCGCCACGGCGGCCAAGGCGCTGCTGGGCAAGCGGGAAGGCGTCACGCGCCTGCGCGGCAAGTGGCATCGCTGGCACGACATCCCGGTAATGGTCACCTACCACCCCTCCTACCTGCTGCGCCCTTATAACAAGAACGCCAAGCGCGAGTCCTGGGAAGATCTGAAGAAAGTGTTTCATTTTGTCTATGACTGAGCGGGCACCGCGTGCCGGTGAGGCGCCGGCGCGCGGTTGGTTCATCACTTTCGAGGGGATCGACGGCTGCGGCAAGACCACGCAGATGCGGCGGCTCGCCAGGCGCCTGCGCGAGGAGGGCTACCAGGTCGAGGAAACCATCGAGCCGGGCGGCACGCGGATCGGGAAGCAGATCCGCCGGATTCTGCTGGACACGGCGAATCAGGAAATTTCCCCGGCCACTGAGCTGCTGCTCTATTTCGCCTCGCGGGCCCAAAATGTCAGCCAGCGCATCCGGCCGGCCCTCGCGGCGGGAAAGATCGTGCTTTCAGACCGGTACACCGACTCGACCATGGTCTACCAGGGCTTTGCCCGCGGACTCGGCGAGGAAGTGGTGGCGGCGCTGGAGCGGATCGCCTGCCGGGGCTTGAAACCGGACCTCACTATTTACCTCGATATTGATCTGGAGACGGGCCTGGCCAGGGCGCGTGCGCGGAATGATTCGCGGCAAGGCCGGGAGGCCGCCGAGACGCGAATGGACGAGCAGTCCCGGGAATTCTACCAGCGCGTGCGCGAGGGCTACCGGAGGCTGGCCGGGCGCGAGCCGGGGCGCTTCCGGGTGATTGACGGGCGGCGGGACGCGGACGCCGTCGCCGCCGACGTCTGGGCCGCGGTCGAGGAATGGCTGGGCGGGAGGCAGCGTGTTTGAGAACTTCTTCGGCCACCGGGCCGTGACCGAGGTTCTCCACCGGATCATTGCCCAGGAGCGCATACCGCACACGCTGCTGTTTCACGGGCCCGAGGGGGTCGGAAAGGCCACCCTGGCGCGGCGGGTGGGAGCAGCGCTGCTGGGAGATGCCGAAAAGATTGAACAGGATGACCTGAACCGGCCTGAAAACCGCGAGCGAATCGCCGAACGAGAGAAACTTCCTTCGAACAAGCGCAGCGAAGATCCCTTGCTGTTCGCCACCCACCCGGACTTCATCACCTTCCCCCCCGAGGGCCCCTTGCGCCAGATCTCAATCCCGCAAATGCGCTTGCTCAAGGAGCGGGCCCAGTTCAAGCCGCTGAAGGGCAACCGCCGCGTTTTTTTGATTGACCGGCTGGACCGGGCCAACGAGCAGGCGGCCAACTCGCTGCTGAAAACACTCGAGGAGCCGCCCGATCATCTCATCTTGATCTTGACCGCGGAAAACATCTACGACCTCCTCCCCACCATCCGCTCGCGGGCTGTCTCTTTCTATCTGGCGCCGCTGGCAGTCGAGGAAATGCGGGAGTTCGCGCGGTTCCGGGAGCTGGACCACGCCGAGCGGCGGATCGCGCTGGCCAACGGGAGCCCGGGAATCGCGGTGTCGCTGGACCTGGAGGCTTACGACCGCCGCCGGGCGGCGATGCTGAGCCTGCTGGGAGCAGCGTCCCGGCACACCCGGCTCAGCCGCTGGGCTGAGTACGCCGAACGGATCGGCGCCGAGCGAACCGAGAAACTCGACTCGTACCTGATGGTCCTTTACCAGTTGCTCGAGGACGTCGTACTGCTGGCGGAGGGCCGGGAGGAGATTCGCAACGCTGACATCCGGGATGCGCTGGCGGCGGTGGCGCGGAGGGTGAGCTTCGAGTGGATTCGCGCGGCGGTGGCGCGGGTGGACGAGCTGATCTGGATGGCGCGGCGTAATGTTCAGAAGAGCATCGCGCTGGATGCGCTGGTCGTGGAACTGCAATCACTCGCTTAGCCTTCGCCGCCCGTGGCGCCAGCGGGCGGGGCGGTGGAGCCGCCGGCTCCACCACGGGCAATCCTGGACAGCGTCGGCCGGTGCCTCAGGAAGGCGTTCCGGATGCGTTAGTGGAGGCAGTGGAACCGTTGAGCAGGGCCCGGGTCTTTTCCAGCAACGCGGCCAGGCTGAACGGCTTTTGCAGAAATGCCGCATCCTTGGGCAGAGAGCCGCGGTAAGCAAGTTCCTCATCGCTGTAGCCGGAGATGAAGAGGACCTTCATGTCGGGCCGGGCTTTTGTCAACCGCTCCGCCAGCTCCCGGCCGTTCATCTGCGGCATCACCATGTCGGTAAGCAGCAAGTGAATGCGTCCCTCGTGCCGGCCAGCCACTTCCATTGCTTCCTCCCCGTGGCTCGCTTCCAGGACAGTGTAACCCTGCCTCTGCAAGATCTTGCGCATCAGCGCCCGGATGCCGCCCTCGTCCTCAACCACGAGAACCGTCTCCATTGGTTTCCGTTCGATGGCGGGCGCCTCGCGGCCGGCCGAGGGCGCCGCCGCCGGGCGCGGTGCTTCTGCCCGCGGCAGGAAAATTGTGAACTTCGCGCCACCGATCTGGCTGTCGGAAACGAGAATGTTTCCGCCGCTGGCAGTGATGACGTTGTACACCGAAGCCAGGCCGCGGCCGGAGCGGTGATTCGAAAAGAACGGCTCGAACAGACGGGCCCTGGTCTCTTCGTCCAGCCGGGGACCGCTATCGCTGATCGCGATGGTGAGGTATTCGCCAGGTTTCAGCACGCCGTCCGGCTGTGGGGTGCCGGCAGCCACTTCCACGCGCCCTGCCTCGAGAAGCAGGCGCCCGCCCTCACCCATGGCGTCGCGCGCATGCCGGACCACTGTCAGGATGGAGTCGCGAAGCTGATCCCAGTCGGCGTTGACGTGGCCGGCCTCGGAAACAGGTCTCACTTCCAGCTCGATTCCCGGGCCGAGTTCCTCGCGCATGGCCGGCTCGATGCTTTCCAGCAGCAGCTTCAGGCTGAACGTCTTCGGTGACAACGCCGGGCGGCGGGTAAAAGCAAGCAATTCGTTGGTGATCTTTGAGAGCCGGTCCGTCGCCGCCAGGATCTCCTCCACGTCACCGCGGGCAGGATGGCCGGGGGGCAGATTCTCCAGCAGTTCCTCGCTGTAACCGCTCAGAATCATCAACAGGTTGCTGCACTCGTGGGTGACCTTGCCCGCCAGCCGCCCCAGCGCGGCCATCTTCTCGGCCTGCGCAAGTTGCTCATGACGGAGTTTCTCCGCCCCGATGTCCACCGTGATGCCGCTGAGTTTTTTCGGCGAACCCTGCGCGTCACGCACCACCCGGACGACGTCCCGAAGCCAGACGATGCGGCCGTCGGAGGCAACAGCCCGGTAGTCACAGTTCCGGGAGCCGGCCGTGGCGATCGCCGCGCGGTAGAAAGCAGTGACCCATTCCCGATCCTCGGGATGGATTCTCGCCGCGTGGAAATCCGGCTCCTCAATCCATCGCCGGCCCGGGTAACCCAGCATCTCCATCACCCGGCCGCCGATATAGGTGAATCGCAGCGTCGCCGCGTCCCTTTCCCAGACGATGGCATCAATGTTCTCCAGAAGTTCATCGGCCAGCCGCAACTGCTCCTTCGGCGGCGCCTCCCGTTCAGACGGCGCCAGATCTTCTACCAGCAGCAGAACTTCCGAGGCCGCCTCTTCGTTCCATCCACGGAAAGGCTGCACCGAAAGCCGGAGCGGTCTGACCCCTTCTTTGGAAACATGCTGCGTCAGGATATTGCTCCGGGGCGCCGCCGTTTCCAGCACCCGCCGGACCTCGTCGGCAACCTCTTCGCCCGGAAACAGATCCTGAAGCCGAAACTTCGATAGGCGTTCACGAGGGAGGCCAAATGTCTTTTGAAAGGAGCGGTTTGCGGAGAGAAAAGAGAGGTCGGAATCCACCACCGCCAGGCCTACCGGCGCTACTGCGACGATTTCCTGGTAATACCGCCGCTCGGCCTCCAGCAAGGCCAGAAGCCTGGCTACCTCCCGGTCCCTCCATTGCTCCAGTTCTACTCGCCTCATCAGGTTAATCCCTTACTGTTCAGTGTCAGGGTTTCATCCCTTGGCGGCAAGAGTACTTTTTTTAGTTTGGTCGCGGTACAACCGGCCTAATGCGCAAATAGTACTCTTCTGGCCAGAGGACTACGCCCCTTCATCCCCAGGGTATACCTGTCAGGAGCCGGCGGCGGGACCCGGCCGTGCTAAAAAGGATAGGGGAGAAGATTCATAGTCCAATGTACGAAGATTTGTTCTCACTTACCAATAAGGTCGCTGCGGTGATCGGTGGTGGTGGAGTACTCGCCGGCGAGATGGCGATGGGCCTGGCGAGCGCCGGAGCCGATATCAGCATTCTCGATTTCAATCTCGGGGCAGCCGAGAGGCGGACCGCCTCGGTCCGCCGGCTGGGCCGCCGCGCCCAAGCCATACGCGTAGACGCCAGCAGCAAGCAAGAGCTGCAACATGCGCTCGAGGCCATTCTCGCGGAGTTCGGGCACGTCGACATCCTGGTAAATGCGGCCGGGATCAACTCCGCCACTCCGTTCTTCGAGATTTCCGAGCAGGAATGGCACAAGATCCTGGACGTGGATCTGAAGAGCGTGTTTCTCGCTTGTCAGATTTTCGGCAAAGCCATGGTGGAGGCGGGCAGGGGGGGATCGATCATCAACATCTCGTCGGCTTCCTCCGGCCCCCCGTTGTCGAAGGTGTTCACCTACGGGGTGGCGAAAGGAGGGGTGAATCAGGTGACGATGTTCCTGGCCCGGGAGTTTGCCCCCCATAAGGTGCGGGTGAATGCGATCCTGCCGGGGTTCTTCCCGGCCGAGCAGAACCGGAAGGTGCTGACCCCGGATCGCATCGAGCAAATCATGGGCCATACACCGATGAAGCGGTTCGGCGAGCCCAGTGAACTGGTGGGCGCCGCCATCTACCTTGCCTCGGAGAAAGCCTCTTCATTTGTGACTGGAGCGATCCTGCGGGTTGACGGAGGTTTTCTGGCGATGACGATCTAGTTCGGCGTCCAGTCCTTCCGCAAAATCTGCGCGCTATTCCCCACTGGGAAAGTCTCGTGGGTGACCAGCACCCAGATGCAGGTCTCGCTATTGGAATGATCCCTGGAAGAATAACGCTTGTCAGGTTGGCACGAGGATTGCAGTTGATGTCGGCGATCATAATCGAGAACGCGTAGCTCACGCCATCTCGAGCCCCCAGACGAGCTCGGGCTGGCTATCCCGACGGGCGGTGGCACTGTACGCCCAGCGGCATTTCTCCTCCGTGCCGCCGGTGAAGCCCACCGCAAGAGTGGCCTGAGGGCCGGTGAGTTCGGATTACCCGTTCCCGGCGCCCTCCAGTGCCACCGCCCGCCCTCCCGTGGGTTTTTGGCGGGCGTGTTTGCTCACACGCCCCTCACCGGCGTTCGTATCCTGGCCGCGTCTTCACCTCAAGGGCAGGGGAGTTTGCACCTACGCATGTTCCCCGGCGCGAAGTCAGTGATTTGCCGTATTTGAACACTCCGAACAGGTGCCGATGGAGGAATGATGATTTATCGACGCCGTCGGCGCCGCTCGAATGTGAGGAGCGGTTTCTATCGATTCGATAACGATCGCCGAGAGAGCGTTTCCGGGTTCGGAGACGGTGACTTCGTCCGGCTCCGCGACGAGTACGGCAACGTCTGGCAGGGACACGCCGAAGACCAGGGCGACAACACGATTCGATTCCTGTTCCGGGACTCGAACGGGAACCGGATCTCGGGCATATCGGACGACTACGGTATCATCCTTCGGGACGAGCTCGGCCGCACCTGGCGCGGCTACATCGACTGAGTCGGGCACCCGCTGGGCAAGGCGGCTGACCCAACCCACCCAATCCGTAACAGACACCTGATAGGAGCACACCGCTGATCCAGAGGCCTGCCCGATCCGGCCGGACGGTTGCGCAAGCCAGCGCTGGAGTCGTATCCTCATGATTTCAGGCGGCTTCCATCCAGAATGCCTCCTGCGGGAATCCCATGCGACTGATCACTGTCCCAATATTTTTGCTGGCCCTGGTGGCGCCGGGCCGGGCGGATGTCAAGGCTGAGCTGAATAAAATGCTGGCCCGGTATCCGGAGGCCGACGCGAATCGTGACGGCACGCTTACCGAGGAGGAAGCGGCGGCCTACGTATTCCGGACCCGCCAGAAGGGCCGAATGAATCGCGGCACTGGCATCGGGGACCGGTCGCTGATCACCGCTTACGAGGCGCGGCAATACAAGACCATGCCGTACCGGTTGATGAAGCCGCTGCGGCTCGAAGCCGGCAGGCGGTACCCGCTGATCGTGAGTCTACACGGATCTGGCGGGATCGGCGACGACAACCTCAGCAACTTGCGCTTCTGGAACGGAGTGATGGCCCGGCGGGCGTGGCGGGAAAAGTACCCGGCATTCGTGCTGGCGCCCCAACGCAGGCCGGGTGGCATCTGGGGGCCCAAGCCTGACGTGCCGGAGGCCGCCGGCCTCTACGTGCGGAATGATCTTCCCCTGGTTTTCGAGATCATCGAAAAGCTCGAGCGGGAATTCCCGATTGACCGCGGGCGGATCTATGCGCTCGGGGCATCGGGCGGCGGCACCGGAACCTGGAACATCATCGCCGCCCGGCCCGGGATGTTCGCGGCGGCCATTCCGGTCTGCGGGCGCTTCAACCCGGCGTACGCGCCGAAACTGGCGCGCCTGCCCATCTGGTGCTTCCACGGCGACGCCGACCCGCTGATCCCGGTGAAGTTCTCCCGTGAGGCTTTCTCCCGGCTCCGTGCCGCCGGAGGCAACATCAAGTACACCGAGTTGCATGGCGTGGGCCACCCTGCCTGGCGACACGCCTTCGTTTACACCGGGGATGATCCCTCCCGGGGGTTTCTCACTCGTTACAGCAGCTCGAAGTGCGACCGCACGGCCGACGTCTGGCAATGGCTGTT
>CAZXVW010000087.1:0-17107 GCA_964644025.1 uncultured Solibacteraceae bacterium | reverse complement strand
CCGCCGAGCGCTGTCAATCACTGCCGGGATTTCGGCGCCACTGGCGTGCCCATAGCAGTCCGCCGCCTCCCGGCACTTGCCGCCGAGCAGTTCATAGACGGGCATGCCGGCCTGGCGGCCCTTGATGTCCCACAGCGCCTGGTCCACGCCGCTGATGGCATTGTTCAGCACCGGCCCGTTGCGCCAGTACGAGCTGTTGTACATGGCTTGCCAGGCGTCTTCGATGCGGTCGGCGGGTTTGCCGATCAAAAACGGACGAAGGTAGCGCCGCACCGCTTCCACCACCAGGTCGGCGCGCTGGGTGAAGGTGCCGCAGCCGTAGCCATACAGTCCGTCCTGATCGGTAAGGATTTTCACCACCACCAGGCGAAGGCCCTGCGGCGCGGTGGCAATCACCTGGACGTCCTTGATTTTCGGCGAGGGCATGCCGCGCGTGGCCCGGGCGGCCGCCGCCTCCGCGCGCATCTGGCGCGGGCCCAGCAAGCCGGCAAGACCGCCGCCGGCGGCCAGCCGCAGAAGGTTGCGTCGTCTCATCTTATGATTCCTCCCGTTCTTCGACTAGTTTCTTGAGGGTTTCCAGTTGCCTCCGGATCTTTCTCTGGCGGGCAACCAGCGTGGTCAGGTAGCCCGCCAGGACTACCCAGGCAGCGGCAAAACCGTAAAACATGAAGGTGAAATTGCGTCCATCCATTAGACTGAACTCCCTGCAGCCCGGCTTGCGAGCCGGGCCGCGAATATCCGCCGGCCTCACAACGCATGAGCCCGCCGGCGCAAGGCGTCGATTTCCCGCTGCGTCGATTCCTGCCGCATCCGCACGGCCACCAGCACCGCCGCCAGCAGCAGGAAGGCAATCCAGTTCTCAAATAGCATTCGCTCCATCGCCGGGTCGATGCGGCCACCCCCGGTGCGGAAACTCAGCACAGCGGCCGGGTGCTGGGTCCGCCACCAGTCGATCGCCTTGTAAGTGATCAGTACGGAGACGAAAGCGAAGATACAAACCACCGCCGAGTTCTTGGCCCGCTCGGTGGGGTCCTCGATCGCCCGCCGCAGCATCAGGTAGCCGAGGTAGATCAGCAGGCAGATCAGCGCCCAGGTGAGGCGGGGATCCCAGGTCCACCAGATGCCCCAGGTGAAGCGTCCCCAGATCATGCCGGTGAGCAAGCCCACGGTGGTGAACGTCGCCCCGACTTCGACGGCCGACACAGCGAAGGCGTCGTAACGGGCGTCGTTGCGCACCAGGTAAACGACGCTGGCCACGCCGGCTAGCAAGTACGCGGTGAAACAGGTAAGCCACGCCGGCACGTGGAAGAAGAGGAGCCGGTAGATCGCCCCCTGCGTTTCTTCATCCGGCAGCACCAGAAGGATTACGTAGAGGTTGCGCACCAGCAGCAGGCCCGCCAGGACCGCCACTCCGTAAAGGATCTTGTTTCGCATCCAGAGTTTCCAATAACCGTTTCGCCCCTCCGGGCCCGGCCGCTTCTCAACTCACCAGCACCGTTTCCACCAGAGCCAGCGATAAAGCGGTAAAAATGATATCAAAGCCGATGAGCAGCCGCAGCCAGACCCAGTGCGCGGCGAGCGGCTCACCCGCCACGAGCGCGGTGGTCAACTCCATGGCGGCCATCAGGCCGGGGATCATCATCGGGTAGACCAGCACCGGCAGCATCAGCTCGCGCAAGCGCAGGTTCACCGTGAGGGCGCTGAACAGCGTGCCGATCACCGTGAGTCCCCAGGTGGCCAGCAGGAAGACAGCCAGCAGCGCGCCCAGCCGGTGTGTCCAGACCACGTTGTAAAAGACGCCGAAGACCGGCAGACAGATCAGTTCCACCACCACGAGCAACAGGGCGTTGGCGAACGACTTGCCCAGGAACAGGGCCGCGCCGGAAACCGGGGCCGCCACCAGGGCGTCGAGGCAGTCGTTGGCGCGCTCGCGCGAGAAGCTCCGGTTCAGGATCAGCGCGCCGGCAAAGGTGAACACCAGCCAGAGGAGGCCGCCCGAGATCTCGCGGGTCTGCTCGGCGGTCGGGTCGAACGCGAAGCTGAATAGCAAGAGAATGACCAGGGCGAACGACACTGACGCGTTGAGCGCCTCCTTGCTGCGGAACTCGGCCCGCAGATCCTTGGCGGCGATGGTGAGACTCTGGCCGAGCAACCGCATCATGCCTCCCCGTAGCTCCGGTACAGCCAACCCGGATCAGCCGCCATCTGCCCGGTGCACTCGCCCTGGAAGGCCAGCCGGCCCCGGCTGATCAGGCTGACGTGAGTAGCCAGGGCGAGCGCCTCGCGGAGCTGGTGAGTGGCAATCAGGATCGTGCGGCCGGCGGCGAGCGCCTGGCGCAACAGGCCGCCGAGCACAGCAATGGCGCGGTCGTCCAACGCGGTGAAGGGTTCATCGAGCAGCAGCACGGCCGGCTCGTGCAGGAACACGCGCGCCAGCGCCAGCCGCTGCCGCATGCCGCGGGAAAACTCCCGTACCTGCGCGTCGCGGACCCGCTCCAGCCCGGTGCGCTCCAGCCACCCGGCGGCGGCGGCGGCCGGATCCGGCAACCCGTACAGCCGGGCGAACAGCTCCAGGTTTTCCCGGGCCGAAAGCTCATCGTAGAGGCCGACGCCGTGCCCGAGAAACCCGATCCTGGCGCGGGTGGCGGCGTCGCGGACGCCTCCGCCCAGAATACTCACGCGGCCGCGGGCGGGGCGGGAAAGGCCGGCCAGGATGCGCAGCAGCGTCGTCTTGCCCGCGCCGTTGCGTCCGAGCACGGCCAGGCAGGCGCCTGGTTCCACCTCCAGGCTGATGCGGCGAAGCGCCGGAAAGTCGCCATAGTACTTCCAGAGATCCTCGACCGCGACGGCGGGCGTCACTCCCGTCTCCCTCCCCGTGCCGCCCCTTCCGTGCCGCCGCTCCGGCGGTACATCAGCAGGAAACCCAGCGCCAGCAGCGCCAGCGAGAGGCCGACGATCAGGCCCGCGCGATCATAGATGCGCGCCGGGATGGCGCGGATGCCGGCACCCCCCGCAGCATCGGCCGGGGCCGGTTGTTCCCGCCGGAGCGAGCCGCTGCCCTCGATCCTAACGCTGTATTCGGGTCCCCGGACATCGTAGACGACAGCCTGCGTGGTCGGCTCGCGCGCGATCTCGGTGACGCCGTCCCCGGTGAGCGTGACCCCGGGAGGAACCACCAGCCGCACCGGCCCGCTCCGATGGAGAATCTTGCCACGGAAGATGCCCGAATCCGGCTCGGGAACCACGTAGGTCAAGTCGAACCGGGTCTCCCCCGGCTTGAGCGGGAAAACAACCTTGTAGACGTTTTTCTCCTCCGTCTTCACGGCCTCCCGCGCCAGCGGGACCCCTTGCGGCCCGGTGGCCATCACGCGCGGTTCGCCTTCCATCTCCGGAGGCAGGTAGACGCGGAGCGAGCCGCGGGCCGGGTCGTTGTAGGTGCGCTTGCCCGGGTTCTGGAAAATGACACTTTCACTGACGTGGAGGATGCCGCCTATCGGCTCCAGCAGGATCATGTGCTGGGCCACGGCCGTGGTCTCCGGTTTCGCGGTGGCCTCATAGACGGCCAGGCGCAGTCCGGTGGCCGGGGTCCCGGCTTCGAGCATCCGGCTGTAGGGAACGCCGTCATGGATAGCCTGGAGCACGCTGGGGCCCGCGGGCGTGGCGTCGATCTTGAAACCGCCATCGCTGCCGGTTTTCACGGTCTCGACCGGGCTCATGCCCCCGGCGCCCGCACGGTAGAGCGTCACGGTTGCGCCCGCCTGCGGCCGGCCGGTGGTTGCGTTGAAGACCACGCCGCTCACCTCGGCCCAGGCGGCCGGCGCCAGCAGCGCGACGATGACAACCGCCCCCTTCATGCGGCATCCCCTTTCATCGGCTTACCGCATTCCCCGCAGAATTTCAGCTCGCGCTCGAACTCGGCGCCGCAGTGCGGGCAGACGCGGCCGGCCCGTTTGGCGGACGGCCCGGGCGCCGGAGGCGCGGCGGGCGCCTGTTGCGGTTCGCCGGCGCGGCGGCTTTCCAGCTCGGCGGAGACTCTCTCCAGGTCCCGCTCCAGCTCCGCCCTGCTCCGGCGGTAGTCAGCCTCGGAGAGTTTTGCCACGCGGAACTCGAATTCCAGATCGCGCAATCCCTCCTGAATCCGGTCCCGGCGCGCCTCCAGATAAGCAGCGGCGGAGCCGGAATCGGTTTCCGGCAGGTCCTCCCGCCGGACCCGGAATGTAAATAGCACCGCTCCCGCGATGAGCAGTGCAGCGAGAAAAACGATCATCAACTCAGTTGCTCTCCCTGTTTCCGGTCATCCGCAACCCTGGATGCTCTAGTCACGAACCAGTTCACTTTCCGCGGATGCCGGTAATGCATCCGCGTGGGCGGGCTGCAATCTTACCTTGTTCGGCACCAGGCAGACCAGAGTGCCGGCCAGCAGCACGGCGAAACCGATCCAGATCCAGGAGACCAACGGAAAGACGTAGGCCTGAATGACGACCTTGTCTCCATCCGCGTTCATACCCGCGAAATTCAGGTACAGGTCTTCCTTCAGCCGGCGGCGGATCGCCACTTCAGAGGTTCCCTGTTGGCTGGCTTTGTAAAAGCGTTTTTCCGGCCGCAGAAGACCGATCCGCGAACCGTCGCGGTACACCTCCACCAATACCCGTTCCCAGGCGTAGTTCGGATTGTCGCCCTGCTCGATATCGGTCACCTTCATTTCGTAGGAACCCAGGCGGAAGGAGCCGCCCATTTTCACTTCGGCGTTGGTGTTGCGGTTGAAGGCCGCTCCGGTGAAGCCAACGAACAGGCAGACGATGCCCAGGTGCACGATGTAGCCGCCGTAACGGCGCGTGTTCCGGTGAGTCAGCTCCACCAGCGCCGCCGCCCAGTTGCCGCCCGTCCGGGACCGGATCACCCGCGCGCCCTTGTAATACTCGCTCAGCATGGACCAGGCGACGAAAGCGCACAGCCCGAACGAGACAAGGGCGTAGAAGTGCCGGATACCCGCCGCGGCCAGGACGGCGACGACGGCCACGCCCGCCAGCGCCGGCCACAGGAATGCCCGCCGCAGGCTGTCGAGCGAGCTGCGGCGCCAGGCGATCAGCGGCCCGATGCCGGTGAGCAGCAGCAGGAACAAGCCGAGGGGAACGTTGACGCGGTTGAAGAATGGAGGGCCGACGCTAATCTTCTCGCCCGCAAGGGCCTCCGAGATGGCCGGAAACAGCGTGCCCCACAGAATCGCGCAGCAGCTTGCCAGCAGGAGCAGGTTGTTGAACAGGAAAGTGGATTCGCGCGAAACAATGCTCTCTAACTGCGATTCGCTCTTCAGGTAATCCAGGCGGGCGAGGATCAGGTACGCCGCCGCGGCGGTGCTGAGAGCCAGGAACACCGCGAAGTAAACCCCGATGGGCGACTGCGCGAAGGCGTGAACCGAGCTGACCAGGCCGGAGCGCGTCAGGAAGGTGCCGAAGATGCAAAGCAGGTAGGTCGCTGAAATCAGCGCCATGTTCCACACCTTCATCATCCCTTTCTTCTCCTGCATCATGACCGAGTGCAGGAACGCCGTGGCGGTGATCCAGGGCAGCAGCGAGGCGTTTTCCACCGGGTCCCAGCCCCAGTAGCCGCCCCAGCCAAGCACGGCGTAAGCCCAGCCGGCCCCGAGCAGGATCCCGGCGGTCTGGAATCCCCAGGTGACCAGTGTCCAGCGGCGGGTGGTGCGGATCCACTCGTCGCCGGGCTGCCGGGTAATCAATGATCCCACGGCGAAAGCAAAGGGAACGACAAAGCCGACGTAACCGAGGTACAGCACCGGCGGGTGAATGACCATGGCCCAGTACTGCAGCAGCGGATTCAAGCCGGCGCCGTCGGCGACCGCCACGACTTCCCGCCCCACCGCCAGCACCTGGAAGGGACTCACCACGAATCCGACCAGGATCAGGAAGAAGCACTGCGTGACCATCAGCACCGCGGTGACGTATGGCATCATCCCGCGGAACCGCCGCCGGTTCGTGTAAACGACGAGCGCCGCATAGCCCGACAGAATCCAGGCCCACAGTAGCAGCGATCCCTCCTGGCCGCCCCACCAGGCGGCGAACTTGTACAGCAGCGCCATGTCCCGGTTGCTTTCCGAGGCCACGTAGGCCAGGCGGAAGTCGCTGGTCAGCAGCGCATAGACCAGCAACGCGGAGGCCAAGCTCAGCAGGACGAAGATCGCGTAGACAGCTCGCTCGGCGCTGGCGATCAAGAAAGGCCGGCGTTTCCATTGGCCGATAATCGAGCCGGCAATCGCGTAAACCGAAAAGGAAAAGGCAAGCAGGATGGCCAGCGATCCCAGGTTCTCCATAAGCGCCTCAGACTCGTGATCCGGTCACCTCGGCCCGGCCCGCTGGCCACCGCCGGTGCCCGGAGTCCGCCTGGCCTGGTACTTCGAGGCGCATTTGGCCTGGATCTTGTTGGCGTGGAAGACGCCGTCCGGCGCCATCTTCCCGTCCGCCACGGCCTGGGCGCTGTCCTTGAAGGTGTCCGGCAGCGGATCGACTCCCTCGTAAACCACCGGGAGCTCCAACGCACCCTGCGTCAACGTGAAGCGCACGCTCGCGCCACGGCGGGTAATGGAGCCCTCCTCCACGTCCCCAGCGACCCGCAGGCGTTTGCCCAGCGCCCGGGCGCCCATCGCGTCCAGCTCGGCGATCGTCTTGTAGTAAGTCTTGGCTTCATTGATCCCGCCGACGGCGAGCCAGACGAGCGTGCCGATAACCGCCACGATGAGGACGGCGAGCTTGGTATGAGTTTTCATGTCACCTTGTCGGGCCGCTCCCAGTGTTTTCTTCCATTCTACCGAAAGACATCGACAGCCCAGGTCCCGGCCGGCGGCGCCTTCCCCGCTCACGCCTTCGGGTGAATCCCGAGCGCCTTCATCTTCCGGTACAGGTTGCTCCGCTCCAGCCCCAGCAGCTCGGCGGCCCGCGTGACGTTCCCCTCAGTCTCCTGGAGCTTCTTAAGAATGTAGTCGCGCTCGGCCGCCTCGCGGACCTGCTGGAGGCTGGCGAAATGATCCGGCCGTTGCTCGCGGCCGCCCCGGCGCGTTCCCGGCAAGGGAATGTGGCGCGCCTCGATGCGGACCTGGGGGTTCATGATAACGATTCGCTCCATCAGGTTCCGCAACTCCCGCACGTTACCCGGCCAGCGGTAAGCGGTGAGCGCGGCGTAGGCGTCCGGGGTGAGCTCCTTCGGCTTGCGCCCGTAGGCGGTGGTGAATTCCCGCAAGAAGTAGTCCGCCAACAACGGCACGTCTTCCAACCGGTCTCGCAACGGTGGCACGTAGAAAGGGATGACGTTCAACCGGTAATAGAGATCTTCGCGGAAATTACCCCGTTCGATCTCTTTCTCCAGGTTTTTATTGGTAGCCGCGATCACCCGTACGTCCACCCGGATGGACTCGGCGGCTCCCACCGGCTGGAAGCGCTGCTCGTCCAGGGCGCGCAGCACCTTGGCCTGCGTCTTCAGGCTCATATCGCCGACTTCATCCAGGAAAAGCGTGCCCCCGTCCGCCTTCTGCAGCTTGCCGATCTTGTCCTCGCTGGCGCCGGTGAAGCTGCCCTTGCGGTGGCCGAACAGTTCGCTCTCAATCAACTCCTCGGGGATGGCGGCGCAGTTGACGTCCACGAACGGTTCGCGGGCGCGCTGGCTCATCGCGTGAATCGCGTGCGCTACCAGCTCCTTGCCGGTGCCGCTCTCGCCGAAGATCAGCACCCGCCCGTTGGTGGCCGCCATCAGGCTGAGCTGTTGCCGCAGGGCCTTCATCGGAACGCTCTCGCCGATGATGCGGGGGTAGGAGTCCTCGTCTTCGCGCAGCCGCCGGATTTCCAGTTCCAGGCGGCGCTGCTCGACCGCGTTTCTCACTACCAGCGTCACCTTGTCAATGGTCAGCGGCTTCTCCAGGAAGTCAAACGCGCCGAGCTTGGTGGCCTTCACCGCCGTCTCGATATTGCCGTGGCCGGAGATCATCACCACCGCGGGCCGGTCCGCGAAGGGCATCTCCTGAATGCGGGCCAGCACGTCCAGCCCGTCCATGCCGGGGAGCCAGATGTCGAGCAGGACGGCGTCGAAGCGGTAACGGCCGAGCTGTTCCAGGCAGGCTTGCCCGCTGTCGACCTCCTCGGTCAGGTAGCCTTCGTCTTCAAGCACGCCCCGCAACGACTGGCGGATGAGGGGTTCGTCATCCACCACGAGCACGCGGAACCGTTTCATGCGCTGCTCCCCGCCGCCCCTCGCCGCCCTGCTGCGCTCGCCGCCAGCGCCGGGATTTCCACAGTGAACTTTGCCCCCGCCGGATAGTTGTCCTCGACCCGAATCTCGGCTCTGTGCTCGGAAAGGATGTGATTGACAATGGCCAGGCCGAGCCCGGTGCCGTGCCCCTTGGTGGTGAAATAGGGCAGGAACAGCCGCTCCTTGTCCTCCACCGAGATGCCGCAGCCCGTGTCGGCCACTACCAGTTCCACCGCGTCCGGGCCGGCGGCACGGGTGCCGACGTACAGGTGCCGGATCAGGGAATGCTCCATTGCCTCGGCGGAGTTGTCCACCAGGTTTACCACTACCCGCTTGAATTGCTCGCGATCAATGTTCACCGGCGGCAAGCCCGGACTCAGCTCCTTGATCAATTCGATTCCGTTCAGGCGTCCTTCGAAGACTGCCAGCCCGCTCTCGACCACCTCGTTCAGGTCGGCGGGCTCCGGATGCGCCGACGGAAAACGGGCGAACTGGGAGAATTCATCCACCAGCGAGCGGACCGATTCCACCTCCTGGGAAATTGTCGCCGAGCATTCCCGCAGAACCCGCGCTACTTCCGGCCGGGGAGGCCCGCCGGCCTCCACCGCGCGCTCGATCTGCCGCGCAATGCGCTGCGCGCACAAGGAAATCGGGGTCAGCGGATTCTTCATCTCGTGCGCGATCCGCCGCGCGACTTCGCGCCAGGCGGCTGCCTTTTCCGCCCGCAGCAGATCACCGGTGTCCTCGATCACTACCACGAAGCCCCGGCTGGTCTTCTCCTCCAGCGCCGAGACGGTCACCGACAGGTGGAGTGACTTCCGCCCGTCCTTGAAATCGAACTGGCGGGACGCCACCCCGGTTCGGCGGGCGCGGTTCAAGAGATAGCGCAGTTGGGCGGCGTCTTCGGCCGGGAACAGGTCATACAGCGTCTTCGCCGCCTTCACCCCTTCCTCGGAGAAGATTTCCGGCAGTGCGCGGTTCACCATCTGGATTCGCCCGCTGGAAGAAACAGAGATCACGCCGGTGGGAATATTCTCCAGGATCGCTTCGATGAAGCGGCGCCGGCTTTCCAGCTCCCGCCGGTTCGCCTCCAGGTCCCGGGTCATCTCGTTGAACGAGCGCACCAGGCTGGCCAGCTCGTCAATGGCTTGGACCTGGACGCGGTGTCCCAGGTTTCCCTTCCGCACCTGTTCGGCGCCCTCCAGGACGGCGGAAATGGGCACGCTGATCTGCCGGGCCAGGAACAGCGCGATCCAGGTGGCCACGAACAAGATGAACAGCGTGATCAGCGCGAGCAGCATCAGGTACGTCTTCCGGGTCGCTTTCCGGTTCGCGGTGAGCTGGTCGTATTCGTGGATGTGCTTCTCGATCTCGTGCTGCTTGGCCGCCAAATCCACCGGGATTCGCGACGCAAGAACCAGCGTGCCCCGCTCGCCCCCGGGGCCGGTGACCGGTGCGCGGGCGATCGCCCATCCGCCCGATGGCTCGGCCTTCTCCCCGGGAACCGGACAAACCTCCCGCCTGGCGCCGTCAGCTAGCAGGAGGTACACCTCGCCGACTCCGTGGCGGCCGCACACGGCTTCCAGCGCTTGGTCATCCCGGATTCCAGTGGCAAGGTAACTTCTGAGGGCAGGCAGCCCGGCCGCCCAGCCGGCTTGCGCTTCCGCCTTCTCCCGTGCCTCCCGCGCCAGCGAAGCGCTGATCTGTTCCAGGTTCAGCCGGACATTCATCGCCGGCCGGCTGAACCATTTCTCCAGGTTCCGGTTCAGCACCGACACGCTGAACAGCACCAGAAAGAAAACCGGGATGAAGCTCAGCGCCAACGCCCCGATCACCATCTTGGTCTTAATTCCTGTTCCCTCGCGGTTCGCCTGCCGCTCGATGTAGAGCTTGACGCCGGTGCGGAACAGCATGAAGCCGAGCGTCACCATCAGGAGAAAAATCAGCGTGGAGACGCCCCAGAACAGGTAAGTTTGCTCGATGCTGGTAGGAGCGAATTCGCCGAAGGTAAACGAGCCCTGCCAGATGACCAGGGCGACCGAGGCCGCGAGCACAATCGCGCCCAGAAGCTGTACGGCTCGCCTTCTCATGAAATTCGCGCCCTCGTTCCGATTATACGGTAGCCGCGATGGCGGGCCGAAAGCACCGCTACCGGAGCGGCAGCAGCCGGAGGGGCCCAAGCAAGCCGCTTTCCCGCACCGGCCAGCCGGAGGCGTCAAACGGCTCGTAATTGATGTTTACGAAATTGATATCGTGGAAAATCTTCCACGGAACGCCGCGCCGGTCCAGGTCGCGAATCCGGTTGGCGGCCACGTTCGTCACTTCAATTACCAGCCGGTTGCCGCGCGGTTGCAGGCGGCCGGTCGCCACCTGGAACGGGCGGCCGATCAGCGTGCCCAGCTCCTGTCCGTTCAACAGTACCCGGGCGCTTTCGGCCACCCGGCCCAGCTCCAGCAAGTAAGCTCGCGCGCCGGCGGGATCGTCGAACGCGAGCGTGTACCGCGCCGTTCCCGCGAAACGCTCCGCTTCGCCCCCGCGCTCGGTCCACGAAGCCAGTTGCCCGGTCGTATAGCCCTGGGGCAGCCGCGGGCCGCCGGCCACGAATTCCACTCGCCAGCAGCCCCGCAGCGGAATCGGCGGACCGGTGACGGTCCGGTACGGCCACGGCTTCGCCTCGACCCCGGAGGCGCGGAACGTGCGGAGGATCACCGTTTCCCTGCCCTGCAACTGGAGGCGAACCTCCGGCCCGCTGCCGGGCGCCTGGCGGAGGTCGGCCAGCCCGCGCCGCCCGCTCATCGGGTCCATAATCAGGACCGAGGCGGCGGGCGTCGCCAGCCTCACCCAGCCGTCGAATGCCTGCTCCCGGGTGTTCTTGAAGAAATAGTCGTAGCCGGAAGCGCGCTCGCGGCGCACGTACGCCAGACCTTGGTCGGCGGCACTCTCCCGGCGCACCCCTGCAGCGGCCAGGGCTTGTTCGGCGTCCGCCGCCACGACGAAGCTCCCGCGGCCGATCGCGGCTTTCCTCGCCCCGCCCGGCGCGCGGTCGAAGTGCAGCCCTTGCTTCAACGCATTGAACTCGGCGCGGCGCTCCGGAAGCCGTCCCCAGCCGGGCACGTCCGCGGGCAGCCGCTGGTGGAAAACGACCGTGGCGCCGGAAGCGCCGAGATCCAGCAGCCGGCGGAAAGTTTTCACCGGCATGCGATCGGTGGCCGGCACGAGCACCGCCTGGTAGGAGCCGCCCGGCGCGCGCAACCGGCCGCCGGAGACAGTGACGTGGCCGAGCATTCGGCCGGAAACGTAATCGAACGCGAATCCCTTTTCCCAGAGATGCTCGGCCAGCGGCCCGATCGCCTCGTCGAAAAACCAGCCGGTTGCGTTGATCGGCAACTGCTGCCACAGGTTGCCGGGGTTGTCCAGCACGTCGTACCACGGCCAGTACAGCAAGATGTCGGCCGAAGGCCGGCCGTGTTGGAGCACGGACTGAGCGCGCGTGATGTAGCGGTCCAGCGCCGGCAGGTCGCGCCAGATGGGGTTCCGGGGATTGACCTCGGTCGAGGCGTAAAACAGCCACCCGGGCCAGCGGGCGCCGCGCGGCGAATAACAGGTGCCGTGGAAAAACATGTGGTTGACGCCGGCCAGCAGGAACTCATCCGTAGCTTCCTTCATCTCGTTCAGGGTCACGGTGAAGTGTTCGTCCAGCCAGGTGAAGCTTTCCGAAGACGCCAGCGGCTTGCCCATCACGTGGGCCGCCGAGGAGGCGAACTTGCCGATGAGCGGATAGCCTTTGTTACTCTTCCGCCGCCCGAACGCCTCGGTCTCGGGGATGTCAGCGGCCGCGTAAAGGTCCAGCAGGTTGCCCGGGGAGCCGTGGGCCTGGTTGCGGCTCAACCCGCCGCGAGCGTGCGCCCACGCGGTGAATGGTCCGAGAAAGTTCTCGAGCAGGAGGTCCGAGATCGTCTCGCGGTAGTCCGAGCGCACCCGCGCCACCTCGTCCGGGTCCCCCTCGCCCAGCAGGGCCGGTAAATGCAGTTTCAGGTCGTATCCGCGGAGCCGCTGGAACTGGGAGAAAAAACCCGGCGTCCAGTTCCCGCGGTACTCGAAGGAGTCATGGAACCAGCTCCGCACCGTTCCCCGCGGCAGCCGCCGGATTCGCTCCGCGTAGTTTTCGAAGAAATGCCGGACAGCTTCCCGCGAGTAGACGTCAATCGAGTAGCCTTCCCCGCCGGGCGCGGCCCGCTTGACCTTCCCCCCGGACCAGACGGTTTCGACGATGTAGAGGACCCAGCGGCCCGCCGGGGCCTTCCAGAGAAAACGCCCGTTCGGGCCGATCCTGCCAGTGAGATCAAGTGGCGGTCCGCTATCGGGATAGGCCACTACCGCCTCGATGCGGCGGTTTCGAAAATCCTCCCGGTGGGTCTGCCCGCCCCGCAGGCGCACCCGGGTGAATTTTGCTGACGCGTTGGCGTCGGCGGCCTCAACAAAAGGTCCGCCGGTCCGCCAGCCCGATCCCGGCGGCATGTCCAGTCCCATGCCCAGCCGGCGGGCTGTATCGGCGGCGAACCGCAGCATTTCCACCCATTTCGGCGACAGGTATGGAATGTATTCCGACTCTTCTCCCTTGACGCCGTAAATGGCGGTAACCTCGACGCCCCCGAAACCCGCATCGCGCAACTGGCGGAGGTTATCGGCGATGTTTTCCCGGTCCACGGCGCTGCCCGGCCACCACCAGCGCGTCCAGGGCTTCGCTGTCGTGGAAACCGCGGGCCAGGCGGTTGCCGCGTCTTGTGCAGCAATTGCTCCGGCGAGCAGAAGGTTCGCCAGGGCGATCCAGACGAGTCGAGACATAAGCGGAACTCCGTGAGGGAAGTATACAGCAGTCGGCTCGCCCTGGTCCCGAGGCAAGGCGGCAGCTTGCCGGCGATGTCGCGGGCGAAGGCTGGTCCGGTAGAGCACACGACGGAGCGCCCGGGCTCCGTCGTGCCAATGGTTGCAAGAAGAGGAAGGGGGAAATGCCGTTTCCGGAGATTCCGGCTCGGCGCTGCGTCTCTCAGGCTGGAAAGCCGGCCGCGCCCAGCGTGCGAAACTCGTACTGCTGGATCTCCAGGGCTGCCCGGCCCGGTTCCACCCGGACCACCCGGCCCCGGGCCACCAGCTTCAACTTGCAAGTGTCGTTCAGTTTCGCTGGCCAACTGATGGAGAGCTCAATCCGGCGGCCCGGCGGCAATTCCCGGTCGGTGGTGAACAGTACCCCGGTGCTGCTCATGTTGACCGTTTGCCCGCGGCCGGGCTCCTCGTCGTGGTTTCGATTGCTGATTTTGAAACGGACGGCACGCTCTATCGGAAACCGGCTGGATGCCCGCCGCTCACCCTGGTCTATCGAACTTTTCAACGTCTCCTCCTGCCAGTATAAACTGCTTTGCTCAACTCTTTCTCAGTCTACGTGAAGGGCGGAGAGCGCACAATGACGCGAAAGTCTCGTTTTTTCTCCAGCGCCAGTACTGGTGCCCGGACTTCGGAAAGTCTCGCGAGTACTAGGAAGATCGTTTCAGCTTTCCGGCGCGCCGCCGGCGCTCGGCCCGGATTTCGTCCAGCCGCTGCGCGATCCGGGCCTCGACGCCTCGCTCCGTCGGATGATAAAAGCGTTTTCCGGCGAGCGACGGCGGCAGGCACTCCATGCCGGTGATGGCGTCGTCGAACCGGTGGGCGTGCTCGTACCCTTTTCCGTATCCCCACTGCTTCATGGCGCGGGTGGGCGCGTTCCGCAACTGCATCGGAACCGGCTCGGCGGTGCCGGTGCGCACCGCCTCCCGGGCGCTGTTCAATGCAGCGTATGCGGCGTCGGACTTCGGCGCCACCGCCAGGTAAATGGCTGCTTGCGCCAGTGCCTGGTCCCCTTCGGGAATCCCGAGAAAGTGCACCGTCTGCATCGCGGCCACCGCCTGCTCCATCGCCCGGGGGTCCGCCAGGCCGATATCCTCAATGGCCATCCGCACCAGCCGGCGGGCGATGTAGAGGCGGTCCTCGCCGGCCTCGAGCATTCTCGCCAGCCAGTACAGCGCCGCGTCCGGATCGCTGGAGCGGACCGACTTGTGCAATGCCGAAATCAGGTTGTAGTGCTCCTCGCCGGACTTGTCATACAGGAGCACCTTTCGCTCGATAGCATCCTCGACAGCCTGCGCCGAAAGCGTCTTCCCTTCCGTGGCGGCCACGGCGAGTTCCAGGATATTGTAAGCGGCGCGTGCGTCCCCGTTGGCGTAAATGCCGATCTGCTCGAGCAGCTCTTCCGGCGCCTCGATTCCCCGCTCCCCCAGGCCCCGCCGGCGATCGGCCAGCGCCCGCCGCAGCAAGCCGGCGATTTCGCCGGGAGTGAGCGGCCGCAACGAGTAGACCTTGGCGCGGGACAGCAACGCGGAAATCACCTCGAAGGACGGGTTCTCGGTGGTCGCGCCGACGTTGAAGATGACGCCGCGTTCGACATAAGGAAGGAAAGCGTCCTGCTGGGCCTTGTTGAAGCGATGAATCTCGTCGATGAAGACCACCGTCCGCCGGCCGTAACGCCGGTTTCGCTCGGCGGCCGCCATCACCGCCTTGATCTCCTTGATACCGCTCAGCACCGCGCTGAACGGGACGAAATCCGCCTTCGTGAGGCGGGCGATGAGCCGGGCGAGCGTGGTCTTGCCAACCCCGGGAGGGCCCCAGAAGATCAAGGAGCTCAGCTCGTCACGGTCAATCTGAGCGCGCAGCGGCTTCCCCGGCGCAAGAATATGTTCTTGTCCTACGAACTCCTCCAGAGTTTCCGGGCGCATCCTCTCGGCCAGGGGCCGGGACTTGGCATCAGCGTCAGAGGCGGGTCCGGAGGCGAACAGGTTCATCGCAGCATTCTCTGCCGGCAGGCCTCATAAAGAATGATGCCGGCGGCCATGGCCACGTTCAGGCTTTCCACTCCCGCCGTGGGAATCCGCAGATCGAGTGCCCCGGAACGCAGCTTCTCGCTGACACCGCGGCCTTCACTGCCGACCACCAGGGCGAAGCGGCGCTTCAGGTCGACCTTTTCGAGCGACATCTGGCCGTCCGGCATGGCGGCGTACAAATCCAGCCGCTTCTGATCCACCACGGCCCGGGCGAGCAGGCCATCCAGACCGGATACGACCGGCAGGCGGAACAGCGAGCCGGCCGAGGCGCGCAGCGCTTTCGGATTGAAGGGATTCACCGTCCCTTTTAAGAAGATGCATCCGGTGGCGCCGAACGCTTCAGCGGCGCGCACGATGGCGCCCGCGTTGCCGGGATCCTGGATGCCGTCGAGAATCACCACCAGCGAGCGGCCCCGAAAAAGCTGCTCCAGGCTCCAGGCCGGCGGCCGCACCAGCGCGATCACCCCTTGACTGGTTTCGGTGGCCGCGATATGGACGAACAGCTCGTCCGCCACCGCCAGCACCCGCAACCGGGGCAGGCCGCGCACGTGACTTTCCACCGCCGAGCGGACCGAGGCCGCCGCGAGGACGCAGTCGACCTCGCGGTCGCTTCGCAGTGCCTCCTCCAACAGGTGGAAGCTCTCGGCGACCACGTATCCCTTGCTGGTCAGGTCCCCGCGGGCCACCGCGCGGCGAATGTCTTTCAGCAACGGGTTCCTCGGGCTGGTCAGCACCGCCGTTCTTTTTCTCTCCATCCTCACCAGGCTTTTCCCGGCCCTGCTCCCGCGTCGTAGACTGTAGGGAGCGTGGGCGCGAAGGCGGAAAATCCGCTGCCGTTGGCCTGCGAGAAGCATCATACCGCATCATGGGACGACTCTTATGGCGAGTGGCGGGTCTCGCGGCGGCGGGGGGTGTGGCGGCGGCCGTCTACCTGGGCTGGCTAACGGTCCAGATCAAGCGGTGGTCAGTAATCGACGAGGCGCGGCCGGCCGACGTAATCGTCATCCTCGGCGCCGCGGCCTATCGGGGGAACCCTTCCCCGGTGCTGAAGGCCCGGCTGGATCACGGTCTGGCCCTGTACCGCCGGAAGCTGGCTCCCCGCATTCTCACCACCGGCGGAGCCGGCGGCGACCCGGATTTCACCGAGAGCGAGGTGGGGCGGGCGTACCTGATCCGTCATGGCGTGCCGTCGGAAGCCATCATCATTGAGCCGAGAGGCGAGAGCACCGCCTACAGTACGGCGGCCGTGGCCGAAATCATGCACCGGATGAAACTGACCACTTGCATCGTGGTCAGCGATGGCTACCACATCTTTCGGGCCAAGAAACTCCTCGAAGCCCACGGCGTCCGCACCTACGGCTCCCCCCGGCCGGAGCCGCCGCGAAATGACTGGCGCCAGTGGGAACTCTGTTTCCGGCAAGCAGTGGGCTACCTGTTATGGAAGCTCGGGTTCAGAATCTGAAGCCGCCGGCGGGGAATCCCGGCCCCCGCTGCGCTCCCCCTGTTCCCGGCGCGCGCCTTTGGCGGCGGCCCGGTTGAGGCGGTCAGCGATTCCCGCCCATTCGTCGCCGTCGGGCGGCTCTTCGACCGCGATCCAGTCCCAGCCTTCCCCATCCACCTGGTGCAGCGTGCCGTACAGGCGGGAGGCGTAAGCGGCCGGGCCGGCCGGCATCCGGACCGTGTGCGCCGCCGGCGCCTCCCGCCGCCACCACAGGTAAGCGCCTCGCCCTTGGGCCGGGAGTTTCCTGTCACGTACCAGGACGAGCGGTGTGGAAGGCGAATAGTGCCATGGCTGCATTCCCGGTGAGGGGTCTGCCTTGGCCGGCGCTGCGCCCTGGCGCACCGGGCCGATCAGCGCTTCGATCTCGCGGCGGGAAATCATGCCCGGGCGCAGCAGGACCGCCTCCCCGCCGGCCAGCGATAGCACCGTGGACTCAATGCCG
>CAZXVW010000086.1:0-17132 GCA_964644025.1 uncultured Solibacteraceae bacterium | reverse complement strand
CGACCGATGCCGACAACCTGTTTCTGATCCTTTCGGCCAAGGCCCTGAACCCAAAGCTGCGGGTCGCCTCGCGGGTCAACGAAGAGGAGTCGGAAAGCAAGCTGAAAAGAGCGGGCGCCGACGCCATCTTCCGCCCTTATGACATTGCGGGCTACCGCCTGGCCCAGGCGATCCTCAGGCCGTACGTGGCCGATTTCCTGGAGGTGACCGCCTCGACGGTGAACATGGGGCTGGGTATCGCGCTGGAGCAGGTGCACGTCCGCAAGCAAAGTCCGTTTTGTTCGAAGTCGCTCAAGGACCTGCAACTGCCGCGCGATCTGGGCGTCATCGTGTTGGCGATCCGCCGGGCCAATGGAGAGATGCAATTCAATCCGCCGGCCGATGCAGTGGTCGAGTGCGGTGATCACCTGGTGGTGATGGGGCATGTGGAACAGTTGCACCGGTTAGCGAAATCGATGGAGGAATGGCAATGAAGGTATTGACCGCGGCCCAGATGCGCGTGGTGGATCGCCGCACCACGGAGCTGGGAATTCCCGACATTGTTCTGATGGAGAACGCCGGACATCGCGTGGTGGAGCTAATCGCTGAGAAGTTCGCGCCGCTCGCCCGGCAGCGGGTGGTGGTGTTTTGCGGCAAGGGAAACAACGGGGGTGACGGCTTCGTCGTCGCCCGGCAGCTTTTGACCAGGTTCCGGCCGCGCTCGCTGGAAGTGGTGTTCGCCGGCGAGGCGGAATCACTGAAAGGCAGCGCCGCCCAGAACTACCGCATGGCGGTTGCCTGCGGGTGCCCGATCACGGACACCACCACGCCGGAGATCCGGCGCGCGACGCTGGTGGTGGACGCCTTGCTGGGGACCGGGCTGACGGGACCGGCGCGCGGACGCATGCTGGAGCTGATCCGCGAGATCAACACCGGCTTCCCGGAAGCGCGCGTGGTGGCGGTGGACATCCCGTCCGGCCTGCCGAGCGACACCGGTACGCTGCTGGGGGAGGCTGTGCGCACCGATTACACGGTGACCTTCACGGCGCCCAAGCTCGGACACGTTCTGCCACCGGCTTGCGAGGCGGTGGGCGAGTTGCGGGTCGGAACGATTGGTTCCCCGCCGGCGTTGTACGAGGATGACGATTCGATCTTTCTCTCCCTGAACGGGCCGGACGAGTTCCGTCGCCTGTTTGCGCCGCGGCCGAAGGGTGCGCACAAGGGAAGCTTCGGGCATGTGTTGGTCATTGGTGGAGGCCGCGGGAAAACGGGCGCCGCGGCAATGGCGGGAATTTCGGCGCTGCGGGCCGGCGCGGGGCTGGTCACCGTGGCCTCGGCCTCCTCCGCCATCCCGGTGATCGCCGGCCACGCCGCCGAACTGATGACCGAACCGTTGCCGGAGACCGCCGGCGGTTCCATCTCGCCGGCCGCCTTCGAGACGGGCCGCATCCAGCGGGTGGCGGAAAACAAGACCGTGTTGGGGCTGGGGCCCGGCATCGGCACCGATGCGGAAACCGTGCAGTTCGCGCGCCAGGCGGTGGCGACATTCCGCCAGCCCATGGTCGTGGACGCCGACGGATTGAATGCCATCGCGGGCACGGAATTCCCTGGGCGGCCCTCGCTGATCCTGACGCCGCACCCGGGCGAGATGGCGCGGCTGACAGGGTTGTCCCGCGACGAGATCCTTGCCGACCGTGTCGGCACCGCCCGGAGCTTTGCCACTGAACACAATGTAGTGCTGGTGCTCAAAGGGCAGCGCTCGTTGATCGCGATGCCGGACGGACGTGTCTGGATCAACCCGACCGGCACGCCAGCCATGGCGACGGGCGGCTCGGGCGATATTCTCACCGGACTGATCGCCGGGCTGGTGGCGCAGTTCCCCGATCAGCTCGAGCGAGCGGTGCTGGCCGCCGTGTGGCTGCACGGCCGTGCCGGTGAGCTGGGCGCCGGGGATCTCGGAGAGCAGGCGCTGGTGGCGACGGATCTGCTGGCTTACCTGCCCGAGGCGATCGAGGAATGCGGGCGTGTACCGGACAAGGTCTGAAGAAGAAACCATTGCGCTCGGCGAGCGGCTGGCGGGCGAACTTCCTGCCGGGTCCGTGGTCTTGTTGATCGGCGAGCTCGGCGCCGGCAAGACAACGCTGGCCAAGGGGATCGCCAAGGGACTGGGCGCCGCCGAGCCGGAGGATGTCTCGAGCCCGACGTTTACCCTCATCCATGAGTATGGTGATCCGGTGCGTCTTTACCACGTGGATCTCTACCGGCTGGACGACGCGCGCCAGGTGGCCCGGCTGGGGCTGGAGGAGATCTTCGACGGGGAAGCGAGGGTGCTGGTCGAATGGGGAGAACGCTTTCCGGAGCTGATGCCCGAGGAACGGATCGAGATTCATATCAGGCGGCTGGAAAATGAAGAGCGGGAGATCCGCCTCGCAAGCCGCACCCGAGCTGCCGGCCACTCGACGGGCACCCCTAAGTGTCCGGACTCGCCCGCCCCGAGAGCCGCTGCGCCAGCTCGGTGCCCGTGAGGGCCTCTTCATCCACCACATCATCGGCGCCCGCCTCAAGCAGTTCCGGCACGCGGTGATGCTGGCGCACCCGAGCAATCACGGGAACATTCGGAGCAATCGCCTTCGCCTGGCGAATCACCAGGCGGACGATGTCAGCGTCCGGAATCGTAACTACCACTGCCTTGGCCCGCGCCAGTCCAGCGTGCTCGAGGATCTCCGGCTGAGTCGCGTCGCCCAGCGCAATAGGAAAGCGCGAGCGGTAGACCTGGACGGTGTGCGGATTCAGCTCCAGCACGACGAACGGCACGCCCTCTGCTTCAAGCTCCGCGACCACCTCCTGACCTGCCGGGCCGAAACCGACCACTATGATCTGCTCTTCTCCCGCCACCTCCGCCCCCAGTTCCGGTTTGCCGGTTTTCATCCGGCCCAGCCGCGACACCCTTCGGGCGGCCGCGATCAGATAAGGTGTGGCCAGTAGCGTGAGTAGCGAAGAGGCGATCAGCACCTGAAAGGTGGCTGCACTCAGCACTTGCCGTTCGTAGCCGAGCTCCGCCAGCACAAATGAGAACTCGCCGATCTGCGCCAACGTCAATCCGGTGGCGAACGCCTCGCCGGGGCGCCGCCGAAACAGCCATACCACAGCCGCCACGATCAACGCCTTGCCGGCAACCACTGCCGCCGCCAGCAGCACGACCGACAGGATGCGGGCAGTCGAGGGCACTTCGACCAACATGCCGATCGAGGCGAAGAAGATGGTGACGAACACGACTTGCAGCGGCGCGACATCCGCACGGATCTGATCGGCAAAGGGGCTGCCGGCAAGGAACAGCCCGGCCACAAACGCACCCAGAACGGGCGAGAGGTCCAACGCGTGCGAGCCCCATGTCGCGAACAGGAACACGGTGATGGCTGACAGAACCGGCAGTTCGCGGCTCCGGCAGGACGAGGCCACGTGGAGCAGTCGCGGCAGCACGTACCGGCTGACCAGCATCAGTGCCGCGACGAAGAGGGCCGCCTCCAGCAAACTGGTCCCGAGCGCCAGAACCGAGCGCGCCATCCGCCCGCCGCTCAGCGCTTCCACCATCAGCACCAGGGGCACCACGGCCATGTCCTGCAACAGCAGAATGCCCAGCGCGTTCCGTCCGTGCAGACTGTCGAGTTCCGCCCGGTTTACGAGCACCCGAAGCACGACGGCAGTGCTGCTCAAGGCAACGGCGCTCCCGAACACGAGCGCCTCCTGATACCGCAGTCCCACCCGCCAACCGGCCGCCGCGAACAGCAGAATCGTCATCGCCACCTGCAGCCCACCGCCCCCAAAAGCGACAATACCGAGTTGGCGCAACCGCGCCCAGGAGAACTCGAGCCCAATCGTGAACAACAGCAGCGCCACGCCCAGCCCGGCAATCGCCCGCACCCCTTCTCCGGAGTCCACTTGTCGCAGCCCCGCCGGCCCCAGTAACACGCCGGTCAGCAGATACCCAATGATCGCCCTCTGCCTCAGGCGTTCGAACAGGATTCCCGCCAGCAGCCCCACCGCCAGCAACACAGCAATGTCCAGCACAAACAGCCAGGCGTTCATATCTTCTGAGTTCCCAGTCCTGACGTCACCCAAATTCGCCCGCGAAAGAAAAACGAAGAGAAGGCCGGCCTTGTCCACGCGGGCATACTCAAACAAGGCTGCTGCAGATCCGGTCCACAGCCAGATTCCCGCTCCTGAGATCCGCTTTCCGGCGGAGGCTCACCCACGCGAACGTTCCGGCCCTGACCGGAGTTTCGATCTTGGCCTCCCGGCGCCATCATATGAACTCGCTATTGTAGTGTCCGACAGACGGCTGAACATCCAGAGGCCTCATGCGTCGACGGCTGAAAACACGCCGGCGTCCAGCCGGCTGAGTCTCGTTGAGTGCTCATTTGCAGAACTTACCACGAGGCGGACCCGTCGCGAGGCATTTGTCAGCCTGCTGCGGTTGGTCGTTCCCGTCGAAGAATTCCAAGAGGAATGAAGATCTGAAGCCGTTCGCCTGGCCGGCGAGGAGCGGGAGATCGAAATCCGCTACGCCACCTGAGCGGCGAACTGATCGGGCGTTTCGGACTCCTCGACCAGGGCGCCGGCTTTCACGATGAGCAGCGTCAGGTCGTCCTGGGGCGACTCGTTACCGATGAATGTCTTGACCTGACACAGAATTTCATCCCGAACCGCTGCGGCGGGCCGCGAATGGTTCTCGCGAAGGATTGCGGCAAGACGTTCCTCACCGAACTCCTCCTCGGTGGCATTCGCCGCCTCCACTACACCATCCGAATACAGGACAAGCAAATCGCCCGGACGGAAGTGGACCTTCCCCTGCTTATACTCCGCATCGGGAATTACACCCAGTACCGGCCCACCTTCTTCCAGGCGCCGCAGCACTGGCGCGCCGTTCCCCTGATGTAAGACAAGATACGGCGGCAGGTGCCCGGCATTGACATAGCGCAGGACCTGCTCGTTGGAATCGTAGTAGCACCAGAACATGCTGGCGAACCGTTCCACCGACGTTCGGAGGAGCAGCAATTCATTGAGGCGCCGGGAGGCGTCTTCATGGTCCAGCTCCTCGCCGACCCAGTGGCTGGACCGCACCGCCCCGTGAATCAGCCCCATCAGCAGAGCCGCGGGCAGTCCCTTACCGGAGACGTCGCCGAGGAGCATGGCAACGCGGCCGTCGCCCGCTTCGAACACGTCATAGAAATCGCCGCCGACCTGCCAGGCGGGCTGGCACTCGGCTGCCAGTTCCAGGCTTCCCATCACGGGAGCGGTGGGAGGAAGCAAGTCTTCCTGGACGCTGCGGGCCAGCTCCAACTGCTGCTCCAATTGCTTGCCGCGAATGTAGTGCCGGAAGCGGAGACCGATGAATGCCATCGAAGCCAACAGCGCCAGCGCAGCGGAAAGGCTGATAATCAGGTTTCGCCGCAACGCCCCAAAGCTGGTCACCGCGCTGTTCCAGTACAAGGCGACCTCAATAACGGGCATCCGGGCGCCGGGACCGCCGCGGGTGCCGCCCGGGCCGGCCGGAGAGGGAGCCGGACGGCCAGGAGCTTGCCCCAGGCTCGCCGTGGCCGAGCGGCGATCCGGTCGTCGTGGCACCCCAAAACGGTAGCGGAACGGGCGTAACGTCACCAACACTTTGCCGGCGGGCGTGGTCCGCACCTCGGCGATTCTCTGCCCGGATTCGATCATTGCCCGCGTGCGTGCCGGCGTGAAAGGCTCGCCATACGACCGGCCGCTCTCGCCGAGCGTCTTTCCTTCCCCGTCCACGACCCGAAGCCAGGCGATCTCCGACTTTCTCTCCTGGCACACCTGCTCAAGAACCTCGCAAAGTGCCGCCGGATCGGCGACTTCCGCTTCCCGGACGCGCTCGTGAATATAGCTGACATGGCGCGCCGCTTCGCGGAACAGCTCCTCCTCGACCAGGCGCTCTGAGACGTAGCGGTAGTTGCGGACCGATTGGGCCAGTAGCAGCACACCGAGCAGACCACCGATTATCAGTAGCAGCCGGAAAAGAAGATATCGCTGGCCTTTGTATTCCGCCATAGTGAGAATCACCGTTGCGCTCGCACCGCTCCGGCCTTGGGCGCCTGGGAAAGCGAAAAGCTGCTGTCCATCCCTCGGCGGGAACTTGGCTTCTGTCATTATAGGCGGTCCGCGTGCCGCACCGGGTTACCGAAGTACCGAAGGGGTGTCGATCGGATTGACAGTGGAAGCGGAGAATGGTAGGGTAACGAAGAGTCAGTAGAAATCCGCAATCGAGATCTAAAGCGGGCTTCAGCAGGCAGTGTTCAGAAGAACGAAACGGCCTCGCGGCATGATCCTGTTCCTGGAAGAAACCACCGCATTGTTCATTAAAGAGCCAGCCGGCAACGGGAGCAGGTGTCCACTGAGCCGTCGCGTTACCCTTCCGTCACGCTACCCGATTCACCGCCGCCGCTGTTGACCAGCGGTCGCAAGCGAAATCCCGCAAGTGGAGGAACGACGACGACAATGAAAATATTGGCGCTGGGTGCTGGAGGGTTCATCGGTTCGCACCTGACCAAGCGATTGTTGGACGACGGCCACAGCGTCACAGCCGTGGATCTGTACAAGGACTACAAAGTCCGGCGGATTGCCGGACACCCGAAGCTGAGATTCATCGTTCAGGATATCCGGGACCGGAACTGGCCTCTGGATGACTATGTCCGGGAAGCCGACCTGGTGATTGACCTGATCGCTTATGCCAATCCCGGTCTCTATATCCAGATGCCGCTCGAGGTCTTCCGCCTGAACTTCCTGGAGAATCTCAAGATCGCCGAAGCCTGCGTCCGCCATGGCAAACGCCTGATTCAGTACTCGACCTGCGAGGTCTACGGCCGCACGGTGACCAGCATCGAGGGAATCGAACTCGCCAATCCGGATGATCCCCGCTACGCGACCTTTTCCGAAGATCGGAGTGAATTTATCCTGGGGCCAGTCAACAAGCACCGGTGGATCTACGCCTGCGGCAAACAACTCCTGGAACGGGTGCTGCATGCCTACGGACTGGAACAGGGCTTCAACTATACCATCATCCGCCCGTTCAACTTCATCGGCCCGAACATCGATTTCCTCCTGTCGGAAAAGGAAGGCATCCCCCGGGTTTTCTCCTTCTTCATGGACGCCCTGATGAACGGCACGCGCATGGAACTGGTCAACGGCGGCCACCAGCGGCGTTCCTATACCTACATCGATGACGCGATTGAATGCACCGCCCGCATCGTGGAGAACCCCGGCGGAGTGTGCGACCGGCAGATCTTCAACATCGGTCACCCGGGCAACGAAGTCACCATTCGCGAGTTGGCCGAGACGATGCTCGAGATTTACAAGGAGAAATTCGCCCGGCCAGGCGACCGGCTACCGGAGATTGTTGAGGTCAGCGGCGAGAAGTTCTACGGCGAGGGTTACGATGACTCCGATCGCCGCATCCCGGATATAACGAAAGCCCGCACTTTGCTCGGCTGGGAGCCGAAGTGGGAACTGCGTCCCATGCTGGAAGTCACGATGCGTTACTATGTGACCGAGTATGCCAGCGAAGTTCTCGGCAAATCCGGCACTGCAGCCAGGGCGTAAACCCGCCACCGCGCTGGCGGTGCGAACGGTGGTGTGAGACCCGATGATCGACAAGGTAATCGTGGTCATGCCTGCTTACAACGCGGGCCGTACGATCGAACGCGTTTTCGCCAGGATACCGGAGGCGGCGCGCCGCCGGATCCGTGAGTACGTGGTAGTCGACGACGGCAGCACCGATAACACCGCCGAGGTCGTCGGCAAGCTCCGGCAGCGATACGAAAACCTTACCCTTCTCCGCCACGAACAGAACCGGGGTTACGGCGCCACCGAAAAAACCCTCCTGAACTACGCCCTGGGCGCCGGTGCCGAGGTGGCCGTGCTGCTGCACTCCGACGGGCAGTATTCTCCAGAGAAAATTCCGGACCTGCTCGAGCCCTTCGACAAGGATGAAGCCGACATCGTGCAAGGCTCGCGCATGCTCGGCGGCAACGCCTTCGGAACAATGCCGCTATATAAGTTCATCGCCAACAAGTGCCTGACGGCTATCGAGAACTGGGCCTTCGGGCTGGGGCTGGCCGAGTACCACAGCGGCTACATGCTTTACTCGCGGAAAACGCTGGAGACGATCCCCTTCCACAAGCTGTCGGATTCATTCGACTTCGACCTGGAAATGCTGGTGATGGCCCGGGTGAAGGGGCTGCGGGTGGCCGAGAAGCCGATTCCCACCATCTACGCCGACGAGATCTCGCACCTGAACTCGATCAAGTACGGTTTCGACGTACTCGGCACTGTGTGGGATTACAAGCGCGGCTACTACCACCGCCTTTAACAGCCGGCGCCGGCGCGCGGGCGCCGGGTCAATCCAGCAACGCTTGCACCACCTGGTCGATGAACTTGCGCGCCGCCGCGGCCGGGGCGTCGTAATTGTTCACCAGGATGGAGAAAGCAAGCATTCCGCCGTCGCGGGTCTGCAAGTAGCCGGACAGGGCGCTGACATGGCTCAGGGTCCCCGTCTTGGCCAGTACGCGCCCGGCCGCCGCGCCCCGGAAGCGGTAGCTGAGGGTTCCGTCCTCGCCGCCCACCGGGAGCACGTCAAGCCAGCCGTCCCGGTCCTGGGACAGGTACATGTAGACCAGCAACCGCGTAATGGCGGACGGCGTGACCAGGTCTTCGCGCGACAGGCCGGAGCCATCCTCGAAATGAAATTCAGTTTTCCGGATGCCCGCACCGGCCAAAAACTCTCCCAGTTCCGCCAGGCCCGCCGCGCGCGAGCCGATGTTCCTCCGCACCCGGCCCACTTCGCGCAACACCAGCTCGGCATGAAGGTTCTGGCTGTCCTTGTTGACGATCTTCAGAATCTCGAACAGCGGCGGCGAACTCCGGCGGGCCAGCTCGGCGCCGCGGATTTCCAACGGCGCCGCCGCGCGCCGGAAATCAGTCACGTCGCGCATCCAGCGGTGCCGGGCGCGGACCTCTCCGCCGATGGCGACGCCGCGCTCGCGCAAGGCCCGGGCCAGGGCCCAGGCCGCGTAATGCGCCGGGTCCCGGATGGCCAGCAGTTTGGCGCGGCCACCGCTCCGCCGGCGGATCGAACCCCATACGTGCAACTCTGCTGAACCCGGGGGCCATTCGATGTGAACACTCGCGTCGCCCCGGGAGACCGTTCTGACATGGTTGTGGATCGAGTAGTACTCCACCGGCGGATTCAGCGAAATACGCCCCGGCGCCCCGGCGCGTGGCCCCGGGCGCACGATCAGCCGGAACGAGTTGTCGTGCAGCGTGAGAGCGCTCACCGGCGCCCCGTATTCCCAATAGATGTCTTCCTGGGCCCATCCGGGCGGATAGGGTTCCCAGACATAGAGGCGATCGTCACCGATCACGTCACCTCCGATCCGGCGCACGCCGGCCTCGACAACCGCGTCAGCAAGCTGCTCCAACGGCCCCAGGGGATCTCCCCGAACCGGTCCCTTCCGGTAAGGAATCGCGCGCGCCGAGAGCGTCGGGTCGCCTCCTCCGACCAAGCACAGGTCCCCGTCGAGATTGCCTTCCGCGTCGAGGCTTCCCACAGCGAGGACGCGTGTACAAAAGTGGTGGTCCGGGCCGAGACGCTCCAGCGCCAGCGCGGTGGTAAACAGCTTCACGTTGGAAGCCGGGACAAACAGCTTGTCCGCATTCCTCTCGTAAACGGTCTGCCCGGTCTCGGCGTCCACCACCTTGGCGCCCCAGAAGGCCTGGCGGGCGATCGGGCTCCTGGCGGCCAACGCGGCAATGCGGTCGGCCGGCGGGGCCGCCACCAACAGCCAGGGCGCCAGGAGTAAACAGACGAACCAGCGCATCGTTTCGGATTATACTGCGGTCATGAGGTGGCTTCCGGCATTGATCGTGGCCGAACTCCTGCCCGTCGCCTTGGCGCAAGGAACTCCGCCGAAGCCGAAGGCTTCCGATTATCCCGTTCATGCCCGCGCGGGAGGCTTCAGTATTGGCGCGGAATTTCTCTACCGAACCGTCCCGGCCGCAGGCGGCAGCGTATTTGTCAGGGACTACCTGGTGGTCGAACTGGCCTTGTACGGCCCCGAGAGGGTCCGCGCCGCGATCTCCACGGGCCAGTTTTCGCTTCGCCTCAACGGCGGCAAGCGCACCTTGCTGGCCCAGACGGCGGAAATGGTCGCTTTCCATCAAAAATGGGATCCGGGCCGCAAGCAAGTAATCCTCGGCGCGGGCAACGGGCGGGTGGTTATCGGAGAGCCCCAGATCCAGCCGCGGTTTCCCGGCGATCCGCGGGTGCGGCGCAACCCGCTGCCGCGGGTGGAAACCGAACCGACCGGCCAGGCGCCGCAGGCCCCCGCGCCGGAGCCGGCCGAGGTGCTGAAACAGGCTGCTCTGCCGGAAGGAGAACAGCGGCTGCCGGTAGCCGGTTGCCTGTACTTTCCCTACGGGAAGAAAACCAAATCGATCCGCCGGCTCGAGCTGCTCTGGCAGCGGCCGGATAGCACCGTTACCCTGCTGCTCAAGCCGCCGGCCGGCCGGTAAGCCTGGCCTCCAGCGAGATCGCCCCCAGCAGCAGGAATACCATGAATGTGCCCCCCAGCGGCAACAGCATCAGCACGCCGATGCCCCACCAGTCGGCGAAGTAGCCCAGCGTCCACGGGGCCAGTAGCCCGCCGGTCATGGCGAACGAGAAAATCCCGTTGAACATCGTCGGGTGAAAATAGGGGAAGCGGTACCCGATCTTCTCCACCACCAGCGGGTAAACCATGGCGAAACCGCCGCCGACAAACAGGATTCCAAAAACAGCTCCAAAGACGTTCTTGGTAAGACTCAGCACCAGGCAGCCGAATAGTGCCGCCGTCACGCTCAGCCCCAGCATCCGGGAATGCGCCACCCGGGGCAGCAGAAACTGCGCGAACACGCGGCCCACCAGCAGCACCAGCCAGTACAGCGCCAGCAGCAGCAGGGACGAGGCGGGACTGACTCCAATCCGCTGGATCAAGAATACCGGCAACCAGCCAGCCACCGACCATTCGTTGCCGAACTGAAAAAACAGCAACAGGGCGAACAGCACCGCCCCGGGGCTGCGGAAATCTTCCCACGCCTGGCGCCAGGTGGGCTCCTCCCGCCGCATCTGGACCGGAAATGACGCCCTGGCGAACAGTCCCGCGCAGAAGCCCGGAATCAGCGCCAGCAAGAAAAGGATGCTGCCGACCGTGTACACGTAAAAGGTTCCCGAGACCAGCAGCGCCGTGGTCAGGCTGCCCAGCACGAACAGCACGCCCGCCAGGTTCACCGTGGCCGCCGGATCGTGACGGTAGACCGGCGAAACGGCATGGAACAAGCCGTTGACGAGCAACCCCGAGCTGCCCCCCAGCAGAAACACGCCCGCCAGTCTCCACCATGGCGCCAGCGGCGGCGACACCAACGACAAGTACAGCAGCGCCCCGCAAGCCACGCCGGAAGCCAGCACCAGAACGAACGTCACGCCCTTGCGCGGCACCAACCGGCGGGCAACGCGAAGCGAAGCCAGAATGCCCAGGGCCATCGCCAGAAAGTGCAGTCCCCCGGTGGAGAAGTCTTCCCGAAGGTGGTATTCCCAGGCTGGCAGGATCGGTCCGAGGAACGACATCAGCAGCCCGGCCAGGAAAAAGCCGGCCAGGGCACGGCGGGCCACCGCAGCATGGTAGACGAGTTCGGACCCGGTATTCGGTGCTTCGGACATCCTTTGGGCTCGGGTAGGGACCACCCCGTATTGTAGCGTCACCGGCGCGAGCCGTTCGATTCTGCTCCGGCCGAGCGTCGGCCGCCCTTACCGACCGTTTACAATAAAGGTTCATGAAGGCTCGCGTCTACGTATCGTTCAAGCAGACCGTTCTGGACCCCCAGGGCAAGACGATCTGCTCGGCGCTTCAGAGCATGGGGCACCGGGAGATCACCGACGTTCGCCAGGGAAAGTACTTCGAGATCTCCCTCGGCCCCGGACTGGACCGGCAACAGGCCAGGGAAAAAATAGAAGAGATCGCGCGAGAGGTCCTGGCTAACCCGGTGATCGAAGACTATCGCGTCGAGTTCCTCGGCTGATTCTCATGTGCGGCATTGTTGGCTATGTTGGCTCGCGGAAGGCGGTCCCGATCCTGCTGGACGGGTTGCGGCGGCTGGAATACCGCGGCTATGACTCGGCCGGGATCGCGGTGATGAACAGCGATCACGAACTCGTGATCCGGCGCGCCAAAGGCAAGCTGCACAACCTCGAGGAAGCGCTCCGCGACGATCCCATTGAAGGCATCTTCGGTATCGGCCACACGCGTTGGGCCACCCACGGACGACCGAGCGAGGAGAACGCGCACCCGCACCACGGTTGCAAAGGCAACGTGGTGGTGGTGCAGAACGGCATTATCGAGAACTACCTCGTTCTGAAACACGAACTGGAGAAGGAAGGTCACCGGTTCCTTTCCGAAACCGACACCGAGGTGATCGCTCACCTGGTGGAGAAATATTACGCCGGCGACCTGGTGGAGGCAGTCCGGAAAGCGGTCCGCCGGTTGCGAGGCGTCTTCGCCATGGGGATTATCTCGCGTCAGGAACCGGAGAAGATCGTCGCCGTGCGCTCGGGGCCGCCGGCCGTCATCGGGCTGGGCCGTAATGAGTACTTCCTGGCCTCCGACGTCCCCGCCATCTTGGGACACACGCGCGACATGATATTTCTGGCCGACGGCGACCTGGCAGTGCTCACGCCGGAGGGCGTCACCCTGAGCGATTTCGAAGGGCGTCCGATCAAGCGGACGGTGCAGCACATTCTCTGGGACCCCATCATGGCCGAAAAGGGCGGTTACCGGCATTTCATGCTCAAGGAGATCTTCGAGCAGCCGCGCGCCGTTCGCGATACGCTGGTCGGCCGTGTGGGCCAGGAATCCGGACGAATCTTCACCGGCGAGATGGACCTTACCTCAGCGGACCTGGCCTCCTTTGAACAAGTGAAGATCGTCGCCTGCGGCACGAGCTGGCACGCCGCCCTCGTCGGCAAGTTCATGATCGAGCAGTTAGCCAAGCTGCCAGTGGAAGTGGACTACGGCAGCGAGTTCCGCTATCGCGACCCGATTCTGTCGGAAGACGTGCTGACGGTGCTGATTTCGCAGTCCGGAGAGACGGCCGACACGCTGGCGGCGCAGCGGGAAGTGAAACAAAAGGGTGGCAAGACCATCGCCATCTGCAACGTCGTCGGCTCCATGGTTACGCGCGAAGCCGACGGCACGCTGATGACTCACGCCGGGCCGGAAATCGGCGTCGCCTCTACCAAGGCCTTCACGTCGCAGTTGACGGCCCTGTTCCTGCTGGCCATGCGCCTGGGCCAGGTCCGCGGGACGCTCACCGAGACAGACTCCAGAACGCTGGTGCAGGAGTTGCTTCTGGTTCCTGGCAAGCTGGAAGCGGTTCTCTCGGCGGACAACTGGTATCAGGAGCTGGCTCGCCACCTGTTCCGTGCCGACGATTTTCTGTTCCTCGGCCGGGGGATCCACTTTCCCATTGCGCTGGAAGGCGCACTGAAGCTGAAGGAGATCTCCTATATTCATGCCGAAGGTTACCCGGCCGGCGAAATGAAGCATGGCCCCAACGCCCTGATCGACGAAAACCTGCCGGTGGTCGTGCTGGCCACCCGCGATGAATCAACGGCCAGCAAACTCCGCTACGAGAAGACGCTCTCCAATATTCAGGAAGTCAAGGCGCGGGGCGGCATCGTGGTGGCGGTAGCCTGTCAAGGAGATGAGGAAGCCGCCCGCCAGGTCGATTACACCATCGCGGTTCCGCCCTCCCATGAGCTACTGCTGCCGATCGTGGAAATTGTCCCCCTGCAGTTGCTCGCCTATCACATCGCGGTCCGCCGGGGCTGCGACGTCGATCAACCGCGGAACCTGGCCAAGAGTGTGACCGTGGAATGAAGCAGGCAACGCATGACATTACGGTCTCCACCCGCGGCCGGGGGCTGTACGACATCACCGCCGAGGTGCGGGCATGGGCCGGCGAGCAAGGCATTCGCACCGGCCTGCTCACCATCTGGGTGCAGCACACCTCCGCGTCGCTGACGGTGCAGGAGAACGCTGATCCGGACGTCGTACGGGACCTGAATGACTTCTTCAGCCGTATCGCCCCGGAAGACCTCCGCCTTTACCGCCACACGCCGGAAGGGCCGGACGACATGCCGGCCCATATCCGCTCGGCACTGACCCTGACGCAGCTTTCCGTACCGGTGATCAACGGCCGCCTGAGCCTGGGAACCTGGCAGGCCATCTACCTGTTCGAGCACCGCGCGATCGCCCACCGGCGGCACCTCGCGCTGCATCTGATCGGCGAATAAGCTCCCGGCGCGCGCCCCTCGGCCGGCGCGCGGGCACAACTTGCAATCCAGTTTCATTTGTATATAAGATATGCGTGTATTGAATTCACTCTCGGGCGAGGGGAGACGCACATGATCTATTCGCGATCTGCCGAGTATGCGATTCGGGCGTTCATCTTTCTGGCCGACGTGGAAGAAGGTAAGTACGCGATGGTCAAGAACATCGCCCGCGAATGTGAAATCCCGGCGCACTTCTTGGCGAAGATCCTCCAGCAAATGGCACGGAAAGGCTTCCTGCGTTCCAGCAAGGGCCCAACCGGCGGTTTCGCACTGCGGAAACCGGCTACCGAAATCAATTTGCTGGAAATCGTGGACGCTATCGACGGGCTGGAAGACTATCAGCGTTGCCTGAGCGGGCTGGCCGAATGCAACGACGAGGCGCCGTGCGGCATCCACGACTCCTGGAAGAAGCTCCGGTCGCGTATACTGGACTATTTGGAGGGCACGACGATCGCTGCACTCGCCGAGTCCCAGCACAAGAAACGCGAAGCGCTGGCGAGGAAGCGGAAAGGGCGGCGCCTCTCCAAGAAGCAGTAGCCGGCTGCGGCGGGCGAGGGCACGACTCCGCGGGAGGAGACTGGCCCGGACAAGGCCGGCAAGGAGGCTCAGATGGGTAGTTCAGTATTGGTGCCCATGGTTGTTGAACAGACCTCGCGGGGTGAGCGGGCGTTCGACATTTATTCCCGGCTGCTCAAGGAAAATATTATTTTCCTGGGAACGCCGATCGACGACGCGGTTTCAAACCTAGTGATTGCCCAGATGCTGTTTCTGGCCGCCGAGGATCCGGAAAAGGACATCTCGCTGTATATCAACTCTCCCGGCGGCTCCATCACCGCGGGGCTGGCGATTCTCGATACGATGCGCCTGATCGAGCCGGATATCGTCACCTATTGTGTCGGGCAGGCGGCTTCGATGGCCGCCGTGTTGCTGGCTTCCGGCACGCGCGGCAAGCGTTACAGCCTGCCGCATTCCCGCATTCTCATCCATCAGCCCTCGATGAGCGGGCTGGCCGGCCAAGCTGCCGACATCGACATCCACGCGAGAGAAATCCTGCGAATGAGGGAGACGCTGAACCAGATCCTGGCCGACGTCACCGGCCAGGATGTCGAAAAAGTCGGCCGTGACGTGGACCGGGACTACATCATGGATCCGGAACAGGCGCTCGAGTACGGGATGATCGACCAGATTATCAGCACCCGGGAGGCGGTTCCGGTCAAGGTGGGGTGATCGTCACCGGGTCGGGCAGAAGCAAGACAGCAGGGCCTGAAGAGGGTCCCGCCGGCGGAGAACCGGACGGGCGTGTGTTCGCCGCCAGGAAGTTACTCCCGCAAGCAGATCTCAAGGGTGCTGTTCCGGCGGCGCTGCCTCTTCCTCCGGCCGGTCAGGGAGTACGCGGCTGAGGAAAATCCCGGCCCCCATCAGGAGTCCCGTACCCAGCGCACCTACCAGCAACCGGTCAAGATGGCACTGCCACTGGGCGGGCAGGAAACTCGCTTCCCGGCTGAAGGTTCCCCAGAGCACGAAGATCACCGTCGCCGCCGTCGCCCATTGCACGGCGCGCCGCGTGATCGACAATGGCAGCACGCCCAGCAAGAAGATTCCCAGCAGGCCGCTGCCGACAAGCGCGCAGATTTCCCAGAACAAGTCGAGCCCGGAACGGTTGCCGATCATCGCCACGGCCAGCCCCATCCCTCCAACTCCGCACAGCGCCGTCAGCAGGCGCAACAGCCGCACATGCTGGCGGTCAGTCAGCCGCCGCTTCCAACCGCGGCAATAAATATCCTCCACGAAGACGGTGGCCATGCAGTTGAGGCTGGAGCTGATGGTGCTCATGGCTGCGGCGAGGATCGCAGCGATCAGCAGGCCCGCCACCCCGGGGGGAAGTTGCGTGGCGATGAAATGCGGGAAGACCATGTCGCCGGTCACGTTGTCCGGCAGCAGCCCCGGCTGGACCCGGTAAAAGGAGAACAGGCTGGTCCCGATCATCAGGAACAGCGCGGTCACCGGAATGAAGGGCAAAACCGCAATCAGCAGGGCCTTCCGGGCTTCCTGCTCGCTCTTGGCCGTGTGATAGCGCTGGATATAGTTCTGATCAACGCCGAAGTTCTGCAGGTTGGAGAGAATCCCGAACAGCAACACGCCCACGAAGGTCTGGTTGTCCCACCGGAATGACATCTCGCCCAGATCGAATTTGCCGCCGGCTTCCAGGGCGACCCGGAAGATCTCGGCCGGCCCCCCAGGCATCAACTTGAAGATCAGCACCAGGCACCACAGCGCGCCGCCGAACATTACGATCACCTGGATGACATCGGTCCAGATCACTGCCTCGATTCCTCCGGCCATCGTATAAATCGTCACCAGAATACCGACCACCACGATCACCGTTGGAATCGACAGGCCCAAGATGGGCGCCACTACCAGGGCCACCAGGTAGAGGATCACGCTCACCCGCCCGAACTGAATGAGCTGGAACGAGAGACTGCCGTAGCCCCGCGCCCAGAATCCGAACCGCTCCTCGAGATACGAGTAGGCGGATACCTCACGCCGCTTCCGGTACAACGGAATAAAGACGCGCCCGGCTATCAGCGCCACCAGCGGCACGGTCAGCGCGAACAAAAACGGCGCCCAGTTGTCGGTGTAGGCCTTGCCCGGGTTGCCGACAAAGGAAAGGCTGGAGACGAACACCCCCAGCACGGACAGCCCCACTGCC
>CAZXVW010000085.1:0-17167 GCA_964644025.1 uncultured Solibacteraceae bacterium | reverse complement strand
CGGGAGATGCTGACCCGCGTCCGGTGCTGCCCCGACCGAAGCCGAAAGAGCCTCGCCGGGGCGGCCTCCCTTATCCTGAGAACTTGCATTCCGCCGCAAAACCGCGCAAAATGTGCAGCAGGGATGGCGTCAGACGATTGGCCGAGTTCAGGCCCGGGGAGGAGGATTGACCTTCCGGCTCTACTCGTTGCGATTTGACTTTGTCGCAACCGACTCGGTACGGTTCCCCGCAGGCAAGCCGGGGAACATCCTGCGGGGGGCGCTGGGGAGCATCTTCCGAAAACTCGTTTGCACCCCGGAATGCACGGACGCGAAGACCTGCGAGCGCCGCACCACCTGTCCCTATGCCCGGATTTTCGAGCCCTCGGCCAGCGGGTCCGGTCCCAGCGGCCTATCGGACTGGCCGCGGCCGTTCGTCTTCCGCGCCGGGCACCTGGACGGCATCACTGCTCCTCCGGAAGCCGCCTTCCACTTCAACCTGAACCTGTTCGAAATGCGGGAGCCGGTCATCCCGTACTTCGCGCAGGCCTTCGCCCGGCTCTCCCAGGAGGGCCTGGGAGCACGGCGCGCCCGGGCCGCACTGCTCGGCGTGCGGCAACTCGACGAAACCGGCCGGGAGACAAAGACACTTTACGACGGGCGCACGCACCAGGCGGCGGAGCCGGACCCGCCGCTCACCTTTGATCTCCATCCGGCCGAGACACCGGTCGAAAGCCTGCGGGTGCGGTTTCTGACCCCCACCGAACTCAAGGCGGGCAAACGGCTGGCCGAGAGGCCGGAGTTCCGGATTCTGTTCAGCCGGGCGCGCGACCGCATCAGCACGCTGCGCGCGCTGTACCAGGGCGGTCCGCTGGACATCGATTTTCAGGCGATGGGCCGCCGGGCCGCCGCGGTCCGGATGACGCGCTGCGAAATCCACTGGCGGGATATCAAGCGGCATTCCACCCGCACCGGGCAAGTCCATCCGCTGGGGGGATTTCTCGGAGAGGCGGAATACGAGGGCGACCTCACCGAGTTTGTTCCCTTCCTTGAACTGGCCCAGTGGACCGGAGTCGGCCGGCACACCGTCTGGGGCAAAGGCATGATCGAGGTCACCCCGCTGTAACGCTGGCCGGGAGCCGGGACACCCGTGGTAGCATTTTCACCATGACCCCCCGCGAGCGCTGGCACGCATACTTCCGCGGCGCGCGGCCTGACCGCGTCCCGTGCGACTACTGGGCCACCCCGGAAGTGACCGCCCGCTTGATGCGGGACCTGGGTATCACACCCGCCGAGCCCGCACCGCAACCGGCCGGCGCCGTCATCGAATACCCTCGCGAGCGCGGCCTCTGGGAGCGGCTCGGCATCGACAAGTGCATCCGCATCGCCCCGCGGCATCCGCGGGCGGCCGAGCGCGACTGGCACACCCCGTCGGTATTCAGCATCTGGGGGGTCAACACGGTGGACATTGCTTACGGCGACAGCATCGGCGTCTACCAGGAAGCCACCGGCTCGCCGCTGGCCAGGGCGGAATCGGTCCAGGACGTGGAACGGCTCGGCTGGCCCTCGCCGGAGGAATGGGACGTGAGCGGCCTCCGCGCTGCCTGCCGCCAGTGGCCCGGCTACCCGATTCAGTGCGGCGCCTCCGAGCCCTTCTATCTGTACTGCCGGATGCGCGGCATGGAACAGGCGATGATCGACCTGGCTGAGAATCCTTCCATCGTCGAGGCCGCCCTGGAGCGGATCTGTGATCATGACGCGGAGCTGATCCGCCGCATTCTCGACGAAGCCGGCGACCTTATCGACTTCGTCTACGTCGCCGAAGACCTCGGCACCCAGAACTCCTTGCTCATGAGCCTGACAACCTTCCGCCGCTTTCTTAAGCCGCGGATGAGACGGATCGTCGACCTGGTTCATTCCTACGGCGTGAAGGTCTTCCACCACGACGACGGAGCCATTCGCGCGGTGATCCCCGATCTGATCGATATCGGCATCGACGTGCTGAACCCGGTCCAGTGGCGCTGCCGGGGCATGGACCGGCGCGGACTGGCGCGGGACTTCGGCCGCGACCTGGTTTTCCACGGCGCCATCGATAATCAGCAGACGATGGCCTTCGGCACGCCGGAGGACGTGCGCCGGGAGGTGAAGGAGAACATCGAAATCTTCCGCCAGGCCACCGGCTACGTCGTCGCGCCCTGCCATAACCTCCAGCCGAACACGCCGACGCGCAACATCCTCGCCCTTTACGAGGCCGTCAAGGAGTTCGGCTGAGGCCGGCGCGGCGGCGGCACTCCCCCGGGGGCTGGAAAAGTTCGGTGTAATGGAAGTCTATGAGCGACGACACCAACAAGAAACTGCGCAGCCACGGATGGTTTTTCGATAACGAGTATTACGGCTTCGCCCGCCGCTGTTATCTCCGCTCGGAAGGACTCAACCGCGACATCTTCGACAACAAGCCCGTCATCGGCGTCTGCAATTCCTGGAGCGAGCTGAACCATTGCAACCGGCACCTCCGCGAGGTGGCCGAGGCGGTCAAACGCGGCGTCTGGAAGGCCGGCGGCGTACCGCTCGAGTTCCCTACTATCTCGCTCGGCGAACCGTTTATCAAACCCACCTCAATGTTGCTGCGGAACCTGATGGCAATGGACGTGGAGGAATGCCTCCGCGCCTATCCGCTCGATGGCGTGGTGCTGCTGTGCGGCTGTGATAAGACCACCCCGGCGCAGATGATGGGCGCGGCCAGCGTGGATCTGCCCGCCATCGTGGTGCCTGGCGGACCGGCGCTCAGCGGCGTCTGGCGCAACCGCAAGCTCGGCTCCGGCACCGACGGCCGGAAGATCTACGACGAGTGGCGCATGGGCCGGCTGACTGATGAAGAGCTCTGTGAGGTGGAAGGCGCCATCGCCCGCAGCGCCGGCCACTGCATGGTGATGGGCACGGCCTCCACCATGACCAGCCTGGCCGAGGCGCTCGGCATGACGCTGCCGGATTGCGCCAACATCCCGGCGCCGGATTCCCGCCGCCTGGCCGTCGCCGAGCTCAGCGGCCAGCGCGCCGTGGAGATGGTGCGCGAAGACATTCGGCCGTCGAAAATCATGACCCGGGAAGCCTTCGAGAACGCCATCACCGTGGACATGGCCCTTGGCGGCTCGACCAACGCGGTCGTGCACCTGGTCGCCATGGCCGGCCGGCTCGGCATCAAACTGGAACTCGATGAATTCGACCGGATCTCCCGCAAAACCCCGTATCTGGTCAACGTCAAGCCATCCGGCGAATTCCTCATGGAGGAGTTCTTTCACGCCGGTGGCGTGCGCGCCGTGATGCGCGAGATTCTCCCCCTGCTTCACCGGGACTGCCTGACGGTGAACGGCAAGACACTGGGCGAAAACGTCGCGGGCGCCGAATGCCACGACCGCCGCGTCATCCGGCCGCTCGCCGAACCGCTCGCCCCGGAGGGGGGCACCGTCATCCTGCGCGGCAACCTCTGCCCCGACGGCGCCGTCATCAAGCAAACCGCCGCCTCGCCGGAACTGCTCGTGCACCGCGGCCGGGCCTTCGTCTTCGACCACTACGAGCAAATGAAGGAGCTGGTCGAGCGCGAAGACCTGCCCGTGGACCGGGACACCGTGCTGGTGATGAAGAACTGCGGGCCGAAAGGCGGTCCCGGCATCCCCGAGTGGGGCCACATTCCCATGCCCAAGGCGCTGCTGCGGCGGGGCGTGCGCGACGTCGTCCGCATCTCTGACGCCCGGATGAGCGGCACCAGCTTCGGCACCATCGTCTTGCATGTGGCCCCGGAATCGGCCATCGGCGGGCCGCTGGCCATCGTCCAGACCGGCGATGAGATCATCCTCGACGTGCCGAACCGGCGGCTCGATCTGAACCTGCCCCAGGAGGAGATCGAGCGGCGGCTGGCGGCATTCACGCCCCCGCCGCCCCACTATAGGCGCGGTTACGGAAAGCTCTTCCTGGATCACGTGACCCAGGTGAACCTCGGCTGCGACTTCGACTTTCTGGCGCCGGACGGCTGAGGCGCAGCCGCCCGGTCCCGGTTTCAGCCGGCGGCCTCCGGCGGATATTCCACCGAGACCAGGAACAGCCCGCGTGCGGGCGCCGTCGGACCAGCCTTTTCGCCCCCGGCTTCGAGAAAGCGCCGGATGCGCGCCTCGTCCACGTTCCCCTTGCCGGCTTCCAGCAGCAGCCCCGCCATGTTGCGCACCATGTGCTTCAGAAAACCGTTGCCCCGGACGCGGTAAATCAGCCGGTCCCCGTCGGCGAGGATGCGGGATGAGAAAACGGTGCGCACCTTCGAAAGCCCCAGCACATCGCTTTTGTCAGCGGCGGCAAAGGCGCTGAAATCATGTTCGCCCTCCAGCGCCGGGGCCAGCGCAATCATCCGCCCGGTGTCGAGCGGGTAAGGGTAGTGGTGCACGTAAAGGCGCTCGAACGGCGGGCAGATCTCACCGCGAAAGATCCGGTATTCGTAAGTCTTGGCCACCGCGTCGCGGATGGGATGAAAGCCGGGCGGCGCTTCCCGGACATCGAGGACGCGAATCGCGCCGGGCAGCAGCCGGTTCAACGCCCGGCGCAGGTTCGCCGCGGGAATCGGGTTTTCCAGCGTGAAGGCGGCCACTTGGGCCAGCGCGTGAACGCCGGCGTCGGTGCGCCCGGAACCGGTGACCAGCACCGCCCGCCGCTCGATCTCCGCCAGCGCCGCCTGCAGGGCCCCCTGAATGGTGGGCAACCCCGGCTGCACCTGCCAGCCGTGGAAGCCGGTCCCGTCGTAACACAGGGTAGCCTTCAAACGTCTCATCGCTGACTCGGCTCCATGCGCCGGCTCACGTTGCCGGCTCGCAAACGCCTACTATACCATTGGAAATTCAGGGAACAACACGGCCCACGGGCCGCGTATTTCAACTAGAGGCTTTAAAGCTGCGAGTTAGGAATCTGCCCCATGAAAACGCTACGGCAAGCTTTTGCGATCTTTTCAGCAACCTTGATGCTGGCCCCCGTGATGTCGGCCCAGCAATATAGCTGGCAAACCCGCCAGCATTCCTGGCTGACCGACCCCTATCGGCCCAAGCGAATCGCCCCGCTCAACCTGGCCAACTCGAACCGGCTGGAATCCCTTCTCCGCGCCGGCAACCTGTACCTGTCGCTACAGGACGCCATCGCGCTGGCGCTGGAAAACAATCTGGACGTTGAGCTTTCCCGGTACGGCCCGCAGATCGCCGGGGCCGACCTGCTGCGCGCCAAGGCCGGCGGTCTGCTTCGTGGCGTGCCCCAGACCGTGCAGCTCGGCCCCGAAAGCGTTCAGGTACAAGCCATCGGCAGCCAGACAGGAGGCGCCACCGGCCTCACCGCCGCCGCGCAACCCACCGCCGGCGCGGGCGTGACCGCCACCGAGGCCGGCGGCGCTGTGATCACTCAGACCGGCGTGGCCACGCCGAATCTGGACCCGAGCATGTTCTTCCGCTACAGTTGGGGCCACCGCACCTCGCCGCTGAGTAACACGATCACCACCGGCACCAACTCGGTGGTTTTCGAAAGCCATTCCTGGAACACCGGATTTCAGAAGAACTGGCTGACCGGCACCGGGTTTTCCTTCGGCTGGAACAACGACCGTTTCCAGACCAACAACCTGCGCAACGATCTCAACCCGGCCTGGCAGGCTAACTGGCAAGTGCAGATCACCCAGCGGCTCCTGCAAGGTTTCGGCCGCGCGGTGAACGGGCGCAACATCCGGATCGCGAAAAATAACTTGCGCATCTCGGATCTGGTCTTCAAGGAGCAAGTGATCGCTACCGTCTCCTCGGTGATCAAGCTGTACTGGGACCTGGCGGCGTTCGCCGAGGACGTCAACGTGAAAAAAAAGGCCCTGGAATTGGCCCGGAAACTGTATGAAGACAACAAGAAACAGGTGGAAATCGGCACCCTGGCGCCCATCGAGGTCGTCAGCGCGGAAGCCGAGGTCGCGCGCCGCCAGCAGGAGCTGACGGTGGCGGAAACACGCCTGCTGCAGCAGGAAACCGTCATCAAGAACTACCTCAGCAAGACCGGCGTGGCCAGCCCAACCCTGGCCGACGCGCGCGTTATTCCCACCGACCGGCTGGAGGTCCCCGCGGAGACAAGAATCCCGCCGCTGCGCCAGCTTGTCGAAACCGCCCTGAAGAATCGTCCCGAAGTCGAGCAGACCCGCATCAACCTCGAGAACACCAAACTCGGCATGGCTGGCAGCCGGAGCGCGCTGAAGCCCTCGCTGGACGCACTCGTGTTCTATAATCACAACGCTCTGGCCGGCGCGGTGAACCCGCTGGCCCAGCCGCCGATTCTGGCCAATCCGGACCCGTTCTTCATCGGCGGCTACGGCACCGTGCTCAAGCAGCTTTTCCGCCGTAACTTCCCGGATTACGGCTTCGGAGTCCAGTTGAGCATCCCCATCCGAAACCGCTCCGCGCAGGCTGACTACATCCGTGACGCGTTGCAGTTGCGGCAACAGGAGATCCGCGAGCGCCAGTTGCTCAATAATATCCGCGTCCAGGTACAGAACGCGCAGATCGCCCTCACCCAGGCCAAGGCCGTCTACGATGCCGCCGTCAAGCAACGAATTCTGCAGGAGCAAACGCTCGAGGCCGAGCAGAAAAAGTACGCTCTCGGGGCCTCGACCGTGTTCTTCGTCATCCAGTACCAGCGGGACCTGGCGCAGGCGCGGGCTAATGAAGTGGCCGCGCTGGCCAACTACGCGAAGGCCAAGGTCGACTTGGAGCAGGTGACCGGCAAAACACTGGAGGCCCATCACGTCAACATCGACGAAGCCAAGGCCGGCAAAGTCTCCCGGCCTCCCTCGCCGCTGCCGGCGGAGAAACAATAGGGAACCGGAATCGGCGCTGCCGGACCGCGTCCTCCGCCCGCCCGCAGCGCCCCCCGGCGAGCTGCCTCTCCCCGGTGTGCTGCACACCGTTTCGGTCACCGGGTTGCAAAACGGGATTCCATTCCGAAACCCGGGTTTCAAAGCGAAACGGCGAACCGCTGCATCGGGCCGGCCCACGACCGCACCGCACGCGTACAAGGCCGCTATGCGTTGGCTTTACAGGAGAAATACATTTGGCAAGGAGAATGCAAGCAAAACGATGCGATGAAGCAAGGCAAGGGCTCGAGGAAGAAAATGGTTGATCTGCTTCACCCGCCACACGATTCTACTTCCTGCCTATTGTTGCTCTCTTTGCCAGCCCACCAATCTCCTTCCCAGCCTTCTTCCTTGAGCCCTGATACCTTCTTCATCGGGTTCCGGCGCCCTTTTCGTTAGCCTGCGCTCGCCCATCCCGGGGCCCTGGCGCACGCGCCGCGCCGACAAAATTTCAGCAGGCGTCAATTTTTCGTCACCCTCCCGCGTCATTACTTCTCCGGCCGCTTCCCCGTCAAACGGACTCTCGGCCGGCGCGCCAGACTTCGAATGCCGGCTACTGATCGGCGGCGTGAAGACCCGCCAGCGAGTTTCGCAGCGCGCCACGCAACATGATCAGACTCTTCTCCCAGGCGGGCACCTGCACACGCCGCCGCAGCACATCAAAGCCGGATGCTTCGATTCGCTCCAGCAGGCGCCGGTAGATCCGCACCAGGGCCCAGAACGAGCCCCGGCTGTCGGCATCGATCAGGGCCGTCAGCGGCGCCGAGGCCCGGTAGTACTGGCGGGCCCGGTCCGCCTCGAACCGCATCAGGCGGCGAAACTCCTCGGTGTTCTCCCGTCCCCGGAGCGTCTCCGGCGCCACGCCGAACCGCTCGAGGTCCTCCGCCGGCAGGTACACCCGCCCCATCTCCGCATCCTCGCGAACGTCCCGGAGGATATTGGTGAGCTGGAAGGCCACGCCGCACTTCTCGGCCAGCGGCAGCGCTTCAGCGGACCCGAAACCGAAGACATGCAGCACGGACAGCCCCACCGCCGACGCCACCTGGTAGCAGTAACCGTACAACTCCTCGAAGCTCCGCACCTGGCGGCGTTCCAGGTCCGACGCCACCCCATCCAGCATGTCGTGAAAATAGCGGCCGGGGATCCGGAAGCGGGTCACTGAATCATAGAACGCCGGCCAGACCGGGTGGCCACCGTAGCCGGCGGCGAGCGCCTGGTCAAGCTGCCGCCGCCAGTCCTCAATCGCCCGGGCCGGGGAATCGTAGCCGAACCGCTCCGGCTCATCGCTTATGTCGTCGCACACGCGGTTGAAGGCGTACAGGGCGCACATGGCACGCCGCTTCTGGCGCGGCAGCAGCAGAAACGAGTAGTAGAAGTTTCGCGCCCGGGATCGCGCCACGCGGCGGCAGTAATCATACGACTCCTCCAGCGTCACCCTCATGCCGCTTTCCGCCGGGCCAGGCGTCCCAGGCTGCTGAGCAGCAGCCCGATCCGCTCCAGGCGGCTGATGGTCGGCCGCCGGGCCAGAACATCGAAATCCTGGCGTTCGATCTTGTCGAGAATCCGCAGCCCTCCGCGGCTGAACAATTCAATGTCCAGGGCCAGGCGCCGGTCGACCATCCGGGCCAGCGGCAGCCCCTGGATGAATTGCTCCCGGGCCACCCCAACCGCCTCGCGCATCGCCGCCCGAAATTCCGGCGTGGCACGGCGCAGGCGGATGTCGTCCTCCGATGCTCCGTGCCGCGCCAGCAGCTCCAGGGGGATATAGACACGCCCCTTGTCCCAATCGATGGGAACATCTTGCCAGAAATTGGCAAGCTGCAAGCCGGTGCAGGTTGCGTCCGAGAGCCGGTGGCGTTCAGCATCGGAATAGCCGCACAGCAGCAGCACCAGCCGCCCCACGGGGTTGGCGGAGTACCGGCAGTAAGCGAAAAGCTGGTCGAAGTTCTGGTAGCGGGTCACCGTCTGATCCTGCACAAAGGCCCGGATCAGGTCGGCAAACGGCACCCTGGGAAGCCCGTGCCGTTCCACGGTGGTCTTCAACGCCACGTAGACGGGGTGCCGCGCCCTGCCCTGGTACAGCTCATCCAGGCCAGCGCGCCACCAATTGAGCAGCCGCAGGCTTTCCTGCCGGTCGCCGATCTCGTCGCCGAGGTCATCGGCCCACCGGCAGAAGGCGTACAGGTTGTAGAAGTCCTGGTGGAGCCGCTTCGGCAACAGGAAGGTGACTAGATGGAAGTTCTCGTAGTGACGGTTAGCCAGCCAGCGAGTGTAGGCGAGCGATTCTTCCAGCCCGTAAGAGCGAGACAGGGCCCCGGGGGTTTGAACGAACTCCTTGGGAAGTAAGAAAACGTCGTCCAAGGGCCTTCTTTCACCGGCTTCAAGGAATGATTGCGGTTTTCATGTGGCCGTTGTGGCTCATCAAGTGGCGCATCACTTCCAGCAGGTTTCTCAGCGGCTCCACGCCATTGACGAAGTCGTGCGCCGTAATCTCTCCCCGGGACACCGAATTGAGCGCTTTCCGGACGTAAGCCGGAGTGTGGTGGAAACTCGCCTTGCAGGTGATTTCAGAATAGTGCAGCAGCGAAGTATCCAGCTTCACCCGGCTGTCATTCGGGCAGCCCCCGAAAAAGTTCACCGTGCCGCCGCGCCGGACGAGCTTCACCACCGTCTCCCAGGCCTCCGGCAAGCCCACGGCCTCGATGGCGATGTCGGCCCCATGGCCGCCGGTCAGGTCACGGACCGTGCGCTCCAGGTCCGTGGAACCGTTGTCGATCAGCAGTTCCGCGGCGCCCATTCTGGCGGCGCGGTCCAGTTGCGTCTGCCGCCGGCCGATGGCGATCACGCGCGCGCCGTAGACGTGCGCCAGGCGGACGAACATCAGCCCGATGGGACCAAGCCCGAGCACGGCCACCACGTCGCCCGGCCGCACGCCCGTTTGTTCGAGTCCGCGCAGCACGCAGGCCAGCGGCTCGACCAGCGCTGCGTCCTGATAGGAAACATGCGCCGGGATTTCGAGCGTGTTCTTCTCCACGATCCGCGCCGGGATGCGGATGTATTCGGCGTAGGCGCCGTTGTTGAACAACAGGTCCTCGCAGAGGTTCTCGGCGCCCCGGCGGCAGTAGTAGCATTCGCCGCACGGCGCCGAGTTCGCCGCCACCACGCGCTGGCCTACCTTGAATTTCTTCACCGCGGAGCCGGCCTGGATGATGTCACCGGCCAGTTCATGCCCGAACAGCGCCGGCGGGACGATCATCCGGGCGTGGTAGCCGCGGCGAAACACCTTGACGTCAGTGCCGCAGGTCAGCGCCGCCTTAACCCGGACCAGCAGATCACCATCCTCGATTTCAGGAACAGTCACCGGCTCTACTTTTAGCTTCTCCTTGCCGTAGAGCACGGCAGCCATCATCTGTGTATTCACTTATGACATCCTTTGGGGTAGAACCATAATTTTCAACGATTCTCCGTCTGGATGCAACGCCATCCGAATTCCGTCGGCGATGCGGTCCAACGGCAGGCAGTGAGAAATCAGATCCGCCACCGGCAGCTCCCCACTGAACACCAGATCGGCAGAGTCTTGCTGCAAGTTTACCGAGGCGCTGTAACAGCCGAACAAGAGCCGCTCTTCTTTACAGATGTGGGCGCCGGAGACTTCGATTCGCTCCTTCTCCGAGGTCTGAGCGAACAGCAGGATGCGGCTGCCCGGGCGGGAGCACCGAATGGCCTCCTCGACGATCCCCGGCGCCGAGACGGCGACGATCACCAGGTCGGCTCCGCGTCCGCCGCTCAGCGCCCGAACGCGGCCCGCCACGTCAGCCTCCCGCGGGTCCCAGGCTTCACTGGCTCCGAACCGCAAGGCCAATTCCCGCCGTTGCGGAATCGTGTCGGTGGCCACTACCGCCGCCCCGCGCCGGCGCACCAGCAAGGTGAACAGCAGCCCGATCGGTCCCTGGCCCAGTATCGCCACCACCTCATCCGGCCTGGGGGCGGCTTCCTCGACCGCCTTCAGACAGGTGTTGACCGGCTCCACCATGCTCGCCTTCTCAAACGAGACGCCCGGCGGAATCTTCATCACTCCGCGCCGCACAATCCAGTCCATCACTCGCACGTACTGAGCGAATCCGCCCCCCGCCGGTTCATAGCCGGCGGTGATGCCGACCCGCTTGTATGTTTCACACTGCGCATAAAGTTTCTTCCGGCAGTAAAAACATTTTAGGCAAGGAATGTGGTGGAATGCCACCACCCGGTCTCCGACCTGGAACTTTTCCACGCCGTCGCCGACCGCCGCCACCACCCCGGCGGTTTCATGTCCATAGATGCGCGGCGGGGGGAGCAGGTCCTGCTCGATCTTCTTGAGGTCCGTGTGACAGATCCCGCAGCTCTCCACGCGCACCAGCAGTTCGCCGGGTCCGATCCTGGGCACCGGAACCGGCTCCACTACCAGAGTTTGGTGGCCGCGGTAGACGGCGGCCCGCATCACCTCAGGCACCATCAAGTGGGAATTCGCATCCTGCAAGGAACTCTCCCAACGCCAGCGCGCCCCGGCGGGTGCGGCGGCGCAACCGCACCAGCTCGGGAAACCCTTCCCGGGGACGATGGCACGCGCTGAGCACGATTTTCCAGCGGCGGAACCGCCCGTCCTGGCCCCGGGCGCCGTTCAAATCACATACGAAGCTTTCTCCGGCCGTGTCGGTGATCACCCGAACGCAAAAAAACGGCACGCCCCAACGGGCGGCGCGCCGGGCCACCGCCACCGCTTCCATGTCCACGGCGTCAGCGCCGTGGGCTCGCAACCGGCTCTTCTCTCGCACGGTCGACACAACGTGGTCTACCGAAATCAAGGTACCGGAGCAGTAGCTCCGGCTGGCGACCGGAAGCTGCACCGGATATGTTTCGGCTTCGCCGGCCGCCGTCAGGCGGGACGCCACGAAGATTTCCCCCGGGCCCAGCGCCGGGTTCAACCCCCCGCAAAAGCCCGTGCTGACCAGGGCGCCGATGCTCGCGTGCCGGCCGGCCACATCCACCGCCTCGCCGGCCAGTTTCAACCCGGGGCCGTTGGCCGCGAGCAAAAGTCGTTTGCCGCGCCATTCCGTACTCGCCGAATAGCCTATAGGCCATTGTAAACGAACGAGCCGCCCGAGGCGCCGCCGGAGCCCGGCGAACTCATCGCGATCGGCCGCCACCAGCAAGATCGTTTTCACCGGAACAATAACCGTTAGCCAGAAACCAGTCCACCGCCTTTGCCAGGGCCGCTTCCACCGGCCCGGGCGAATAGCCGAGTTCGCGCGCCGCCCTGGCATGGGACACAAACATTTTCTTTCTTGCCATCCGTACGCCGTCGAGCGGCGCCCTGGGAGCCCTGCCCGTCAGGTGCGCCCACCCGGTGCTGCACAGCCCGGCCGCGTATGCGACCCCATAAGGAATCCGCCGCTTGGGAGCCGGGACTCCGCTGATCTTCTCCAGTATTTCGAAAATCTCCCGGAGCGTCAGGTTCCGGCACCCAAGAATGTACCGGCGGCCCGGCGCCCCCCGCTCGCAAGCAAGCAGGTGCCCGGCGGCCACATCATTCACGTCGACCAGGTTCAACCCGGTGTCCAGGTAGGCCGGCATCCTGCCCTTTAGATACTCTACGATGATCTTCCCCGTGGGCGTGGGCTTCGCGTCGTGCTCGCCCACCGGCGCGGTGGGATTCACAATCACCACCGGCAAGCCCGCACCGGCGTATTCCAGCGCCGCCTGCTCGGCAAGGAACTTCGACCTCTTATAGGGGCCGGTCATCTCCTCGAGCGTGACCGGCGTCTCCTCGTCGCCGATACCCTGCTGGGGAATACCGATGCAGCCCACTGTGCTGGTGTAGACGACGCGCTCGACACCCGCCTTTTCCGCCGCGGCCAGCAGGCGCCGCGTACCCTCTACATTGGTTTCATATAGTTCCGCGGGGCGCCGCGCCCACAAGCGGTAATCCGCAGCCAGATGGTAAACGACTCCACAGCCGGCCACCGCCCGCTCCAGGCTCCCGGTATCCCGGAGGTCACCTACCGTGATCTCGGCGCCGTCCAGCTCCCGCACCCGCGCCGCATCCCGGACCAGCAGGCGTATCCGTTCCCCCTGCTCCAGAAGCTTGCGCGCCACGTGCCAGCCGATGAAGCCCGTGGCTCCGGTTACCAGCGTCGGTTTCACTGGCTCCTCACCGCAACGCCCATGTCAGCAGGCGGAAATTGTCGGAAAACTTCGCGTTCACGCCCAGCGCGGCCGAGGGTTCAAAGCCGCAGTGCACCATGCAATGCTCGCAGCGCTCATCGGCGCCGCGGCCGTAACTGTCCCACGGGGTTCTGCTCATCAGTTCTTCGAAGGTCTTGTAATGCGTATCGGCGATCAAGTAGCATGGCGATCTCCAACCCCGGATGTTATAAGTGGGATTCGCCCAGGCGGTGCACGGCAACTCCCGCTTGCCCTGGAGAAAATCCTGGTACACGGGCGTTGTATTCAACGGGAAGCGCCGGGCCAGTTCGTCGATGTTCTTGAATTTCCGGTGCACATCCTCGCGGGTCAGGAAGATCTCCCGGTCATTCACCGCCCCATAGGCGAACCCCGGCGAAAGCATGTGCCCGTCCACGCCGAACCGGCCGAGATACTGGAAGAGCGCAGCAATCTCCTCCATATCGGTTTCCTGGTAGATCGTGGTGTTTGTATAAACGCGGAAGCCGGCCTTCTTGGCCGCCTTGATTCCCTCGACCGCCTCGCGGAAAACCCCTTCCCGTTCGACGGCGGCGTCGTGGGTCTTCTCCATCCCGTCCAGGTGAATGCTCAGGAAAAGACGGCGGTGCGGCCGGTACTGGCCGAGCTTTTTTCGCAGCAGCAAGCCGTTCGTACACAGGTAAATGTAGCGGTTGCGGCTCAGGATCTCCCGCACCAGCCGGTCCATTTCCGGGTACAGGAGCGGTTCACCGCCCGAAATCGACACGATGGGGGCGCCGCACTCATCCACGGCGTCCAGGCACTGCTCGACGCTCAGCCGCTGCGTGATCGTGGACTGGTACTCCCGAATCCGCCCGCACCCGGTACAGGTGAGGTTGCAGGCATGCAAGGGCTCCAGCATCAGCACCAGGGGAAACCGCTTGTGGATCATCGGGTGCGGCGGGCGCGGGCCCGTGGAAGAGGAATGGACAATCCGGAAAGGGTTCGAATCGCCGGTCTCGGCGGCAGGATCGTGCTGCCACTCCGGGCGGGGCCGCATCTTGTTCCTGGCGATGTGGAGTGCCAGATCCACCATCATCGACAAGGGAAACCTCATCCCAGGTTCCCCCGATCGGCAGGCGGCGGCTTGACGTAGGTGGACAGGGCGAGCAAGGGGAAGGAATTCCGGTACAGATGATAGGTCAGGTAGAAGACGCGCGGGAATCCGGTGCCGGTGGCCAGCTCTTCCTCCCAGGTGCCGTCCTCGCGCTGGCGGCTGACCAGGTACTCGATGCCCCGCCGGACGCTGTCGCTGCCGGTATCGCCGCTGGCCATCAGCCCCAAAACGGCCCACGCCGTTTGCGAAGCCGTGCTCGGCGCAGCAACGAATGCATCTTCCTCGTAGCTGGCGCAGCTCTCGCCCCAACCCCCGTCGGCGTTTTGCACGCTCCGGAGCCACTCACCGGCGCGAAGAATGTGCGCTTCGTTGGGGTCTTCGCCGGCGGCCCGCAACCCGCGCAGCGCGAGGAAGGTCCCGTAAATATGGTTCACCCCCCAGCGGCCGTACCAACTGCCGTCCAGTTTCTGCGTCCGGACCAGGTAGCCGACTCCCCGGCGCACCGCCGGATGATCGCCGCGCAAACCGCACGCGCAGAGCGCTTCCAGAACCCTGCCGGTGATGTCCGGGCAGGTGGGATCGAGCATCGCGTTGTGATCGGCGAACGGGACCTTGGCCAGAAACTCCCAATTGTTGTCGGCGTCGAACGCCGCCCAGCCGCCATCGGACGACTGCATGGCCAGCAGCCAGGCCACGGCCCGGCGCTCCGCCGCCTCCTGTCGTCCAGGGTCGGAAGCGCGCGCATACCGCAGCGCCAGCAGCACCATCGCCGTGTCGTCGATGTCCGGATAATGCTCGTTGGCGAACTCGAAAAACCACCCGGAAGGCTCAACGCCGGGACGCTTCACCGCCCAGTCCCCCTTCCGCCGCACCTCCTTGGCGAGCAGCCAGTCGGCCGCCGGCCGCAACGCCTCCAACGGGACCGCGCCGGAGGCTCCCAGGGCGAAACTGGCAATCGCGGTGTCCCAGACCGGCGAAAAGCAGGGCTGGAAGAAGAACCGTTCGCCGTCGTCGACCATCAATTTGAAAAACTGGCGCTCCGCCTCGGCCCGGTCCGGGTGATCCGGAGGATACCCCAGTAGATCCAGCGCCATGATGGTGTACATCATCGGCGGATAGATGGCCCCCAACCCGTCCGAGTACCGCGTCCGCTCCAGGATCCATTGCTCGGCCCGCCGGATCGCCGTCTCCCGCACGGCCCGCGGGCCGTGCTTTTCCCACAGCTTCAGCAAAGCGTCCACCCGCCGGAACAGAGCGTGCCAGGCCGAGCGGTGCCCGTTCCTGGCGAACTCGAGCCCCCTGCCCGGCACGTATAACTCGGCCAGACTGAAACCCGCCGGGACCGGCCGCCCCGGATTCAGCGCTTGAACGATGGAAAGCGGAATCACGATCGCCCGCGTCCAGGACGACATCTGATAGATGAAGTTCCCGGGCAGCATCATGATCTCCACGGGAATGGTGGGACAGTACTCGCGCGGGTACAGGTTGAACAGGCTGAGGTTGATCTTTACGTAGCTGTTGGCCGCCTGCAAGCCGCCCAGCTCGAGGATGCGCTCCCGGGCTTTCACCATCCGCGCCTCATCCGGCCGCACGCCGGCCAGCTTGAGAGCAAAATAGGCCTTGATGGTGGCGCTGACTTCCGCCGGACCGCCCGGGTAAATGTTGAATCCGCCGTCGGGTAACTGCCGCGCGAGAATCGATTCGACAGCCTTATCCACCAGCTTGCGCGTCGGCGGCTCCCACCGCCCGGAAACCGGCGGGTGGCGCCACAGCTCCACCAGCACGAAGTCGGACTCCAGCGTGGTGTCGGCGGTCAACTCCCCGCGCCACCAGCCTGCTGGCTGGCGCTGGGCCAACAAGGCATCGGCCGCGCGGCGCGCGGCGCCCCAGGCGGCTGAAGCAAGCGCATCTTTAGCCGGAACCGTCGTACTCATTTCATTGCCACGCCGGCCGGATTGTTTCCGAGCCGAACCAGCTCCGCCGGCAGAGAAAAGCGTACATCTTCGTGCTTCACTTTCAGTTGCTCCACCCGATGAAAGCCGTACCGGCCCAGCGAAGCAATCAGCTCCTGTACCAGGTGCTCCGGAGCCGAAGCCCCGGCGGTGACAGCAACCGTGTTGACCTCGCCCATCCACTCCGCCCGCACTTCCTTCTCGTCATCCACCAGGTAGGCCGGCGAACCGTTTTTCTTGCAGACTTCCACCAGCCGGCGCGAATTCGAGCTGTTCCGCGATCCCACCACCAGCATCAGGTCGCAAAGCGGGGCGGCGGCCTTGACGGCCAACTGCCGGTTCTCGGTGGCGTAGCAGATGTCCTGGGCCGGCGGTCCCTGGATCTTCGGAAACCGCTGCTTGAGCCGGGCCACGATGCCCCGGGTGTCGTCCAGGCTCAAGGTGGTCTGGGTGAGGTAAGCCACCCGCTCCGGGTCACTGACCTCAACCCGGTCCGCCTCGGCCTCACTGCAGACCACAACAGTGGCCTCGGGCGCCTCGCCGAGCGTTCCCACAACCTCGTCATGGTCCCGGTGGCCGATCAGCACGATCGTACATCCCTGCCGGGCGAACCGGATCGCCTCCAGGTGAACCTTGGTCACCAGGGGGCAGGTGGCATCGATCACCCGCAAGTTGCGCGCCCGGGCTTCGGCCCGCACCGCCGGGGAGACACCGTGAGCGCTGAAGACGACCCGCGCCCCCTGGGGTACCTCGCTGACCTCTTCGACGAACACCGCGCCCGCCCGCCGAAGTTCAGCGACCACGTGCCGGTTGTGGACGATCTCCTTGCGGACGTAAATCGGCGCTCCGTAGGTGGCCAGCGCGATGTTGACCACGTCGATCGCGCGGACCACACCCGCACAGTAGCCTCGCGGAGTCAATAAGATAATCCGCTTGGAAGAATCCGCCAGGCTCCCCGGTTTCTCCTGGTTGCTCAAGCCTAAATTATAGCAATCCGGTCCCGCCCGACACCGTTCCGCGCACCCCGCTCTGTAT
>CAZXVW010000084.1:0-17193 GCA_964644025.1 uncultured Solibacteraceae bacterium | reverse complement strand
GCAGCCGCCGCACATGCCGGTGCCGTCCACCATGATGGGGTTGAGGCTGGCGACGGTCGGCACGCCCCACTCCCGGGTCAGCTCCGAGGAGAACCGCATCATCGGGATCGGGCCGATCACGTGAGCCGCGTGGATGGGTTCGGCGTGATCCTTCCGCCACGCCTTCATCATCTGGACCACGTTGCCATGAAAACCATAAGTGCCGTCATCGGTAGCCCAATGGAGTTCGTCGACCGAGTCCCGCAACTCCTCCTCTAGGATGATGAGGTCCTTGGTACGAGCCCCGCACATAGCGATCACCCGGTTGCCGGCTTTCTTAAAGGCACGGGCTACCGGGAGCAGCTCGGCAACGCCGACGCCGCCGCCGATGCACATCACCGTGCCGACTTTCTCGATGTGGCCGGCCTTGCCGAGAGGACCGAGCAGGTCCGCCAGGCAGTCTCCCTCCTTGAGAGAAGCCAGTTGCCGGGTTGTTTTTCCAATGGCCTGGACAATCAGCGTGATGCTCCCGCGTCCGGCGTCGTCGTCGACCAGCGTGAGCGGAATGCGCTCGCTGGTAGCCATGGGCCGGAGAATGACAAACTGGCCGGGCTTCCAATGCTTCTGAATCTCGGGCGCGTGCACCTCCAGCAGGACCACGTCCGTGGAGAGTTGCCGCCGGGTCAAGATGCGGAATCTGGGCGCCGGTTTGCTTTTCCCGGCGGGTTTGGCCACTGCGGCTGCCGATCGGAAATGTTCCGGGAAGCGCTCGCGCATGGCTTGGTCGATCGAGGCGGCAGCGCGGCGGCCGTCTTCCATGGCCAGGATGACCGTAGAGCCGCCGCGAACGACATCGCCGCCGGCGTAGACGCGGTCCATGCTTGTCTTGGCGCGATTGTCGATGACGACTTTGCCGCGGCTCGTCACCAACTGCGGCGTCGCCCGCTGCAAGGTCGGATTCGGTGCTTGGCCGATCGCGGCCACCACCGTGTCGGCCGGGATCCGGAACTCGGATCCCTGGATCGGAATCGGGCGCCGCCGGCCGGATTCATCGGGTTCGCCCAGCTCCATCCGGATGCATTCCATCTCGGTCACAAAGCCCTTGTCGTTACCGAACAGGCGCACCGGGGCGGCCAGGAACTTGAAGATGATGCCCTCTTCCTCGGCGTGCTCGATCTCTGCAGCCCGCGCCTTCAGCTCCTTCCGCCCGCGGCGATAGAGAATGATGCTCTCGCTGCCGAGCCGCCTGGCCCAGCGGGCGGCATCCATCGCGGAGTTGCCGCCGCCGACGACGATGGTGCGCTTCCCTACATGCACCGGCGTATCGGCATCAGGTTCGTAGGCGTGCATCAGGTTGATACGCGTCAAGAACTCATTGGCGGTGTAAACGCCGATCAGGTTTTCGCCGGGAATGCCCAGCAGCCAGGGCAATCCGGCGCCGGTGCCGAGGAAAACAGCGGCGTAGCCCTCGGCGAACAGCTCATCGAGGGTAGCCGTCCTGCCGACGATGAAATCGGTGCGGAACTCGACGCCGAGCTTTTCCAGCCGGCGGATTTCTTCGCTGATAATCTGGCGCGGAAGCCGGAACGGTGGGATGCCATAAGCGAGCACGCCGCCCAGCTCGTGCAGTGCCTCGAAAACGGTGACCTGGTATCCCTTCCGGGCCAGATCGTTGGCGCACAGCAGCGACGCCGGACCACTGCCGACCATGCCGACCTTCAACCCGTTCGGCGCCACCTCCGGGAGCGGATCGGTCTCGCCCCGCTGCCGGTGGTAATCGGCGACGAAACGCTCCAGTGAACCGATGGCCACCGGGTCAAGCTTGGTGCCCAGCAGGCAGGCCTTTTCGCAGAACAGCTCGTACTGGCACACTCGGCCGCAAATGCCGGGGAAGGGATTGGTCTGCTGGAGAACATCGTAGGCTCCCGAGTAATCATCGTGAACCATTCTGTCGATGAAGCCCTTGATGTCGGTGTGAATCGGGCAGGCTTCCTGGCACTTCGGATCACGGCAATTGAGGCACCGCAAGGCTTCGGCCGCCGCCTGCTCCAGAGTGAAGCCGAGCGAGACCTCCTCCGGAGTGCTGATTCTCCGTTCCATGTCCAACAAAGGCAATTGCTGCCGCGGTGCTTTCGGAGTCCGTTTGATCTTGGGTTTGGAAGGTTGCCGGCGCCCTGAGGGCGTCTTCTGTGCTGTTGACATCCCTACTCCTCTTACTCTCTTGCGTATGGACTGAGGGGCGTAAAACCGCCGGGAACTCAGTTTCTGGTTCCTGTGACTCAGGCGTCCGGATAGCCCGAACCTTGGGTGAGCTAATTTCAAGATACTACACCGGATTGTGACAATTCCACCGGCTAGAGGATAATAGAATCAGATCCGTCCTCCGCGGGACGGCCAGAGTTGGCTGACTTCACTCGGGAAGAGAACCGCATGAAACATCCAATCGCTGGGCTGCTGGTGGGTGCTGTTGTCGGCCTGCTTCCGGTCGCCGCGGCCGCTTCGCCGCCGGCCCGTCCGGCCATCGGCCCGGTCGAGATTTTGAAGTCTTCCGAGATCAACCCGGGAATGAAAGGCGTCGCCTGGACGGTATTTTCCGGGACGGAGCCCGAGCCGGTGCCGGTAGAGATTATCGGCCGGATGAAGAACGCCTGGGGGCCGGGCCAGGACGTGATCATTGCCAAGCTCGGCGGGAAGGTGCAGCGCACCAACGTGGCCGGCGGAATGAGCGGAACCCCCGTCTACATTGACGGCAAGCTGGCCGGGGCCATCTCGCTCCGGCTGAGCGTCTTCTCCCCCGACGCGATCTGCGGGATCACGCCGGCCGAGCAGATGCTCGAGATATCGGATTTCGACGACTCCGTGCCGGCTGATGCCAGGAGTCCGGAAACGCCGGGCCCGAGCGCGAGGCTCGCGCTTCCGGATGGATTGCTCGCCCGGGTGGCGGCCGGCGGATCCTCCGGCGCCTTCCCGGAGGGAGCGCCGCTGATGGTTCCGATCGAGACCCCGCTCACCTTCTCCGGCTTCCAACCCGGGGTCCTGACCACTTTCGGGCCACTGTTCGAGCGGCTCGGGGTCACTCCGGTGGTTGGCGGAGCGGGCGGCGCACTGGCCAATACGAAGCCCGGCCCCGGGTGGAAGGATTCCCTGCGCCCGGGAGACGTGGTGGCCGGAGTCCTGGTTTCCGGAGACCTGAACGTCACCGGCCTGGGGACGGTCACCTACAACGACGGGAAGCGCGTGCTGGCTTTCGGCCATTCCCTGTTTAACCTCGGGCCGGTGAAGATGCCGATGAGCAAGGGGGAAGTGCTGATGGTGTTGTCCTCAGCCTACCAGCCCAACAAGATCGCCAACGCCACCGAAATCGTCGGCACGCTTCGCCAGGACCGGCACAGCGGTGTCCTGGGTGTTTTGGGAGAAGAGGCGCCCACCATCCCGGTGACCCTCAGGGTTCGCTCCTTCGGCCGCGACGACGCGGTACGGCAAGAGAAGGATTTCCATTTCAACATCTTCATCCAGCAGAAATGGACGCCGACGCTGATGATGCTCACTTTGTTCAATTCCATCTCCGGATTGAACGAGTTCGTCGACGAGGTCACTTACCGTCTCAGCGGCCAGGTGGAGCTGGACGGCGGACAGAACCTTTCCCTGTCCACCATGCTGGCCGGCGGTGACGTTCCCGTTCCTGCACCGATCCAGTTGGCCGGGTGGTGGGCCGACAAGTTCACCCGGTTGTTCAAGAACGCGGTGAACACTCCCCACCTCCGGCGGGTCAACGCTACCATCGACGTGCTGCCGGAGCGGCGCGTGGCGACAGTGGAGACCGCCTGGACGGAAGTGCACGAAGTGGAACCGGGCGGCCAGGTTCCGGTGAAGGTCTTTCTCCAGCCCTACCGGGGTGCTCGGATTGAGCGTGATGTCACCGTGAAGATCCCGGCTGGCTTTCCGCAAGGCGCCCACACGATCCTGCTGAGTGACGCCGCCACGCTCAACCGGATGCAGACCACGGCAGCGGCGCTGAACCGGTTCATGGGTTTGCCGGAGACGGTGTCTCTCATCAATCAGGAACGCCCCAATAACCAGTTGTACGTCTCGCTGGTCGAGGCGCGGCCCACCCTGTATTACGAGGACAAGTCCCTGCCCAGCCTGCCGGCGTCCATCGCCAATGTGATCGAGGGCGGGCGGACCGGTAACCGCCGCTACCTGAGGCGGGCCGAGAGCATCCGCCAGCAGACGGCGATCCCGTTTAACCTGATAGTCAACGGAAGCTACTCCCTTCCCATCAAAGTCAAGTAGCCCTGGAACCCATGCGAAAAACCTTGTTCATTATTTTCGCCCTTGTATCGGCGGGCGTTTCCGCTTCCGCCGTGGAAACCAAGACCTGGCAGCACGCCACGGAAGCTGACTTCGTCAAGGGCACCCTCGACAAGCTCTCGCTGAGAAGCGACGGCCGCTTGTTTCTCGCTCCGAAATGCGAGCAGGTGCTGGACTCTTCCCTGGCCGTGCTGTGGACGGTGGCCGCCGATTCGAAAGGGAACCTCTACGTCGGCGGGGGCGGACCCGGGTCCCGGGCGGCAAAGCTGTTCCGCGTTACCCCCAGCGGCAAAGCCGAGACCCTGGCGGAACTGCAGGGTCTCCAGGTCCAGGCGATCGCGGTCAATGAAAAAGATGAGGTCTTCGCCGCCACTTCGCCGGACGGCAAGGTCTACAGGATTTCGGCCGCCGGTGGATCCGAACTCTTTTACGACCCCCAGGTGAACTACATCTGGGCGATGGTTTTCAACAGCCGCGGCGAACTCTACCTGGGCACCGGGGACGCCGGTGAGATTTACCGGGTTTCATCGGACGGGCGCGGCTCGGTGTTCTTCAAAACCGGGGAGACACACGTGCGCTCGCTGGCCGTCGACGCCAGTGACAACCTGATTGCCGGAACCGAACCAGCCGGCCTGATCCTGCGGATCTCTCCGGCCGGGAAAGCATTTGTTCTCTACCAGTCCTCCAAGAGCGAGATCACCTCGGTGGCGGTGGCCCCGGACGGCGCCATATACGCGGCCGGAGTGGGCGCGAAAAAGCCAGCCAGGAGGGTTCCGCTGCCGGCGCAGCCCGTCCCGGCGACTCCGAAACCCAGCCTGACGGCGCCCGCGGCCCAATCTCCGTCTGTGACCACCACGGTGAGCGTGACGCCGGTCACTCCCGTGACGGTGTCCGGCTTGCGGACCCGCATCACCGGGGGATCGGAAGTGTACCGGATTGAACCCGACGGCTCTCCCCACCTGGTCTGGAGCCACAAGGAGCAAATTGTCTATTCGATCGCCATCGACAGTAAAGGCCGCGCCGTCATCGGTACGGGAAACGAGGGGCGGATCTACCGCCTGGATTCCGATCATCTTTCGACGCTGTTGGTGAAGCTGCCCCCGTCGCAGGTGACGGAGGTCCGGGCCGGCGCCGGCGGCGGCTTGTACGCCGTCACCGGCAACATCGGGAAGCTGTACTCGATCGGTCCGCAACTGGAGGACCGCGGGACGTTCACCGGGGAGGTCCTCGACGCCGGGCGTTTTTCCTACTGGGGCCGGCTGAAATACCGAGGCCGCACCGCGGGCGGCCGCATTACGGTGGAGACACGCAGCGGCAACCTGAACCGCCCGCAGCAGAACTGGAGCGAGTGGTCGCCGGTCAATGTCACCGCCGATGGCGGGCGAGTGACGGCTCCGCCCGCGCGGTTTTTGCAATACCGCCTGACGCTCGTCGCCGGCGAGGCGGCCGACGTTGTTCCGGAAGTGAGTTCGGTCCAGGTTTCCTACCTGAACAAGAACGTGGCGCCCGTGGTCCGTAAGATCGCGGCGACACCGCCGAACTACCGCTTTCCGCCGCAGACCCTCACCCTCACGAAAACCAAGAACCTGACCCTGCCTCCGCTGGGCGGCGCCAAACAGGCCACAACTCCGAAGCCGATTACCACCACTCGTACCTTGTCAATGCAGTATGCCAAGGGCTACATCGGCGCTCGCTGGCTCGCCGAGGACGACAATGACGACGAACTCACCTACAAGGTCGAGATCCGGGGCGAGCAGGAAACCGAGTGGAAACTGCTGAAAGACCATCTCAAGGACGCTTACCTGAGCTGGGATTCCACGGCGTATCCGGACGGCGAGTACCGGTTGCGCGTCACGGCTTCTGATGCGCCGGACAATCCGCCGCAGGAGGCGCTCACCGCCTCTTTGGAAGGCGAACCGTTTCTCGTCGACAACACCGCTCCCGCAATCGAAAATCTGGAGGCTTCCATGAGCGGTGGCCGGGTCACCGCGCAGTGGCGCGCCGTGGACACCCACAGCACCATCCGGCGCGCCGAATACTCGCTCGATGGCGGTGAGTGGACGCTGGTCGAGCCGGTGACGAAGCTGTCCGATGCCCCGCAACTCGACTACCGGCTGTCGCTCGACAATGTTTCGCCCGGTGAGCACACCATGGCCGTTCGTGTCGAGGATCTGTTCGAAAACCAGGCGGTGGCCAAAGTGGTGGTGCGGTAGGACAGGCAGCCCGCATTAGAAAGGGGCCGTTTTCTGGCTTAGAATGTACACATGTCGGAAAATAGCCTTGCTCGTTCTACAACCAGAAAACGGCCCATGTTGCTGGCGGGGCTGCTGGTGGTTCTGACCGGCGGCGGCTTCCTGGCCAGCCGGCTGGTTTCCCAGCCGTCGCCTCCCGCCGCTCCGGATCCGGCATTCATGCCGATCGAATACCGGCCCGGCTGTAACTTCCCGGAGGGTTTCCCGCTGCACGGGACCGTGCGGTTGCTGAGTTCCCCCGTCGTCGAGGCAGGCCAGCGCGCCCGCATCCGGGTTGAGTACACGGTGGGGGACATGCCGATCGAGACCGGCATGACGATCGAGGTCTGGAAGCACTTCACCAGCGACGTCGAAGAGTTCCAGGTCACGGACCCGAACGCGCCTGCTTATTTCGGCGTCGAGTTCACTAACCCGGCGGTGAAAGCAAAGACGCGGAAGTTCACCAACTGGGTGCAGCGGAACACCCCCTCGGTGTTCCCGTACCGGAAGACGGCCGCCGTTACCATCGAGCAGGGGCGGTTGACCAGCGGTGACAAGGTGCTGTTCGACCTGGGCGGACCGAAAGGCGTGCGGATGCAGCGGTATGAAGAGCACCTGTTCAATTTCCGCATCGTCATCACCAGGAACAACAAGGTGCTCGGCTATGCCGGTGACGCCGCCATGAAGGTCACGGGAGGACCCCTGCGGAAGCTCCGCGTGAAAGCTCCCGCGATTGTAGCTGTGGGCGACAAGTTTCCGGTGGAAATCGTCCCTCTTGATGAGTGGTCCTCTTTGGCCAAGAATCACGAGGGTTTGTCCTTCCGCGTGACCTCCGGCAATGTTTCCGCCGGGACGTTCCACTATGATCCTAGGCTCCTGCATTACGTGGCCCGCGATTTCATGGCGCCGCAGGAGGAAGGAGTGGTGCGCATCGGTATCGAGACCGCCGACGGCCGCATCAAGGGTGTCAGCAACCCGGTCTGGGTGGAGCGCCATCCCGTCCGCCGCGTCTATTATGGCGAACTGCACCAGCACACCTATCTGCACGATGGCCGGGGCGTGTTCGTGGAGCTGTATCTTTATGGCCGGCGCGTGGGGCTCCTGGATTTTGCCGCCATCACCCCGCACCACATGCCGATGAGCGTTACCGGTCCCGCCTTTCACATGGGTGAGCAGCGCTGGCCCAGCGAGAACTGGCCGGAGCTGGAGAAAGCCACCAAGCTCATGAATGGCTGGGAAGGCCTGGTGACTTTCCTTGCTTACGAGTATAGCGTCGGCACCAGGGTTGGCGGTCACCACAACCTTTACTACAACGCCGACCGGGCCAAGACCACGATGCAGCTCGATCCCAATCATCCCATGGCGCCGATCAGCAGGATGCTCGAAATCGCGCAGCGCGCCAAAGTGCCGGTGCTGGCGATCGCGCACATTGGCGGCGGGCCGCCCGATTGGACCCACCGGCCGGTGCCCCGCGTCGAGCGCTTGTTCGAGGTCGCCTCGGTGCACGGTGTATTCGAGGAATCCTGGCAGAAACACCTGCAGGCAGGCTTGCGGCAAGGTGTGATTGGCGCCGGCGATACGCACACGAGCTGCTTGATGGGCAATGCTTACCCGGGTCTCATTTACACCATGACGAACGCCCTGGCCGGCGTCTATGCTTTCGGCAGAGACCGGAAAGACGTTTGGAACGGCCTGTACCAGCGCCGCACCTTCGCCGTCACAGGCCACCAGCGAATCCTGCTCGGCTTCGAGGTGAATGGGGAGCCGATGGGCGGGGAGATTTCCTCGGCGCTCAACAAAGAAGCGCACATTATGGCTCGGGTTTCCGGCACGGCGCCTATCGTCCGGGTGGACCTGCTGAAAAACTGCAAGGTGATCTACTCGGAGCACCCGGCCCGTAACCGCGGCAAGCTGTTGCGGGTGGTTTGGGGGGATAATGTCTACCAGCGACGCGCCGCGGTGGGCCTCACGCAAGGTGAGCTGCGGCCGGCGGCCGGCCGACTGCGACTGCGGAAAACGGTGAACCTGGACCAGGCCTTCGAGTACGTCGTCCAGGATGATGACGGTATCAAGTGGAGAACGGCCGCCGTCTCCAATGACCGCGACGGTTTCCTGGTCGATATTTCCGAGGCGAACGGTCCGCTCCACTTCCACCTGGATGATCCCCAGGGGCTGGGTGTGTTCGATGCCTCGATTCCTCTGGACAAACTCCGCGCCGACGGCTACTTCTCCTGGAGCCAGACCTCGGACCGGGTGCAGCACTCCTACATGAAGAAGATGGGTGTCAAGCCGGCGCTTTTCCTGGAGTGCGAACTTGTCAACCCGGAAGGTCCGATGGACGTGAACCTGGAATATCGGGATCGCGAGCGTTTGAAGCCCGGCGACTACTACTACTTGCGCATGGAGCAGCTCGACACGAACAAGGCGTTCTCCAGCCCTGTGTGGGTGAACTGAACGGCATTACGCGGTCGGGGGACAAGGGGAGGACCGGCCCCCGGGCCTTACTCCTGGCCGCGCACCTGGAGCACGGACAGGAACGCTTCCTGCGGGATATCGACTTTGCCGACGCGCTTCATCCGGCGCTTGCCCGCCTTTTGTTTTTCCAGCAGCTTGCGTTTGCGCGTGACGTCGCCGCCGTAGCACTTGGCCAGGACGTTTTTCCGCAGCGGGGGAATGTTCTCCCGGGCGATGACCCGGCCGCCCACGGCCGCCTGCAGCGCCACCTCAAACATCTGGCGGGGGATCAGCTTCCGCAACCGGGCGATCAGGTCCTTGCCGCGGGCGTAAGCCTGGTCGGTGTGCACGATCACCGACAGCGCGTCCACCGGCTCGCCGGCCACCAGCACGTCGAGCCTGACCATCGGTGCGGCGCGGTAGCCGCCCAGATGGTAGTCGAGTGAAGCGTACCCGCGGGAGGCGGACTTCAGGCGGTCATAGAAGTCCAGCACGATCTCGTTCAGCGGAAGCTCGTACGTGAGCAGGACGCGGCCGGCGCCCAGGTATTCGAACTTTTTCTGCTCACCGCGTTTCTCTTCGAGCAGCTTGAGAATCTCCCCAAGGTGCTCCTCGCGGGTGATCACCGAAGCTTCGATGATCGGCTCCTCCACCTTCTCGATTTCCGCCGCCGGGGGGAATCGCGTCGGGTTGTCCACCTCCACCATTTCGCCGCCGAGCCGGGTGACGCGGTACCGAACCCCGGGAGCCGTGGTGATCAGGTCGATCTCGAATTCCCGCTCCAACCGTTCCTGCACAATCTCCAGGTGCAGCAGTCCCAGAAACCCGCAGCGGAAACCGAAGCCAAGCGCCGCCGAGCTTTCCGGCTCGAAGGTGAAGGCGCTGTCGTTCAGCCGTAGCTTCTCGAGCGCCTCGCGGAGCAGGCCGTGCTGGTGGGACTCCACCGGATAGAGGCCGGCGAAGACCATCGGCTTGGTTTCCTCGAAACCCGGCAGTGGTTCGGCCGCGGGGTCTTCGGCGCTGGTTACGGTATCGCCGATTTGAGCGTCGGACACCGTCTTGATATTGGCGAACAGGAAGCCGACTTCGCCGGCGGCCAGTTGCTGGCAGGGCACCCGCTTGGGCGACTGGAACCCCAGGCCCTCCACCTCGAAGGTCTTCCCGCGGGCCATCAGGCGGATCTTCTGGCCGACGTGAAGCGAGCCGTCCACGACGCGCAGCAGCGTGATCACGCCGCGGTACGGGTCAAACCAGGAATCGAAGATGAGCGCCCGCAGCGGCGCGTCCGGATTCCCGCGGGGCGGCGGTACACGCTGAACAATGGATTCGAGCACCTCCCGCACGCCGGTGCCTTGCTTGGCGCTGACCAGGATCGCGCCCGCCCCATCCAGGCCGATGACCTCCTGAATCTGTTCCCGGATGCGGTCGGGCTGCGCTGCGGGCAGGTCGATCTTATTGATAACCGGAATGATTTCCAGGTTGTGCTCCAGGGCCAGGTAGGTGTTCGCGAGCGTCTGCGCCTCCACTCCCTGGGAAGCGTCCACCACCAGCAACGCGCCCTCGCAAGCCTGGAGACTGCGGGAAACTTCATAGCTGAAGTCGACGTGGCCGGGCGTGTCGATCAGGTTGAGCTGGTAGGTCCGCCCGTCCGCGGCCGTGTACATCAGTCGGACGGCATGCGCCTTGATGGTGATGCCGCGCTCCCGCTCCAGGTCCATGGTGTCGAGGACCTGGTCCTGCATTTCGCGGTCCGGGAGCGCGCCGGTGGCTTCCAGCAAGCGATCGGCGAGGGTGGACTTGCCGTGATCGATGTGCGCGATGATACTGAAGTTGCGGATGAATGCTGGATCCATGCGGTGAGGCGTGCGTTAAAAATTATTATCTCACGGGATGGTCCGGCAGCGTCTGGGAAGGGTTGTTTGCCAGACCCCGGTGCTGGAGCTACAGGTCCGCCACGCAGCGGAAACCGATAGTCGCGCACCGGTCTAGCCCGGGCCACATCAGCAAGTATTTCATGGCGAAACCGCACGGCTGCGGCCCGCCATCTGTGTACCACATAGACCCCTTTGCTTTGTAATAGGACCCCCCTCGTAGGATCGCGAAGCGGGTGTGGCCGTCGCTGCGTTCGCTCTCGGTCCACTCCCAGGTATTGCCGCAGAGGTCGTAACATCCGTAAGGAGAACGGCCGGCCGGAAATGCGCGCACCGGGGTGGTGCCTCCCGTCTCTCCCCCATTGCACGTTCCCGGCCTGATTTCGTCTCCCCAGGGATAGCGGCGGTTCCCCGGCCCCTGCGCGGCTCGCTGCCACTCTTCCTCGGTCGGCAAACGTTTGCCGGCCCACTCGGCGTATGCCCGGCAGTCGTCCAGGTCCACCCAAACGACCGGGTGATCCGGCTTGTCCGCCGGCGGCCGGCCGTCGCGCCAGTGTCTCAAAAAGTTCTTCGCATACCGGGGACGGTAGTGTGTCTGGTCGAGAAACCGGGCGAACTCCGCGTTCGTTACCGGCGTTTCATCGATGGCGTAGCGGCGGAGTTTCACGCGACGCTCGATCACCACCGGCTGGTGGTGGCGCACCAGACGGCCATCTCCCCTCACCAGCGGGTGACGGGATTCGTAAAACCCGCACTCACGATTCCGAAACTGGATCTTGAGCACCACGTCAGCAGCGGGAACCTCCACCATGCCAGGCGGCGGCGTGCCGTAAGGGCGGGTGCGGTGGACCTTGACCAGACGGGTTCCCAGCACTACCGGTTGCGAATCGTTGCTGGCCTCGCTCCACGTTTTCCTCTGCCGCATGAGAAACTGGTCGAACCCGCCGCCTAATTGATCGGAGGGACAGGCGAGATACGCCCCGACGCCCCTCGGCGGCAGGGAGCCTTCTATCGGGTTTCGCACTTCCGCACCGCGGAGCAGGTCCCAATAGCGGTCGCGCGCCCGGTGGGGCGGGCGCAACAACGGACCTCCGATTCGATCTTCGGAGCGGTTTACCAGTGTCCACAGCCGGAGGCCGTCCCCTTCCCACAGACTGGCGTAAACCTCCGGCTTTTCCGTTCCCACCAGCGGTGTCCACTGCTCGCCGGCAAACAGCCGGTGATAGCGCCGTTGGACGGACAGCATCGACCGAAGTATCCAGCGGTCCCGCGGACTCCAGCCCAGAAAGCTTCCAAAGACGTTCTCCCACACCAGCATGCCGCTGCCGTTGATCCAGGCGGTTTGCAGCTCCGCCGTGTGGTCGGGATTGCGGCGCTGGATCTGGTGCTGCATGTGACGGCGCTCGAACCACTTATTGCGCAGGATCCCAGGCACGGGGCTATCCTCGAACCACTGTGCCCAGGACAGATTGTGGTCATGAATTCTCTCCACTGGAAGCGCGCCCTCGCTCTCCAGCACGATGCCCTTCCGGACCGCATCGAGCTTGCGGCGGAACGCCGGCGCCCCTTCGCGCAACGTGTCGAGAAAAATCCCGTCCGCCTCGATCGTACCTGCCAGCTCGGCCAGTACGTCGGCGTCCGGTTTGCCCTCCCGGCGCGTGAACGGCCACCGGTTGGACATGACGAGTACGATTGTAGGAGAGAGACTCCACCGGGAACAACGACGCTCAGATATGACGTTGCTGGCCTGCGGCGGAGAATCCTGCCGGTGGAACGGGCGCCGTAATGCCGCCGGCGCCAGGGGAAAACGAATCGCGGTTGATCGTCCGGCGTTCCTGTGAGACCATGCCCGGAGACTCATGAGCTGTTCCGGCCAACTGCCGGAGCACGCTGAGCCCCGCCCGGCGCATTTCAGGTCTGCTGGCTGCGGTAGACCTTGTCCTTGTACTTCCGTGTTGTGACGGCCACATGAACCCGGCCAGCTCTGGATGGAATATCCGATTATAAGCGAAGGCGTCAAACACTGCCAAGAGAAAATGTTTCTTCTTCGTGGCTACAAACTGAAGTTGATAAATAACCTGAATCCTTGAAGATAGAGAACTGCCTCACGAATTCGGCCAGGAATTTCGGGCTAGCGGCCAAGCGCCAGCGACCAGCCACCCGCGGCGCGCTTACGGGACGCGCAAACCACGGCGGTCGGTCATTGGTTTTCACTGCCCGCAGCAGGAACCCGTCGACACCAGGGCCACCGGTGAATACCGCAGTTCCCGTTCAAAATAGCCGGCCTCGGCCAGCTTCCGGTACACCTTGCCGCCGATGCCCGAGGCCACCGGGCCGCTGGCTGCCGAGCCGCCGGTCAGCATCACCACTACCGCGAGGCGCGTACTCCCCGAATCGTTGAAGCTGCCGAACCAACCGAGATGCGCCCGGGCCCCGGTATCGGTGCAGGTGCCGGTCTTCCCCAGGATCGGTTCGTCCGGGTTAAAGCCGACGCGCCGCGCGGTACCGAAGGCCACTGCGCCCATCATCCCGGGCTTGATCTCCGGGATCCACTGCTGAATGTCGAGCCGCCGCTTCACTCGGGGGATGAAATTCTCCACCTCCTCCCGGTTCCTCGGGTATTGCAGGTAGTACATCGTTCCCCCGTTGGCCACCGCCGTGAGCAGGCTGGCCAGTTCCAACGGCGTCACCCTGATGCCCTCTCCGAAACTGCACATGCGGCCCACCCCGCCGTTTCTCGGTGGCTGGACGGGGAGCACCCCCGGCTGCTCCCGCTCGATGTTCAGGCCCGCCTTTTCACCCAACCCGAACAGCCGGGCATAGTAACGCACCCTCTCGAAACCCAGCTTCTTGCCCAGGTGGTCGAAATAGTGATTATTCGAATAGGCCAACGCTTCGGTCATGTCAACGCGCTTGCTGCCGTAGATGCGAAGCTTCGTGGTGCGGTCAATCACGCCTTCGCTGAGCGCCGCCAGAGCCACCACGATCTTGATGGTCGAACACGGGATGAAGCCGGTTTGAAAAGCGAGCTTCTGATTGACGATGCTCAGCACCCGTCCCGTGTTCGTGTCTACCACGACGATGCTGCCGTTGTATTTGCCCAGCGCCTCGACGGCTGCCTGCCGAACTACCGGATCCTCGCCATCGCTGACGTCGCCCGCGGTGGAATCGGCATAGGTGGGTGTACGCCATGGGCTGTAACGGTGGCGCCGGGTGGCGGCCGATCCCTTCGCCGCGCCGGAGGCGGCGCCCAATGCCGCGGCGCCGGCAGGTGCCGGGGCCGCCGGACAACGAACTGGAGCAAGGCCGAAGCTGAGCGCAACGAACAGGATCAGAAGATATCGCATGTCCAGAACCAGAAGAGCAGCCGTGACAACTTACTGCCGGCCCAAACTAGCTATTCTGTGGAATCGGCCGGCAAGCCGTCAAGCTGCAGTCCAGCCGCCGTCAATTGTCTGCGCGGACCCGTTGACGAACTCCGCTTCCTCCGAGCATAGGTACAGGACCATGTAGGCAATCTCTTCCGGCTTACCCAGCCGGCCGATCGGCTGCCTCTTATTCAGTTCGGCCCGGATCTTTTCTTTCTCATGTTTGTGGTACTTTTCCAGGTACGCTTCCACGAAGGGCGTCTGGACCGTGCCCGGGCAAATGCAGTTGACCCGGATCTGGGTGGGGTAGTCCACGGCCAACTGCCGCGTCATCATGACTACGGCTCCCTTGGAGGCGCAGTAGGCGAAGCGTCGCTTGACGCCCACCAGCCCGGCTACCGATCCGATGTTGACGATGGAGCCGTGGGAAGCCACCAGCAGCGGCAGCGCGTACTTGGTGATCAGGAAAGGGCCTTCCACGTTCACCGCCATCAGGCGCCGGAACTCCTCCAGGGGGGTCTCTTCGATCGAGCCGACCATGCCCACGCCGGCGTTGTTCACCAGGATGTCCAGCGAAGCCATACCGGCGAATAGCTCTTTGACCTGCTGCTCATCGGTGACATCGCAAACCGCTACCGACGAACCCGGAAGAGTGCCCGCCAGAGTCTCGGCGCGCCGGCGGTCAACGTCCAGGATCACAACCGATGCTCCGGCGGCCGTGAGCACTTTCGATGTGGCCTCGCCGATGCCGCTGGCGCCACCGGTCACCAGGGCCTTCTTGCCATCGAGTCGGAATGGTGCAGTCATGGTCTTAGAATTTTACCCTTTTGCGCCACGTGCCGGGGCGGCTGCCCCGATCCCGGCTGACAACAGCGGGGCCGGCGGAAGACCACGCGGGACCGGCAATCCCGGCGCGGTTGTAGCCTCCGGGGGGCGCCGCCATTCCAGCCGCGCCTCCGGTATGATATACAATGAGCATAGTACGGAGGTGAGTCTTCTCCAGTAGGTTGCGAAGACGGGCTCGTCGGTTTCTGGAGGCACCGGTTCTCCAGAAAATCTCGGGGAAAGTTCTGGCCCTGGTTTTCCCGGAGGAATGCCGGGTTTGCGGCGAACCGCTGCGGGAGGCTACCCGGGTGCCGGTTTGCCGGCGCTGCTTGGCGGAACCCGTCCCAATGATGGCCGAGTATTTTTGCGCTCGTTGCCGGACACCGTTCATGAACGCCCATCCCCTGGATGAACAGGGGCTGTGTGGACTTTGCCGACGCGGGGCGAATGGTTTCGACGCAGCGTATTCGTTCGGCGCTTACGAAGGGACGCTGCGGGAATTGATTCACCTGTTCAAGTACCAGCGGATCCGCACGCTGGCCGCGCCGCTTGGGATGATGCTGGTCTCGGCGCTGCCCCGCGACGAGCGGTTTGACGTAATCAGCCCCATGCCGATGCACTGGATGCGCCGTTGGCAGCGGGGCTTCAATCAGGCCGAACTGTTGGCCCGGATGATTGGCCGGCGGACCGGCATTCCTGTCCGGAACCTGGTGCGCCGCCGCCGGGCCACGGCTCCCCAGGCTGGGCTCAGCAACGCCCAGCGGAGAAGCAACGTCGCCGGAGTATTCGCCGTGAGACGACGGACCGGGATTGCCGGACGCCGGATTCTGCTGGTGGATGACGTTTTCACCACCGGCGCCACGGCCAGCGCTTGCGCGGCGGCGCTCAAACGGGCCGGGGCCGCCCGGGTCACGGTTCTGACGCTGGCGCGGACGGACCGGCGGCTTGCCGTCGAAATGCCGGCGCCGCCGGCCGGGATGAAACCAGAGGCGGTGGGAGCAGCGTGATGTCGGGCCTGAATGGATTGCAGAAACCGGTGCTCGTGCTGAACGCAAGCTACGAACCCATCAATGTCTGCGCGGCCCGCCGGGCCATTGTCCTGGTGCTTAAGGGAGTGGCCGCCACCGAGGAGCGGACCCCGTTTCAAGTGTCTTCTTCCCGCCTGTCCGTGCCGCTGCCCTCCGTGATCCGGCTGCTGGAGTACCGGCGGATTCCGCGCCAGACGCGCTCCTTGTCCCGCAAGAACATTCTGGTCCGCGACCATTACACTTGTCAGTATTGCGGGAGGACCCTCGGGGCAGGCGATCTCACCATGGATCATGTCGTTCCCAGGTCCCGCGGCGGCACATCCTGCTGGGAAAACCTGGTAGCCTGCTGTATCCCTTGCAACAACAAGAAAGGCAACCGGACGCCGGAGGAAGCAGGCATGAGGCTGCGCCGCCCGCCGCGGCCGTTCACCCTCCACACGAGCCGTCACCTGATGCGACTGCTCGGCCGCAGTGATTACCAGTGGCGCAAATACCTTTTCTATTGACCGCGCTCTCGCTCCTCTGGTGCCCGGCTTCAATTGCCGAAAACTGCGGTGGAACCGGTTGACGCCTTCAGGCGCGCGTCGGATCCGGTGGGTTTGTCTTTTCTCGCGAGGGCTTGTCTTTCTTCTTCTTGGTCTTCACCGGCGTGATGATAATGTGCACGTTGCGCCCCTCCAGCCGCGGGTGGCCCTCGACGGCGCCGTGCTCGGCCAGGTCCTCGGCGAAGCGCATCAGTAGCTTCCGGCCGAGATCGGCATGGGCGATCTCGCGCCCGCGGAACTGCACCACGGCCTTGACCCGGTTGCCATCCCCGAGAAACCGGATGGCGTGCCGTTTCTTGAACTCATAGTCGTGGTCGTCCGTATTCGGGCGGAACTTGACTTCCTTGACCTGGATGATGTGCTGTTTCTTTCGCGCCTCGTTCAGCCGCTTCTTCTGCTCGTACTGCCACTGGCCGTAATCCATGGCCTTGGCCACCGGAGGACTGGCGGTCGGAGAGACGAGAATCAGGTCGAGGCCCATGTCCTTGGCTTTCCGGATAGCGGCATGGGTGGGCATGACCTCCACCGTGCCGTCCGGAAATACCGCCCGGACCTCGCGCACGCGAATGTGTTCGTTGACG
>CAZXVW010000083.1:0-17292 GCA_964644025.1 uncultured Solibacteraceae bacterium | reverse complement strand
ACCTTCGGCTGGAACGGCGGCAGCGCTTGCTGGCGGCGGCGGATCTCCTCGTCGCTCGCGTTCAGATCGATCCGGCGGGCAACCACATCGATCATGATGGTCTCTCCTTCGCGAATAACGGCGATCGGCCCGCCGGCCGCCGCCTCCGGCGCCACGTGGCCGATGCAAAGCCCGCGCGTGCCGCCGGAAAACCGGCCGTCGGTGATCAGGGCGGCCCGGACGCCCGCACCCACGATTGCCGCCGTGGGCGACAGCATCTCTTGCATGCCGGGACCTCCGCGCGGCCCTTCATAACGGATCACCACCACGTCCCCATCTTTCACCCGGCCTTGCAGGATCCCGTCGAGGGCGTCCTCCTGGGATTCGAAAATGCGCGCCGGGCCCTCGAATTTCCGCATGTCCGCGTCCACGCCGGCCACCTTCACCACCGCGCCGTTGGGCGCCAGGTTGCCGAACAGCACCGCAAGGCCTCCATCCTGGGAGAAAGCGTTCGAAACGGGCCGGATGACGTTGCCGTCCGGAGCGGGTCTGTCCCTGGTCATGTCTTCAAGCGTTCCCCACAGCGTCTTCGCGTCCAGGTCGATGCCCGCGCCCGAGTGGGCGGCAATCTCCTTCACAATGGCGCCGATGCCCCCGGCGGCGTCAACGTCCTCGACGTGGACGTCCGGCCGGCTGGGCGACACCTTGCAGATGTTCGGCGTCCGGGCCGAGATCTCGTTCAACCGGTTCAAGTCATAGCGGATGCCGGCCGAGTGCGCCAGCGCCAACCCGTGGAGCACGGTGTTCGTCGAGCCGCCCATGGCCATGTCGACCGCAAAAGCATTGTCCAGGGCCTGCTCGGTAACCACATCCAGCGGGAGGATCTTGTTTTCCAGGCAGTTCTTGAGTACGTGCGCGGCCTTCCGCACCAACTCGACCCGCCGGGGATTCAGTTCGGTGGCCAGCGATTGTTCATCGACCCATCGCTCCGCCGGAATCGTGCCGTTACCGGGCAGCGCCAGACCGACGGCCTCGGCCAGACAATTCATCGAATTGGCGGTGAACATGCCGGAGCAACTGCCGCAACCCGGACACGCCCGCTCGGCAAGGCGCACCAGCTCCTCCCTGGAGATTTTTCCGGCACTGTGCTTGCCCACCCCTTCAAACACGGAGATCAGATCCTTGCCCCCGCGCCCGGCCAGCATCGGCCCTCCGCTGACGTAAACCGCCGGGATGTTGATGCGCACCATCGAGTTGAGCATCGCCGGGACGATCTTGTCGCAATTGGCTAACCCGATCCAGGCGTCGCAAGGGTGCGCTCCGATGATTGTCTCAATCTGGTCGGCGATCAGCTCGCGGGAGGCCAGCGAATATTTCATGCCGAAGTGGCCCATGGCGATCCCGTCGCAGATGGCGGCGCCGATGTTCGCGTACCAGACGTTGAAACCGAGCCCTTCCAGTTCCTGTTTGAGCACGGCCCCCAGCCGGTCCAGGTGTGCGTGGCCCGGGATGTGCGTGGTGTAAGAATTGATGATGGTGACGAACGGCTTGCCCAGGTCAGCCATCGAATGAATGGTGCCCTCGGCCATCATCAGGGAAGCGGCGGGCAGCATGTGCGTGCCCTCGGCCACAATGCGGCTTCCCCTCTTGCGAACTGCTTCGATTCCTTCGTTCATAATCCATATTCTCTCAAATCGAGCGGGGCGCCAGCCGGTCCGGAAGGCTTACTGGTCGTATTCGACAACCTCCAAAGCGGTGAAGGCGGCAATCGCCCGGTAATCCCGATGCTTCCAATCCAGACGGGACGTATCCACCAGGATCACCGCCGCCTGCTTTTCTTTCCCAGTTGTTCAGCGCCAGGGTGATCTTGTTTGATATCGGCCAGTTCCCCAGCCCGGACTCCGCCCCCCAGAATTGGCGGAGCGCCCCCAGCTTCTTGATCCGGATGGCTTCTGCGAGCGCCTGGTTAACCGCGGCCGGGTAAGTCTTCGCGCCGAGCGCGCGGCTGGTCTCCTCGAGCAACTCCGCATCAGGCATAAGAGCCGTATGCCTCATGTGCTACTGCACACAAAGCCCGCCCCGCTGGACCGGTTCTCGGGGCCTTGGCGAACGCGAACGCCTCGCAACGATCCCACCATGCCACCCCCCTTCGCCTCAAGCAAGCCACGCGCCCTGCCGATGGATAGAGGGAAGTTTCGAAGTTCATGTCCTCGGCTGAAAACGCTCGCCGTGGCGCCCGGCCCACGCCCGGCCTCCGGCACTGGTTCCGGCCCACGCTGGCCGATTGCTTGTTCATCGCGCTGGTCTGCTGGCTGCTGGCGTTCACTTTTGCCGGCGCCTCGGCCGGCTTGCTCCAGGATGCGGCCACGGGGTTTCACATCCGGAACGGGGAGTGGATGCTCACCCACCACAGCATTGCCCGGACCGATCCTTTCAGCTTTTCCCAACCCGGCTGGCCCTTTCTTTCGCTGGAGTGGCTGAGCGGCGTCATCTTCGCGGGATTGTACCAGTGGGCGGGCCTGAAGGCGATCGTGCTGTTCTCGGCGGTTCTGATCACGGCGACGATGCTGCTGGTGGTCTTCCGCATGCTGAAGCTGGGCGCGAACGCACTGGCGGCGCTGGTGGTGGCGCACGTTTGTATCGGCGCCAGCTCCATCCACTTTCTGGCGCGTCCGCACTTGTTTACCTACTTTTTCCTGGCCGTCGCCATGCTTCTGCTGGACCGTGACCGGCGCCGCCCGGGCAGAGCCGCGTGGCTGCTGGTTCCCCTGACGGCGCTGTGGGCTAACCTCCACGGTGGGTTTCTGGCCCTGCTTGTCTGTCTCGGCTTGCTGACCATCGGCTACGGTGTTGAGGCCTGGCTGTTCGCGGCCGGCGAACCCGGGCGCTCGAATCTTGCCCGCCGTTACGGTCTCCTCACTGGCGCGTGCGGCGCGGCGGCCTGCCTCAACCCGTGGGGACCGGCCCTGCTCTGGCGCTTGTTCGTTTACCTGCACCAGGGGTGGATGCTGGAAATCATCCAGGAATACCAGCCCCCGCGTTTTGCCGAAGCGGGGGGGCGCTACGTTGAGCTTCTGGTCGTCGCCGCCGTGCTGACCGCGGCGGCGCTGCTGGCCCGGAAGCAGGTAGCCGCGGCCCTGCTGATCCTGGCCTGGGTGCACGCTTCGCTCACTTCGGTTCGCCACGTGCCGATCCTGGCTGTCATCGCCGCCCCATGGATCGCCGCCGAAGCGACCCGGCTGTGGAGGGAAACGTGCGGCCGCTTCCGAGGAAGCAGCCTCCTGAAAGCGCTGGACGGCATTGCCCGCGATCACGCCCCCGGTCTCGGCCGCCTCAGCTTGTGGCCGGCCGTTTTTGTCGTCCTGGCGGCAGTGGCGCCGCGCATCCCCTGGCCCGCTGATTTTCCCGCCAGCCGTTTCCCGGCCGGCCTGGTCAGCCGCCACGCGGAGCTGATTTCCGGCTCGCGGATCTTTTCCACCGACGCCTGGAGCGATTACCTCACCTTCCGCTTCTACCCGCGCCAGCGGATCTTCATCGACGGGCGCGTCGGGGGCTTTTTCGGGGAAACGATTTGCCAGGAGTACCAGCGCCTGCTTTATGCCCGCGCCGGCTGGAGCGAGTTGCTCGACAAGTATCGGATTGATGCCGCGCTGATTCCGGCCGAATCCAGCCTAGCCTCGGCCTTGAAACTGCATCGGGACTGGGCGCTCATCGAGCGAACGCCACAGGCCGCCCTGTTCGTCCGCGCGCGCCAGATGCCCGCCGATGAGGCAAGGATTTCAACTCGCCAGCACAATCGGCACGCAGCTATTCGAGTGGCGCCTTGAGCAGCTTGATCTCGTCGATCCAGGCCATGCCCTTGCCCGTGAACACGAGGTTCAGCTTGATGTTGTCCGGGTTTTCTCCTTTCCGCAGGAAAAACATGGTCTCCACGCTGACCCAGTCATTTGTGCCTGACAAAGCGTACTGAAGCCCTCGGGAAAAGAACTCACCCCGGCCGGGAAAGTGACACAACATCTCCAGGTAGGCGTCGCCTTTCACGTTCAGGGTTCTGAGTTTGGCCTGGTAAATGAGACGGGCGTTTTCGACGTCGATCGGCCCGGTCTCGAACAGGTGCACGGTTCGTGGACCGCGGGCCACTATCTGGAGCGAGCCGTTACGATCCGTGGTAAGAGTTCGGTTCAGCGTCACGCCGGTGCGGGAAATCACCCCCTCCAGGCTCGTGATCGGGTAGTCTTTCAATACTACCGGTCCCGCAGCCACTGCCACTACAGCCAGGCACAGGCAAGAAAGCGTCTTCCGCATCGGCGAGTCCTCCTACCAGAGTATCGGCAAAAACGTCCCGCTGGTTCACCGGGTGGCCCGGCCCCAGCCGGAGCGCAAGGCCGCCAGCGCCGGATCATTCGTCTTTTCGGCCAGCGCGAGGAGCTGGCGGTCCAGGTGATCGGCGAGCTGCCGCTCCTCCCGCAGGTTGCTCATCTCCCAGGGATCTTTGCGGTGATCGTAGAGCACCTTGTAGCGGCCGCGCGAGTAAACGTACCGGCCGTTCCAGATGGCCCGCCAGCCCTGTCCCTGTTCCGCGTGGCCCAGGCCCAGATAGATGGCCGGGTTGCGCGGTCCTTTGCCGCGCAGGCACCAGCCGGCCATGCTGTCGCCCTGCATCTGTTTCGGGACGGGCAATCCGGCCAGATCGAGCACTGTCGGGGCCAGATCCACGCTCGAAACCAGCGCGTCGCACACCTGGCCAGCCTTGATTCGGCGGGGCCAGTGGATGATCAAGGGAATCCGGAACGCCGTGGCGTACGGCGCCGCTTTGCCGCGCATGTCTCCATTCGACCCCGTGTGGCTGCCAAGGCGGTCGCCGTGATCCGAGGTGTAGAGAATGATCGTATTCTCCAGTTGCCCTTGCTCTTTCAGTCCTTCCACGACGCGGCCCACCTCGTAATCGATCGCCGCCACCAGCCCGTAGTACACCTGCCACAGTTTCCGCACCTCTTGTTCTTGTTTGCCCGAAAACCTCCGTCTCAGGTCCGGGGGCAGGCGGAACCGCGAGGGCGGAAACAGATCCTGGTACTCTTCGGGGCATTGCAGCGGCGGATGCGGCGGGCCGTAGGCCACGTAGTAAAGCCACGGCTTGCCGGCCTCCTTCTGCCGCCGCGCGAAATCCAGCATCTGGTCGGTGTGCCACCTCGGTTCCCAGTTGTAGCCCTCCACGCGAACCTTTTGCTGATGTTCGTCGTACCGCCACACCTTGAAGAATTCGTGCGACTTCTCATAGCCGAGCCACTCCTGCCATCCCTGCCGGCGCGGCCCCGGCGGAATATAGCCGCCGACACCCTTCGGCAAGCCCCCGTCGAGATGCCACTTGCCGATGTAGCCGGTGGCGTAACCGGCGGCCGCGAATACTTCCGCGATGGTCGTCAGCTTCGGATCGAGCCGGATGTTGTTGCGGACCACGCCGTGCGTGTGACAGTACAGCCCGGTCTGCATAGAGCCGCGGAACGGCGAGCACACCGGGCTGGAGGAAACCGTCCGGCTGAACCGGATACCGCCCGCCGCCAGCCGGTCCAGGTGCGGCGTTTTAGCTTGCTCGTCGCCGGCGCAGCCGAGCGTGATGCCGCGGTGCTGGTCCGGCTGAAGAATCAAGACGTTGGGCCGCTGGCCGTCCGCGGCGGGACACAGCCGGCTCCCTGCCACCCCGGTCACCGTGGCTAAGAACTCTCGTCTTCGCATCGTCTCTCCTACCTTCATCCTACCGCCGGGTTGGCGCCCCACGGCTCGATCAGCCGCAAGTTTTTCTGCTTCAGCGCACCGTAGCAGTCCGGCAGGTCGAAGGATTTGAGAACGCCCGGCACGAGCAACGCCAGCGGCCAGTTGTAATCGGCGGCTTCGGCCACCTCCGTGTACGAGGTCAGGGCGTTTTTCAACGTCACTCGCGTCACGTGTCTGCTCAGCAAGGCGGCGAAGGCGGCTGGAATCGCGCCCCATCCTTTCGCCGCCAGGTGAATCTCGCCGTGACCGCAACCGTCCAGCCAGTCGAGCACCCGGACGACATCATAGGTTCGTTGGCCCACGTAAGGGTAGTCCAGCATCAGCCCGTGAGCAGCGTAGAAATAATCGCTGCCGTATGGCTGGCGGAAGCTGTCCGGGTTGCACGTGTCCGGCCGCGCGTCCCCAATGCCGCGGACATCGCAAGTGAACAAAGCGGCGTCCGGCTCGGCTTCGAGCAACTCGCGAATCAGCGGTTCCTCGCGGAGTTCGGCGTCGGCCGAAAGATGAGAGACATACAGGATGGCCCGCTTGTTGTCCCGCGGAGGCCGGGACAGCAGCCGCTCCTTCGACAGCCGGTAGACGATGGCGTGGATCCCTGGCTCGGTGGCCACCATGTAGGTGACTGCGTTGGGCAGCGGGTACTGCCGGTCCCGGCGTGGCCGCAAAATACGGTATTCCGGCACGCCGCGGCCCGGCGGGATCCGGAGCACCTCCGCTATGGTCCGCGCCAGCGCTCCGCCGTCAAGGTCCAGGCGTTTCCGCCGCAACAGCCTGGATTTCTCGCGAGTGAACGAGTAGACCGGCCGCGAGCCGAGCCCGGCCACTTGCCCGTGCGGCGTGCACCACAGGGTCTTCTCTTCTTCGATGGTCAGCTTCGGCTCCGTCCCGGCGTCCGAGATGCCCGTGACCCGGTTGAACCAGCGGTACATGGCCTCGCGGTTTTCCTGCGAGTAACCGTGGTAGGAGGGGCCAGCGTAGTAGGCAATGTTGTCCTCGGCCCCGAGCAGCCGGTAGAGGCGCTTGAGGCGGTGGTAGGCGGCCTCATTGCCCCGCACGTCGAAATAATCTTTCTCCTTGGCCAGGATGATCACCGGCTTCGGCGCCAGCGCGGCCAGAAAGTCCTCGTGATCCAGCCCCAGCGCCAGCGCCCGCGGCGGGCACTGTTCGGTGTCGGCCGGCAGTTCGTTCTCCAGGTTTCGCCGGAACTCGGTGACGAAGCAGCTCGGCGCCGCCATCGTCCATCGTTGTTCCAGGCCACACAGCCACGTTGTCATCGTCCCGCCGCCGGAGTTGCCGGTGACGCCCAGGTGCCGCCGGTCCACCTCCTCGCGCGAGATCAAGTAATCAAGCGCCCGGATGCCGTCCCAGGCGCGCCACATCCCGAAGAACTCGTCCACCAGGAACTGCTGGTTGCCGGCGTAAAGATGCTCGCGCGTCCCGGTTCCCTTGAGCGGCTTCCAGGTGGCCGGGTCGACGTATTGCAGGCGTTCCCCCTGGCCGATGGGATCGTAGATCAGCACCACGTAACCCATGCGCGCCAGCCCCTGGCTGAAAGCCTGGTAGAACTCGGCGGCCTTACCGTTGCTCGAGTGGCCGCAGGTGCCCACCACGCCGGGCAGCGGGAACTTCCGTCCCTTGGGAACGTAAAGGTTCGCGGTGACCAGGAACCCGGGCCGGCTTTCGAAGATGACCTTCTCGATCTTGTAGGCGTCCCGCTCCACCACGCCGGTGACGCGCGGCCGCAGCGGCGTCTTCGGCGGAAAGGGGCCAAACGAGCGGCGGATCTTCTCCCGCACCGAGCGCACGTAAGCCTCCGCATCCGCCCGGCTCTCCAGCGCCGCCAGCCGCGCGAGCCGCTCCCGGTAGAGCCGGTGCACCCGGGCCACGAAGTACTCCTGCACCATGCGCGGGAAGCGGTTGAGCGGCGCCACGGCTTCGCCCTTCGCGGGCCCGGCCGCCTGGTGGGCTACGCCGGGGGACGCCTTCGCCACGCCCAGGCCGGCGCCCAGCCAGGAGGCGGCGCGAAACGCGTCGCGCCGCGAGATGTTTCCCCCGTCACGCGGATCATGCCTCTTCATCGGAGTTCTCCTTCGGCGATCAGTTTACAGCAAGCAGGAGCCGCCCAGCCGGCCCGGTTTGCCAGCAAGACAGGCCACCCCGTTCGCCGGCCGGAAGAGAACTCGGCCGGGCTCAGTCCTCGGAAATCATGGCGGCCCGGATCGAAACCCAGGCCGGCTCAGTCGTAGTATTCCAGGCCGAGATGGGTGATGAGATCCTCGCCTCTCATCCACCGCAAGGTATTCTTCAGCTTCATCAACTGGATGAAGATGTCATGCTCGGGGTAGAGGCCCTCCGCCGTCATCGGCGCCTTGAAATAAAAGGACAGCCACTCCTGGATGCCCTTCATCCCAGCGCGCTGCGCCAGGTCGAGGAACAGCACCAGGTCCAGCGCCAGCGGCGCGGCCAGGATCGAATCGCGGCAGAGAAAATTCAGCTTGATCTGCATCGGGTAGCCCAGCCACCCGAAGATGTCGATGTTATCCCAGCCTTCCTTGGCGTCGCCGCGCGGGGGGTAGTAGTTGATGCGAACCTCGTGGCAGATGTCTTTGTAAAGGTCCGGATAGAGGTCGGGTTGCAGGATGTAGTCGAGCACGGACAGCTTGGTTTTCTCTTTGCTTTTGAAGGAACCGGGGTCTTCCAGAACCTCCCCATCGCGGTTGCCGAGAATGTTGGTCGAAAACCAGCCGCGTACGCCGAGCATCCGCGCTTTCAGCCCGGGTGCGATCAAAGTTTTCATGAAGGTCTGGCCGGTCTTGAAATCCTTGCCGCAATGCGGCACCTCCCGCTCCCGGGCCAGTTCCACCAGCGCGGGCGCGTCGCTGGCGAGATTCGGCGCCCCGTTGGCGAACGGGACCCCGGACTTGAGCGCCGCGTACGCATAGATCTGGCTCGGCGCGATGTTTGGATCGCTGGCGCGCAGCCCCTCTTCAAAGGCCGCAATCGACTGGTGCACTTCGGTCGGCGTATGGTAAACCTCAGTCGAGCCGCACCAGATCATCACCAGGCGGGTGGCGCCGCTGGAAGCCTGGAAGTTCCGAATGTCTTCCATGACCATCTCGGCCTTGTCCATCTTCGAGCCGCCTTGCTTCACATTCGGGCCATGAAGGTTGCGGACATACTGTTGCTCGAAAACAGCCCTCAGCGGCCGGATCCCGGCCAGCGGCTCCTTCAGTTGATCCAGCAGCGTCCGCTCCAGCACTCCGGCATTCAACGCCGACTCGTAAACGGTGTCTTCAAAAATATCCCAGCCCGTGAAGACCAGGTCATCAAGGCCGGCCAAAGGAACGAAATCCTTGATCATCGGTGTGCGGCCCTCGGTCCGTTTCCCGAGACGCACCGTCGCCATCTGGGTCAGGGAACCGATGGGTTTGCCCAGACCGCGCCGAATAGCTTCCACCCCGGCGATAAACGTCGTGCCGACAGCTCCCAACCCGGGGATCATGATGCCAAGCTTTCCCTCCGGCGGTGCGATCTTTACTGGTTCTTGCGTGGACAACTGGTTTGCTCCTTCCTTTCCTGGGAATCCGTTCCCCGCTGACGGCAACGCGAACTGGTGGTAGCCATCGCGGCGCGCGCGGGGATGGCGAATCTCGCTTCGCGTATCGAATGGATACCAGATGCTATACTAGCATTCTCATGGCGGGGCAGGAAACAGGCGCCATCAGAACCCTTTTAGTAGACGATGAGCGCCTGGCGTGCGATGAATTGGCTTACCTGCTGAAGGAACACCCTGACATCGCCATCATCGGCATGGCCTATAACGGGCTCGACGCCGTCAAGGCCATTGAAGCCAAACAGCCGGACCTGGTGTTTCTCGACGTCCAGATGCCGGGGCTGGACGGCCTCGGCGTCATTCGCCGGTTACAGGAGAAGGGCGTCCCCCTGCCTCACTTTGTCCTCGCCACCGCTTATGACGATTACGCTGTCGAGGCCTTCCGCCTTGAGGCAATGGACTATCTCCTGAAGCCGATCGACAAGGAGCGGTTGCGCATCTCGGTGGAACGGGCCCGCCGGGCAATTGCCGAGAAAACGAAGGGGACTGCCAAGGCTGAGAAGGCGCCGGTGAAGCCGGGGCCCCAGCGCACCAAACTGCTCGTCAAGAGCCACAACCGGAATTTCATCGTTGACGCCAACGACGTCATCTATGCCACCATTCGCGACGGACTGATCACCGTCGTTTCCACGCACCTGGAAGGGCGGTCGAATTACCGGACCATCGAGGAGCTGCAATCCAACCTCGATCCTGATGTCTTCTGGCGGGTCCACCGCTCTTACCTGGTCAACATCAACCGGATCAAGGAAGTCATCCCCTGGTTCAAGTCTTCCTATCAGCTCCGCATGGACGACAAGCGGCAAACCGAGATCCCGGTCAGCCGCGTGCAGACCAAGCGGCTGCGTAATCTCCTGAAACTGTAATCAGGCGCCTCTCTGTGTTCCACCCCGGGAGGCGAACCGCCGCCCGCCTCAACCGGCTCTTCCCACCAGGGCCTGCACGTTGCGGGGAATCTTGTTGAACTGCTCGAGCTTCGGCCCGAACTTCCCGCACGTGTTCTCGATCACCACGTAATCGAGCCCCGGAATGACGACGTCGTCCCAGTAGTCGCCAATCCCGCGGACGGCCACGTCCAGCATGATGACAATCTGCCGGCCCAGTGGCGCGGTGGAATTGAGTGTGATCGCGCCATAGAATTCCTGGCACTCGGTGTAGCCGGCATTGTGTGTCCCCGTATACGGTTTCAGGCGCTCCATCTGAACCTTCCGGCCGACCCGCCGGCTGATCTCGTCCTCCTTTTGCTTGAAGAAATCGACCAGTGCTTTTTCCTGCAAATACGCCGGCAAGTTGTTGGCGGCGACGTCCTCGAGGGCTTTCAGTCCCACGTCGTAGGCTTGCTCGACGAAGTCGAACCAGTACCGCTGCTCCTCGGTCACTTGCTTCGGATCCGCCACGGCGATGCTGGAGCGGCCCACGCAGGCGTTCAACCCGTCCCGCTTGGGAGCAACGCCGAGATGGACGTAGTCGCCCTCGTGAATCTTCCGGTTCAGCGCCTTGCCGATCAGCGTCCGGTTGGCCGTATTCGCCCCGACGATGATGTCCCAGCCGATCTCTTCGGCGCCGAGTTCGCGGCCGACGAAATAGCCCCAGGCCGCCAGTTGCGTCTCCAGCATGCCCGGCTTCAGGACGGCGAGCATGGCCCGGAGCATCGCGTCGGCGATGACATTGGCGTCGCGGATGAGACGCATTTCGTTGTCGGATTTCTCGTACTTGATCTTGTAATACAGCTCCTGGCAGTCAATGATGTTCTCTGCTCCGTAAACGCGCTCCAGGTACGCCACCAGCGCGGCGGGAATCACCTGCCGGGGAGTCAGCAGGCCCACCTGGCGGACCTTGCCGCCCGCCGCCGCCTCGATGATGTCTTCCAGCCGTTCCGCCTCGATGGGATATTCCTCGTCGGCGAGCTTTAACAGCTCAGCCTTGTGCACCTTCGCCTTGGCGCGCCGGGCAAGCTGCTCGGCGACGTAGCCTCCTTCCAGCCCGGCGACGATGTGAAAGCCGGTTTTGCCGGCCACGCCCGCCACCTGTTCGACGTGGACGTTCGTATTGCCTCCCAGGTACGGCACGTCACCGTCGTAATGCTCGTCGCTGAAGACGAAGCCCACTTCGAGGCCCCGTGTTCGCAACGCGTCGTACGTCTTCTGTTGCCGCGCCACAAATTCCTCGGTGGGAATCCCGAAAAACTTGTCCACCGCGGGAGTGCCGGCAAGAATCTTTTCCACCTTTGCGAATTCGTCCCGAAGTTCCGCCAGCCGGTCTGATGGGTACATTGATTACCTCCTGTTCCAACCCGTGCCCTGGCCCGCCGCGAGCGGACCACAAAACCGTCCCCCGTCACCGGATCTACGGCGGGGACGTCAGCCCCTGCCGGAGAAAGTCACGCCCGCGCAGGTACCATTCCGGCCCCAGGGGACCGGTGACTTCCTTGGCGGCGCAAAACGATGCCCGGTCCCAACCCAGTCCCCGAAGAATCCCCTTGGCCACGGCCTCCTTGCCAAGCTGCTTCTCCAGTTGCCGGGCGATGGCGAGATCCTCGAGGACGTTCCTCCGAATGATTTGCCGGATGCTTTCGCGGCTGTCCCCGCGCTTTTCCGGCGTTCCACAAAGATATTCCCGCAGCGGTCCGAGCACGGCGGCGTCGGCTGGAAGCTTGACGCCGGGCAGCCGGCCGGGCTGGATTCTGAACACCGGCGCCGCCACCACCGAGATCCTTACCTCCATGGGATAAATCGCCCAACTGTCCCCCACGTTGACCTGGGGCTCCAGCTTCACCCGTCCCGGATTGACGCCGGCGGGCACGAACACATCCAGCAGAAAGCATTCCACCTTCTGATTCGGAAGCCCATGATACCGGTCGGGCAATTGACCCAAGTAAGGAAGGGTCACTGGAAGCAGACGGTCCGGGATCCACGCCTTACCCTCCCGGCGCCACATCTCCTTGTACACGGAGATCTGGAAGACCTTTTCCGGGTTCGTCCCCACCACCAGATAGAAATACTTGCCCGGAGGCGCTTCCACCACGACGTGGAATGTGAGGTGAGCGTTGCGTGCCGCCAGCGGGGAGAGAATCTCGCGCGGCTCGCCGCCCCGGTCCTGGGGCACGATCCGCCCGAACGGGTCGACGCGCCGGAACTCGGAATAGACGGTAATGCTTTGCGCGCCCAGCATCCCGGCCAGCAGGACCGCGACGGCCGCCAGGCGGCTCAGCAACCCAACCCGACCCCGCCAGCTCATGGCTCGCGTCCGGCAACCCACAGGACCGCGTTTCTCACCAGGCGCTGGTAATCCGGATGGTTATGCGCTTCCGGACCATGGCCGAGCTGGATGTAGACCACGCGGGCTTTCCGATACGGACTGATCCAGGCAACCGGGCCGTCCGAGGCCGGATGATTCGTCCGCACCAGCACTTGCACCTTGGGCGAGATCCACATGCCCTTGTACGCCTCGTCCCAGATGCGCATCGGCGGCACCCCTTTCGTCACCGGGTGCTTGACCACCGTCTTGGTAAACAGCTCCAGGCCCTCCTTGAAGGTGGACGGGGGGTCGCCCTTGCCTTTCAATATGTAACGGCCGCCCACGACTTGTTCGTACCACCATGGCCAGTCCTGATAGCTGGCGATGGCGTGATGCAGCACCACGAGGCCCTTGCCGCTTTCCAGGTAGTTCCGCAAATTCGCCTTGGCCTGGTCGCTGATTTCCTGGACCATGTCGTACTGCACGATCACGTCGGTCCGATTCAGCTTGCCCCGCTGGTAGGCCGCCGGCTGGTACACCACGTTGGCGGCGATATTCGGCCGGTCCTGGAAGATCTTGAAGAATGACGGGGCGAAGTCGTGCCCGCCTACCACCACTTCCACCCGCACCGGATTCTTCTTGGGTGGTTCGGGCTCGATCTCCGCCGGCAGCGTCACCTTGCCCGTGGCCGCCCATTCGGCTCCGCGAGCAAAGGTAGTGACGAAGCCGGGCGAGCGCATGGCCGCGACGTCGTGTCCGAGGGTCGTGTGAAAAACGCGCCCCTTGCCGTAGCGCAGCGTCCACAGCACCGGCTCGGCTTTGCCCGTGCCGCCGATCTTGGGGTCGTCAAAAGCCGTGGCCAGCACGTGAATGCCGGGCTTCATCTTGAGGTTGTGGTACAGCTCGTCGCTGGTGGCGAAGCTCTCCTTCATCCCGTTCGTGATGGGGTGTGCCCGGTCGACAAGCTTCACCCGGAAGACATGCCGCGGCGCGTGCCCCGACTTCGGCGGTCCCATGGTCCAGGAGGCGCCGATCATCTCGGCGTACTCCGGCCACGGGGGCTCCTTCAGGCCGGTCCGCTTGTGGTGGTCAGCGAGCAGTTCCATTTCGCCAAAGGCGTAGCTGGCGCCGTGCACCACCACCAGGCCCTTGCCGGTGCGCACAAATGAGCCCACCGCGTTTTCCGCCGTCTGACCCCAGCGCGGGCCGTTGTAATCCAGCACGATGACGTCATATGGCATCACCGAATTCATGTTGATCCCGGACGGCTCTTCCACCACCCGCACGTCGAAGCGGCCGGTTTGCGTGAGGATCTTCCGCAAAAACGGCGTCGTCGTCCGCCAGTCATGGTTGTTCCGGCCCGATAGAATCAGCGCCCGGATCTTGCCGGGCTGAAAGAAGGGATTGAGGCTGACCGGCGCGGCGACTGCGGTCAGCGCCGCCAGAAAAACAACGGGAGCAAGCCACTTACTCATCGGTTACCATCTCCTTTTCCGCCAGCAAGGCATTGAGGTGTTCGAGGCTCCGGGTCGCCTGCTCCGGTGAGCCGCATTCCACCGAAAGCACCCCGTTAAAGTTTGCCTTCCGCAAAATGCCGACCACCCGCCGCCAGTCGATCACGCCGTCCCCACAGGCGCAGCCGACCGCCGTTCCGGTCACCTCCCCGCGTTCGGCTTCCGATTGCCGGAAGCTGATGTCCTTAGCGTGAACATGAATCAGCAGATCCTTCACCGCTTCCAGGCCCTCGTAAGGGTCCTCGCCGCCCAGGTAAGCGTTGCCCGTGTCATAGTTGATCTTCAGAAACGGTGATTCGACCAACCCATGAATCCGGAGCAACCCTTCCGTCCGCTTCGAAATGCTCTGGTGCGGCTCGATGCCGACGTAGATGCCATAACGCTCGGCCACCCGCATCACCGCGGTGAGCGTGTATTTCATGACGCCCCAGGCCTCTTCCAAGCTGAGCCACTCCGGCCGGATGCCCTCGTCAGTATTGACCACCGGCGCCTCCATCGCCGCCGCGAAGCGGATCGCCTTCTGAAGATACGGCACGCTGACCTCCGGCCGCATCAGGGGACAGTGCGCGCTCAACCCCGATGCCTTCACCCCGTGGCGGTCCAGGATTTCCTTGATCTCCAACGGCTCTTCGTCCATCGAAACCGAGTGGAAGTAGCCGGCCTCGCTCAGCAACTCCCGCCCGTTGTGAACCATCGGTTCCACGTACCGGTACCCGATCTTCGCGGCCCGCTCCACTCCCGTGGCGAACGAGCCGTCCTCGGACCGGATAAATTCCATGTTCACTCCAACTTCGATACTCATTGAATCCCTCCTGCTTTCCGGACTGATTGACTCAGACGTCCCACTTCGTTTGCCAGGTGATCCGGCGCATCTCTCTGTAAGCCATGTTCCCCATGTGGCAGGCCATCGCCCCGTAGTGACCATCCACGACGTTCGCGTTCGGTTCCTTCCGCATCCGCACACACTCCAGCCAGTTCGCCATGTGAGCGTCCGGAGGCGTGCCCGCCCTCGTCAGTTCGCCCAGCTTTTTGTTTTTCTCCGCCGGCAAAAACCGGTACCCGTAACGGAAAATGTGCAGCCGCCCCCCGGTGCCCATGAAAACGATGTCGGCCGACTCTTTAGGGATCAGGTCCGTAATGGTGGCTTCAAAAGTAACATTCACCTTTTTCGGGTAGTCCAGGATGAAGTTGATGTTGTCCGGCGTGTCGCGGCCATCCGCATACTGGTAAATACCCCCGAGAGCCACCGCGCTGATCGGGCGCCTCGTTCCCAGGAACCAGTGGACCACGTCCACCATGTGCACGAACAAGCCGCCCGTCTGCCCTCCGGTGGAAAACTCCCAGTAGGCGAAGCGGTTGAAGTACATCTTCGGGTTCCAGGGGCGCTTGGGCAGCCAACCCAGGCACGCGTTCCAATCCAGCCCCGGCGGCTTTCTCTCCATGCCCGGCGGAACTGGTGTGAGGTAGCCCTTGTTGGCGTTCCAGATGGTGCGCACCATGTTCACCTCGCCGATCAGCCCGCTGTCGAAAAAGCGCTGCTTGGCTTCGATGAAATGCTCGATGCTGCGCTGCTGCACGCCTGTCTGCAGCACGCGTTTGTATTGGCGCACCGCTTTGACCAGTGGCGGGCCTTGCTCGGGCAGCGAGGTCATCGGTTTCTCCACGTAAACATCTTTCCCTGCCTCGCAAGCCGCGATACTGATTTGCGAGTGGAGATGATCCGGCGTGGCGACGATCACGGCGTCAATGTCCCGGCGGTCCAGCAATTTCCGATAATCGGCGATTTTGGCCACCGGCCCGCCGGCTGTCTTTTCCGCCTTGTCACGCCGCACGTCCCAGGCGTCGCAAACGGCCACCCACTGGATGCCGCCGACCTTGTTAGCCACCCTCATGAGGTACGACCCCCGGTTGCCGGTGCCGATAATCCCCAACCGAACCCGGTCATTGGCGCCGAGCACCCGGGAAGCCGAGGCGGCCGTAACTCCGGCGCCCAGAAAACCACGACGGGAAACTTGAGCTTTCATGATGATTCATTTATATCTCGCGGCCGGCCGCCGGGGCAATGGAAACGTGGAGGCGCCGCCGGTCTTGCCAGGCTCGGCCGGCCCGGGGTCTTTCGTAATGGAGCGAACCGGCTGAGCCCCGCTCCTCCCTGTCTGCTATATTTGTCGCGGGGTCCGGCGCCGTGACGGACCCAGGGTGCATCAGTAAAAGAAGGAGGGGAGCGCATGTTATTTGAAGTTTCCAGCAGGAGGCCACCACAAGAGATCGAGAACAGACTCAAACAAGCAGCGGCTCGGCACAAGTTCGGCATTCTCGGAACGCACAACTTGAGACAAGCGATGGCGAACAAGGGAGTGGACTTCCACGGCGAGTGTATGATCTACGAGGTCTGCAACCCGCACCGGGCGAAACAAGTCCTGGAGGCGAACGCCTCGATCGCCACGGCCCTGCCCTGCCGGATTTCCGTCTACCGTTCCGGCAACGAGTACCGCATCGCCACGCTGCTGCCGACCGAGGTCCTGCGCCTGTTCGGCAACCCGGAACTCGATCCCGTCGCCAGGGAAGTGGAAGAAGCCATCAAAGCCATCATCCTGGAAACCGCCTGAGGTTTCCCGCACGACCGCCCAAATCGAAGTTGGCCCACCGCCGGGCCGGCCTCCGGTGGACCCAGCCCGGCGGGCCTCGTTTTCCACCCCAGCCGGGTCGACTCGGAGCCGCAAACCGGCTTCGCTCTGCTCCCCTGCCTCAACCGGGGGCGCTTTCAACCTGCCCTTTTCCGGTAAACGCCCCTGCGAGCGCCTCGGCGCGCTTGTTTCGCCCATGCACCGTGGATGCCGCGCCAGCCGCTTGCACGACGTTGGTCGCTGGTGCGCTACCCTCTTGAGAGAAGAGCCGGAAGGGTCAAGGCCATGAATTTTAAAGCCTGGCGCTGCCATCTGCGGGAAACGCCCGGCAATCTGCCTCGACAATGAAAAGAAGAGAGTTTATTCATTCGGCTTGCCTGCTGCCGGGGATGCTCGCAGCGCAGGGTTCTCCCGCCCCCGCCGGGCCGCCCGTCTCGAAGCTCTGCCGCAGGCTCCGTCCGGTGGGCCGGATCCTCGCCGATCCGGACTGGTATGTGTGGGACTGCGGCCCCATCTACGGCGAGGAGGGAAAAGTCCACGCTTTCATTGGCCG
>CAZXVW010000082.1:0-17320 GCA_964644025.1 uncultured Solibacteraceae bacterium | reverse complement strand
CACCGAGCACAACGAGGAGTGCTGGCAGCAGAACCGGCGGGTTCACTTCAGCCCTGGACGCTAGCCGCGGCAGCGGAAGGGAAACGTAACTACCGGGAGCGCCGTCTCACGCGACGGGGTGAGATGGCAGCTCCCGGTATATCAATTCTCGGAGTCACGTCATGAAGGTGGTCCACGTATGTGTGCTCATCCTGCTGGCGGTCCCCGGCGCCGGTTTCGCCCAGAAGAAACAGCTCCAGGAACTGCAGCGGGACATGGCTCTGTTGCAAGATGAAGTCCGTGGTTTGGGCGAGAAACTCGCCGCGCTGACCGAGGTGGTCCAGCAAACCCTGGACCGGGTCAACGAGACCAACACCACCGTGGCGATGATTGATAGCAGCCTGCAGGAAGGCCTCAAGCAGCAGCAGAAGGAGTTGACCGCGCCGATCGCCCAACTGGGGACCAAGGTGGACCAGATGTCGGACGAATTCCGCTACCTCAAAGAATCCGTCGCCGACATGGGTTCCCGCGTGACCAAGCTCCAAACACAGGTCACGGACCTGAAGAGCGCCATGCAAATCTTGTCAGCTCCTCCTGCTCCTCCCGCGGCAACCACCGCGGAGGGAACAGTGCCCGCCGTCTCCGGCGCAACTTTGTTCGACAATGCGCTGCGGGACCAATTCGGAGGGAAGCCGGATCTGGCGCTGTCGGAGTACCAGGACTTCCTGAAATCGTTTCCCAACTCGGATCTAGCCCCGGCGGCGCAGTTTCACATCGGGGAGATTCATTACAACAAGGGTGATTTCCAGGCGGCCTACAAAGCCTTTGACCTGGTTTTGGAGAAGTACCCCGACAACGACAAGACGCCGGACGCAATGTTCATGAAAGCCATGAGCCTGGCCCAGGCCGGCCAGCGCCGCTCGGCGGCGGTCGAATACCGCGCGCTCGTGAAGAAGTACCCGGACAGCGAAGTAGCCCGCAAGGCCCAAGAGGAACTGAAGAAGCTGGGCTATTGACCGGTTGCTTACCGGGTCACCCTGATCCCGCCTTTTCCGGTCGCATCGTTCGCGTGTGTTTCCGCACGGTCTCCCGGCCAAGCCAGGAGAATTGCGCCGGGCTCTGGTGCGCGGCGTCCGGCTCACCACCGGCCGGGAATGGCGGCGCCACAGGCAGGACAATTGCCGCTGGAAGGGATGCGGTTCTCCAGCACGTGAAAGCCATAGCGGCGCACCAGCAGTTGGCCGCAGGAATGGCAGCGCGTATTCTCCAGACCCTCCAGCGAGCCGGGTAAGTTACCGGCGTAAACGTAACGCAGGCCGGCGCGGCGCCCGATAGAGGCGGCGCGGAGCAACGTTTCCGCCGAGGTGTCGGGCGGGCCGGTCATCTTATAGTCCCGGTGGAACGCCGTCACGTGCCACGGGATATCGGCCGAAACACCGGCGAGGAATTCGGCAATCCGGGTCAGTTCGTCATCCGAATCATTGAAACCGGGAACCACCAGCGTGACCACTTCCAGCCAGAAACCCATTTCGTGGATCCGGCGGATGCTCTCGAGAACCGGCTGGAGGCGGCCTCCGAGCTGACGGTAGTTGCGGTCCTCGAAGCTTTTCAGATCCACCTTGTACAGGTCCAGGTGCGGGCGCAGGTATTCGAGCGCTTCCGGGGTGGCGTTGCCGTTGGAGACGAAGCCCGTCAGCAGTCCCTGCCGGTGGGCCAGGCGAAAAATGGCCACGGCCCATTCGGCGGTGATCAGGGGCTCATTATAAGTGCTCACCACCGAGGCGGCGCCGGCCTCCAGCGCGGCCTTCACAAGCTGCTCGGGGGTGGCATGGCGGATGGAACCGACCGCGCGCGGGTCGCGCAGCGCCTGGGAGGTGATCCAGTTCTGGCAGTAGGAACAATGCAGGTCACAGCCCAGCATCCCGAAGCTGAGCGCGAGCGAGCCAGGGCGGACGTGAAAAAAAGGCTTCTTCTCGATCGGGTCGGCATAGGCGCCCGCGACGTAACCCCAGGGAACGTACAGCTTACCGCCGCGGTTGAACCGCACCTTGCAGATGCCAGCTTGCCCCTCGAAAACCACGCAACGGTGAGCGCAGGCCAGACAGCGGACCCGCTGCTTTTCCATCGGTTCGGCGAGTTCGCCTTCCCGTACGTTTTCGCGAAGAATGTCAGCCAGGTTCGACATTCCGTACCGGGTGGCCTCAGGCGGCAGTTCCCGTCTGACCGGCCCCGCATCCCTATCATACTGGTGATCTGCAAATCTGTTCCACCGGCCTGGTTCCCCGCGATGCTCCGCGCGGAAGGCGCGGCCAAGGACGAGCCGCTAACCAACTCCTGCCCGGGCGCGCATCCTCCCTCAGTGCGCGGAGCGGGGCAGCGTGACGCCCGCCATCCGTTCCACGCGCCGGTTCATCTCCCGCTCGCAGCAGAGCAGATCCTTAAGAGTCGTGTTCTGAAGCAGCCGCGAGAGAGTCGCATGGATTCCAGTCCAAAGAGACCGCAGCGCGCAGTCGCGGTTGTGGATACAGGCTTTCTGCAAGCCCGCGTGGCGGGTGCAGAACGCCGGCTCGAAAAACAGGCCACCGAGCTCCTCGAGAACGCAAGCCACCGAGATCTCCCCGGCCGGGCGAGCCAGCCGGTAACCGCCGAATTGACCACGGGCGCTGTGGACCAGACCCTTCCTCCGGAGCAGCCGCATCAGCTTAGCGGCATTGGGAATCGACAGCCCCTCGGCGCGGCTGATCGCGGAAATCGTCAGGCTCTCCCCCTCCCGGCATCGCGCCAGATCCAGCAGGCAGCGAAGGCCATACTCTTCCTGGGCGCTGAGCTTCATAACGCCTCCATTGTATCTTCAATTTGTTCGTATAGAAAAGGAAAATCAGAGCCGTAAATCCTACAATCGGTTGACCGCTACTTCTGCGCGCGGGATGCAACCAACGTATGGCCCGAGGAAAGCCGCCGCGTCACCGGGACACGGCCGCCGCATCAGGCGCGGCCGGCGATCATTTCCGATAGTACGCCGCGTTGCGTTCGGTGAAATCGGCCCACCGTTCCGGCAGATCATCCAACTCGAAGATGGCCTCGACCGGACAGACGGGAACGCAAGCCCCGCAGTCAATGCATTCATCCGGGTTGATATAGAGCATTTCCTCGGTTTCGTATTCCGGCTCTTCCTTGGTAGGATGGATGCAATCCACCGGGCAGGCATCCACGCACGCGGTGTCCTTCACCCCGATACACGGCTCAGCGATAATGTAGGCCACTTACCCTCCAAGGCGGGTCTGAAATTCCCCGCTTTTGCCCCCAGGGTAACGAACCGGACCGGGAGAGTCAAGGTGAATATACCATCCGGTAAAGATTGAACCACGCGGGAAACGGCCGGGACCAACCGAGCACCGGGCGCGCTTGACAAGCTCTAAGAGCGGAGATTTCCCGGCGATGTCTCCGTCGACGCCCGGCAGTCTGTTCCGTGTTTCGCGGCAACTCCGGTAGAATCAGGAGGACAAGAGAGGAAATCATGAAGAAGCTGATCCCGGTGCTGTTGCTGGCGAGCTGCGCACTGAGCGGCGCAGCATCGAAGGTGACCATCGACACTGCCAAGACCGGCGAACCGATCTCAAAGTACATTTACGGGCAATTCATCGAACACCTCGGCCGCTGCATTTACGGAGGGCTGTGGGCCGAGATGCTCGAGGACCGGAAATTCTACTACCCGGTGCATGGTGAGGCGCCAGCGTGGGAGATGTACACGCCCGGCAAAAGCTCCTACCAGGGGGAAGGACACCCCTACGAGCTGCTGGTGCGATCGCCGTGGATGATTCTCGGCCCGAAGCACGCCGTGAGAATGATCACGGCGCATTCTTACGTTGGGGATCATACGCCGCAAATCACCCTCCCCGGCGGTGGACAGCGGGCCGGCCTCATGCAGGAACGGCTGGGCCTGATCGCAGGAAAGCAGTACACCGGGCGGATCGTGCTGGCCGGCGATGCTTCCGCCGCGCCCATCCGGGTGAGCCTGGTGTGGGGCGGCGGGGCGACGATGCGCGACACCGTGGTCATCGACAAGCTCACTGGCGATTACGCAAGGTACCCCCTCAAGTTCACTTCCGGCGGGACCACCGACAACGGGCGGCTGGAAATCACCGGCGAAGGCACGGGTAAGTTTCTCATCGGAACAGTTTCGCTGATGCCGGCCGACAACATCTACGGCTGGCGGGCCGATACGGTGGCGCTGCTCAGACAATTGAACGCCCCCGTCTACCGCTGGCCCGGCGGTAATTTCGTGAGCGGTTACAACTGGAGGGACGGCATCGGTGACCCGGACCGCCGGCCGCCGCGCAAGAATCCCGCCTGGAAGGGCGTGGAACCAAACGACGTGGGCCTGCATGAATTCCTGACGCTGTGCCGGGAGATCGACGCCGAACCCTACATTGCCATCAATACGGGTCTCGGCGGCGCCGAGGCTGCGGCCGAAGAGGTCGAGTATCTGAATGGCGGACCAGAGACGCCGATGGGCAAGCTGCGAGCCGGAAACGGACACCCGCGGCCGTTCGGCGTGAAATGGTTCGCCGTGGGCAATGAAATGTACGGAAACTGGCAACTTGGCCATATGCCGCTCGCCGACTACGTCAAGAAGCATAACCGCGTGGTCGAAGCAATGCGGGCGGTGGATGCTTCCATCAAGCCAGTGGCCGTGGGCCGGGTGGGCCAGTGGAGCCGGCAGATGCTGACCACCTGCGCGGACTACATGAGCCTGATCAGCGAGCATCTCTACTGGCAAGACAAGGAAGACGTGGCGGCGCACGTGGCGCAGATTCCCGAACGCATCCGGAAGGTGGCCGACGCGCACCGCACTTACCGCCGCGAGCTGGCCTCGCTCGGCGGCAAGAACATTCGCGTGGCGATGGATGAATGGAACTACTGGTACGGCCCGAACGAGTACGGCGAGCTGGGCGTGCGCTATTTCCTGCAGGACGCGCTCGGCATCGCCGCCGGGCTGCATGAGTTCTTCCGCAACAGCGACATCTTTTTCATGGCCAACTACGCCCAGACGGTGAACGTGATCGGGGCCATCAAGACCACCAGGACGCAGGCGGAATTCGAGACGACCGGCCTGGTGTTGAAGCTCTACCGCGAACGGTACGGTACGATCCCAGTGGAAGTTTCCGGAGACTACGCACCGCTCGACATCGCGGCGGCCTGGACGGCGGATAAAACCGCGATTACGGTCGGCGTGGTGAATCCCACGGAGGAGAAGCGGGAGATCGCGCTTGACCTGAAGGCAGCAAGCCTCACGGGGCGCGGCCGTCGCTGGGTGATCACCGGGCGGGGCCGGTGGGCGCACAATGCGCCAGGGGAGCCGCGCCAGGTGGACATTCAGCAAACAACGATTGATGACACCGCCGGAACGTTCGCCATCGCCCCGCTGAGCGTGACCCTGTACTCGCTCCCGGTTCAGTGAGGCGGCCCGCGCGGCGGCTGCACGGCAGCGGCCGCGCCGGCGTCATAGACTTAAAGGAAGGGTGTGACGTGAGAAGCCTCCTGATCCTCTGCCTGGCCGGCTCTGCGCTGGCCGGTGAATACGTGGTGCTGAACAACGGCTTCCGCTTGCGCGCGGAGCGGCACGAGATCGACGGGGCCGTGGTCCGCCTGTTCACCGCGGAGGGCAAAATCGAGCTCTCACGAGCCTCGGTGGCAGGGTTTGAAGCTGAGGATTACGTGCCACCCCCCGCAGCATCCGCCCAACAGCCGGAAGCGCCGCCGGCGGCTCCCGAACAGCTTGTAGAGGAAGCCGCCAAGCGTTACGGCCTGCCGCCGGAGCTGTTGCGGAGCGTGGCGGCGGTCGAATCCGGCTTCCGGCCGGACGCCGTCTCACCGAAGGGAGCAATCGGGATCATGCAGCTCATGCCCGGCACCGCGGCGAAACTCAACGCCGACCCGGCCGACCCCGCACAAAACGTGGATGCCGGCGCCCGTTATCTGCGCCGGCTCCTGCTCAAGTACGACGGCGGCGCTTACCGTGCCCTGGCCGCCTACAACGCCGGCGAGGGAGCGGTGGACCGCTACCAGGGCATCCCACCTTACCCGGAAACGCGGCTTTACGTCGAGCGCGTGCTTGAGCGCTACCGGCAACTGAGCCGTTCCCGCCAGAAACACACCGGCAATTGAGGAGGCCGATGCGGCCGTGCGCGCGGCGACCGGCGCAGCCGCCGCGCGATGACAGTTGACGCGAATCGGCGGCCGTTCATAGGATAGAGATTCCGCGTCCCCAGGAGCCGCCGTTGCCCCAGAACCAGGAAAGCTACGGATCACGCCGCCTGATCGGCCTGATTGGCGGGAGCGTCTCGTTCGTGGCGATCCTGCTGCTGCCCGCCCCGGCCGGGATGAGCCCGGAGGCGAAGCGGATGGCGGCGGTGGTGGCGCTGATGGCCCTCTGGTGGATCACCGAAGCCACGCACATCGCCGTCACCGCACTGATTCCCATTGCGGCCTATCCACTACTCGGCATCATGGCGAGCAGCGAGGTGGCGCCGCACTATGCAAACCACCTTATCTACTTGTACGTGGGCGGCTTCATCATTGCGCTGGCGATGGAGAAATGGAACCTGCACAGGAGAGTCGCACTGGCGACCATCGCCAAGGTCGGCACGCATCCGAACCGGCTTGTGCTGGGCTTCATGGTGGCCACAGCTTTTCTCTCGATGTGGGTCTCCAACACCGCCACCACCATGATGATGCTGCCGGTGGCGATGGCCGTCGTCTTGCAGATCTCAGAGTCGGCCTTACTCGATGGCCGCCGGGACGAAGGAACGCCGGAGCGGGTGAAAGATACCTTCGGGCTGGTATTGCTGCTGGGAATCGCTTACTCGGCCAGTATCGGCGGTGTCGGGACCATCGTCGGAACGCCCACCAATGTCGCCTTCCTGGGGTTTGCGGAGGAGCGATTTCCCGAAAATCCCTCCATCTCCTTCCTCGACTGGAGTCTGGTTGGCGTGCCCGTGGTCCTTGTTCTCCTGCCTATCGCGTGGCTTTACCTTTGCCGCTTCGGCAGCCGCGTCTCGTTGAACCGTATTCAGTTCACAGCAAGTCAATCTGTCATTGAGGAAGAGAGACGGAAGCTGGGCCCCATGTCGCGACCGGAAAAGATAGTTCTCGCGGCCTCATGCTGTCTCGCTTTCCTGTGGATGTTCCGTCAGCCCATCCACGTGGGCGTGTTTACCATCCCTGGCTGGTCACGAGTTTTCTCTCATCCCGAGTTTCTGCACGACGCCACCGTGGGCATCTTCATCGCTATTGTGCTCTGCTTGATCCCCGTCAACCTGAAGGGCGGCGTGGAATGGAAGGGCCGGAAGGAGAGATTCATCATGGACTGGAGGACCATCCAGACCGGGCTCCCGTGGGGAATCGTTATCCTCTTTGGCGGGGGCTTCGCGCTGGCGGCGGGGATCACCGAGACGGGGCTGGCGAATTGGATCGGCTCACTGCTGGCCGGACTTAAAGGCACCCCCGTGTGGGTAATCTTCCCGGCCGCCTGTATTCTTGCGGTGCTGCTGACCGAGATGACGTCGAACGTCGCAACCGTACTCATGCTTTGCCCCGTTCTGGCGGAAGTTGCATTGGAACTGGGTATCAATCCTTACTTGATCTTGATCCCGGCGACCATCATGGCGTCGTTTGCCTTTATGCTGCCAGTGGCGACGCCACCCAACGCCGTCGTCTTCAGCAGCGGCTGGATCACCATTCCGGCAATGTTCCGAGCGGGCATTGTGCTTGACCTGATCGCGATTCTCGTGACGCCGGTGATCGTGTATGTACTTGGATCGGCGGTCTTCGGGTTCGGATAAGAAGCTGGGGGCGCCCGTGCCCGGAGCGTAGCCAGAGCAATTCGGTTGCTTGAAGGCGGCGGGGCCGGGGAGTATACTGCGGTTGGCCTTACCGCCAACGACGACTCTGGAGTGCAATCATGTCCGAAGCACGTGACAACCTGACCAGACGGTCCTTTCTGTCGGCCTCCGCCGCCAGCCTGGGCGCCGCACTGCCGGCCCCCGGCGGCGCGGAGCAGATTCAGATGCCGTGGAGCGGCCCCGCGGTGGTCCGAAGGGTGTTCCTGGCCCGGCACGCCGGCTGGCCGCGGCCCGATGTGGACCTGAAAGCCGAAGTAGCCAAAATCGAGGCGAACCTGCTCGAGTGGCAGAAACGTTATCCGGGCCGCATCCAGCTCACCGGCGGCGAAATGCTGCGCAACGAGGCTGCGGCGGAGGCCTGGGCCGCGCAAGCAACTCAGGCGGATATCATCCTGGCCTTCAACCTGACCACCGGCGTTTACTCGATGCTCCGAAAGCTGGTGGCTTCCGATCTGCCGGTAGTGCTTTTTTCATTGCCCTACATGGGTCATGACTGGACCCACGCCGCCGCCTTCCAGCAAATGGGCAACAAGGTGGAGGTGATCGCCAGCAGCAGCTTTGCCGCACTGGACCCTTACGTGAAGCTGTTTCAAACCGTGCACCACCTCCGCCACAGCAAGGTGCTGCTGGTAGCCCGGCCGGACCACAAGCCGGAAACCAGCGGCTACGCCCGGCGGTTCGGTACCCAGTTCGCTTTCCCGGCTTACACGGACATCCAGGCCGCCTACCAGGCGGCGGACGCCTCCGCGGCGGCGAGCGCGGCGCGGGAGTTCGAGAAGGCGGCGTTGCGCGTGGTGGAGCCGAAGCCGGAGGAGATTAGCGCTTCGCTCCGCCTCTATCACGCCATCCAGAACCTGATGCGGACCGAGGGGGCCAACGCCATCGCCATCGACTGCCTCGGCGGCTTCTCCAGAAAGGAATTGCCCGCCTACCCCTGCGTCGCTTTCTCCAAACTTAACGACGCCGGCCTCTACGGCGTCTGCGAATGCGACCTGGAGTCGACGATGACCCAACTCCTGATTACTTCCTTCAGCGGCGTGCCGGGATTCGTCAACGACCCGGTGTTCGATACCAGCCGCAACGAGCTCATCTTCGCCCATTGCGTCGCCGCGACTCGCCTGCGCGCCCTCAACGGCAAACCGTCTCCCTACCTGATCCGCTCCCATCTGGAGGATCACAAGGGCGTGTCGATGCAGGTGCTGGCGCCGGCCGCCGGCACGGTCACCATTGCCCGGTTTGCCGGGGCGGACCGCTTGCTGCTCGCCACCGGCGAGGTGATCGGCAACGTGGACAACCCCAATGGCTGCCGGACGAAGATCCGTGCGCGGGTCAGCAACGCGCGGAGGTATTTGGAAGGTTACTCGGCGGCGCTGACACGAGGCGGCAAGATGCCGGGCACCCGGGACCTGCTGCACCGCGTGGTTTTCTACGGAAACCACGTGCGCGCGGTCAGGCGCCTGGGCCGGCTGCTAGGCTTCGAGATACTCCAGGAAGGCTGAGGCGAACCCGGCGTATCATTCCGCCCCGCGGGCCGCGGCTGTGTCCGGCTGAGCCGGTGCGGGCGCCGTCCAGTCCTGGTGGGCGGCGATTTTTTCTACGATCGCCGTGAATGCCTTGCCGGCTTCGGTTTCCGGATGGCTTCCGAGGAACGGTTTCCCCGCGTCGCCGGAGCCCACGATTGCCGGCTCGATGGGCACGTCGCCCAGAAACGGAACCTTCATCTCACGGGCCAGGCGCTCACCGCCGCCGCGGCCGAACAGGTCCGTGCGCGTTCCGCAGACAGGGCAAACGAAGCCGCTCATATTCTCCACGATCCCGACTACCGGAAGCGAGACTTTTTCACAGAAGGTGACGCAACGGCGGACGTCATTGATGGCCAGTTCCTGGGGAGTGGTGACGATCACCGCTCCGGCGGGACGCCCGACCAACTGGGCCACCGAGAGCGGTTCGTCACCGGTGCCCGGGGGACAATCAACAACGAGGTAGTCCAGCGACTCCCACGCAACGTCGGCCAGGAACTGCCGGATTACGCCGAACTTCAACGGCCCCCGCCAGATGACGGCATCCGCTTTGTTCTGGATCAGGAGTCCAATCGACATTACGCCCAGGTTCTCCCCGGCCGAAAGCGGCATGATCTGCTTGCCGTTTGAGATCGGCGCTTTCCCTTCAATCCCCATAATCCTGGGGATACTGGGGCCATGGACGTCCACGTCCAGCAGGCCCACCCGGTGGCCCGCGCCCGCCAGGGCTACGGCGAGGTTGGCGGCAACAGTACTCTTGCCGACCCCTCCTTTACCGGAGAGAACAATCAGCTTTCGTCCAACCCGGCTCATCTGCTCCCGGACTCGCTGCTCCTGTTGCTCTCTCTCCTTCTGTCGTTCTGCAGGATTCATGTAGCTGCTCCCGTTCGTTGTTGATCTAGCCATCTCCCCTGACCCTCGGCAAGAAAAGCGGGTTGGAAGGATCTGCCCGCCGCGGTCAGGAAAGTGACCGGAGGATGGGGTAGATGTTGATTACACCTAAGAACTATTGTACACTAGAATTCGATATGAAAGTTGCAATCACGGCAACCGGTTCAAAACCCACCAGCGATGTGGATTCCCGCTTCGGCCGGGCACCTTGGGTTCTGGTGTACGACACTGAGAGCAAGTCCTGGGAGCCACATGAGGTCACGTCGGCGACCGCGGCACGGGGAGCAGGGATCCAGGCGGCCGAAAACATCAGCCGCCTCGGCGCCACAGTGCTGATCACGGGCGCTTGCGGCCCGAACGCATTTCAGACGTTATCCGCGGCTGGTATCAAGATCTACGCCGGCGGAGGCCGCACGGTGGAGGAGGCCGTAAGGGACTTCGAGCGGGGCCAGTTACACGAGTTGACGGGAGCGAATGGGCCGAATAGGTAATGTGAGCTGCTCCTGCGGCGCCCGCGGCTTGCAGCGGGACAAGGATCTGGCACTGGGTTTGACACGGCCTGCAGAGTGAGAGATCAGGCCGTGCGAGCGGGAACAGCAACGTGACTGGTCCCAGGAAAGGAGTGAAAGAATTATGCCACTAGGAGATAGAACCGGGCCGGCCGGACTCGGTCCGCGAACCGGAAGAGGCGCGGGTTATTGCTCGGGTTTCGCCGTGCCGGGTTACTTGAACCGGGGTTTCGGCTCGCCGCTGTATGGCGGTGGTTGGGGCCGAGGCGGCGGTTGGGGCCGAGGCGGCGGTTGGGGCCGGGGTTTCGGCGCCGGCCGAGGCTGGGGTGGCTGGTTCTGGCCGGGTAACTGGTACGGGGCACCGGCGGCACCCGCTGCCACCGCCCCGTTGAACCCTGCTGCTGCTGCCTCACCTACGGCTGAAAAAAAGGTTCTGGAGCAGCAAGTCAGCGTGCTGGAGAGCCAGCTCGACGGAATCCGGAAGCGGCTTGATGAACTGGCCGGCAAGGGAAGTTGACGGGGTCAGTCACCCCTTGCCGCCGGTTCCCAAAAGCTCGGGCCGCCCGGTGGTGATCAACAGTTCACCGGTGAGTCCCCCCGTCACCGGCGAACTCTCGTCGCCGCCGGGTGGCCCGTTCAACACAGAAAACCAGATGGAGCGGGACTCAGCCCAGCAAGGAGACAGGTGTGCTCGAAATTGCGATTGCCAGCGGTAAAGGCGGCACGGGGAAGACAACACTGAGCACGAACCTGGCGCGGGTTCTGAGCGCCAGCCACGCGGTCAGCTACGTCGATTGCGACGTGGAAGCCCCGAACGGCGGGCTGTTCTTGCAGCCGCGGATCGACCAGCGCATTCCCGTTTACCGCCCGGTGCCAAAGGTGGACGAATCCCGGTGCGATTTCTGCGGCGAGTGCAGCGGTTTCTGCCAGTACAACGCCATCGCGGTGCTGAAGGAGCGCGTGATCGTGTTTCCCGAGCTGTGCCATGGCTGCGGCGGCTGCCTGATGGTGTGTCCCCGCGACGCGATATCGGAACGGCAACAACCCATCGGCGTGGTCGAACTGGGCGAGGCCGGCAGCGTGGCATTCGCCGCGGGACGTCTCCGCATCGGGGAAACAGCCACGGTCCGGCTCATCCGGGAGCTGCGCGAGCGGGCCCGGAAAGCCGAGATCACCATCCTGGATGCCCCGCCTGGAACCTCGTGCCCGGTGGTCACCAGTGTTTACGGGGTGGACGTCGTCGTGTTGGTGACCGAGCCGACCCCGTTCGGCTTGCATGATCTGCGGGTCGCAGTAGAGACGATGCGCAAGCTCGGCATCCCGATGGGCGTGGTGGTGAACCGGGCCGGCATCGGGGACAACCGGGTGGAGGAGTACTGCCGGCGGGAGGAAGTGCCCATCTGGGGCCGGATTCCCGATGAGCGCCAGGTGGCCGAGGCATACTCCCGCGGAGAACTGGCCTCGGAGGTGCTTCCCGAATTCCGCGAACGGATCGAGGCGATCGCCGGACGCCTGCTCCAGGAGGTGGCCGCGTGAAAGAACTGGTCGTCGTCAGCGGGAAAGGGGGCACCGGGAAGACGAGCATCACCGCGGCCTTCGCTGCCTTGACCCGCACGGCCGTCATCGCCGACGGTGACGTGGACGCTGCCAATCTCCACCTGATCCTGGGGCCGACGGTGCGCGAATCCCATGACTTCGCCAGCGGCTCCACGGCCAAGCTTGACCCGGAGCTTTGCACCAACTGCGGCCTGTGTGAAGCCGAGTGCCGCTTCGGGGCGATCTTCCCCCCGGGAGGCGCCGAGGATGCGCCGTCGTACCGGATTGACCCGATCCTGTGCGAAGGCTGCGGCGTCTGTGTCCGGGTGTGCCCCGAGAAAGCAATCCGCCTGGAAGAGGAAACCTGCGGCCAATGGTTTCGCTCCGAGACACGCTTCGGCCCGATGATCCACGCCGAGTTGTTTCCCGGCCAGGAAAACTCCGGCAAGCTGGTCTCGCTGGTGCGCCAGGAGGCCCGGGTGACGGCGAAGAAAACGGGCGCCGGCCTGATTCTGGTGGACGGCCCCCCAGGCGTGGGGTGCCCGGTAATCGCGGCCCTGACCGGCGCCGATTACGCGGTGACCGTTTCCGAACCGACCGTGTCGGGGATCGAGGATCTGAAGCGGGTGAGCAGCCTGATCCGCCATTTCGGAATCCGCGCCGGGGTAGTGGTGAACAAGGCGGATCTGAACCCCGCGGCGGCCGCGCGGATCGAAAAGTTCGCCGCCGCAGGCGAGTTCGATGTGCTGGGCCGGGTTCCCTATGACCCCTCGGTCACGCGGGCACAGGTGGAGGGGCGGACCCTGCTGGAGGCGGGCAGCGAACAAGTGGTCCGCGCCGTCCGGCAGATTTGGCAAAAGATTATCCAAAGCGTGGAGCAACGGCGTACGCCGTTTGCCATCGGTTTATGAAAACAACATGGAGAGAACAAGTATGCGGATTGCGATCCCCGTAGTGGACGGGCAACTTTCAGCCCATTTCGGTCATGCCAGCTCTTTTGCGATTTTCGATGTTGATGAAACCGACAAAGAGATCTTGAAGTCGGAGGAGTTACCGGCGCCAGATCATATGCCGGGACTACTGCCTCGCTGGCTGCACGAACAAGGCGTCAACCTCGTAATCACCGGTGGCATGGGAAGCCGGGCCTTGGATCTGTTCAACCAGGCTTCGGTTCAGGTGATCATCGGCGTCGAAGCCGGCACTCCCGAAGCCATCGTGCGCGACTACCTGGAAGGCAAGCTGGCTGCCGGATCCAACGTGTGCGATCACTGAGTGAGGAAACGTTCCGCGCGGCGGGACTGCGAAGTCCGATGACCGGCTGGCCGGGGCTGGGGTGAGCCGCGGCTACGGCCGGGTCCGGGCCGGGCGCCGGCGCCGGGCGGGCTCAGTATCCCCCGCCGAGCGAACCAACTCGACGAAGCGCGCCATTGAGGAGGACAGGTTGCCGAGAACCTCGGCCCACTCGGCCAGGTGACGGTCGCCTTCCTCGGTGAGCGAATAGACCCGCCGCGCCGGGCCGCTTTTCTGGACGTTCCATTGCGATACGACGTGACCGTTCTGCTCCAACTGCCGGAGCGTGCGGTACAGGGCGCCGCGGTCGATCTCGGCATCGGTGAGAGCGTACCGCTCTACCTCGCCGGCCAGATCATAGCCGTAGGAATGGCCTTTCTTCTTCAGCAGCAACAACACCACGGGTTCGACGAACCGGTAGACGTTCCCCATGGCGCAAGTGCAAGGGTGATCCCGGCCATGCCGACGACAGAACCCGCGTCCCATTCTCTCTCCCGGGCGGTGCTCGCCGCCCTGTAATCAGGATACTCCATGAATAAAATAGATGCAACCTACATCTAGTTCTCGCGGCGCGGCATCGCGATGACAGCGGAGAAGATTCCCGCAGACGACGTGGTTGTGGAGAAACGAGCCCGCCTCTGGCCGGCGGCGCCATGACATATTTGTGACACTTACGCGTCATGCTGGAAAACAGCAAGGAAGAATTCGCCTGCCGGCGCGGCCCGATCCGTCGGGCGCTGGCGCGCCGGCGGCGCGACATCCAGGCGAAAGGAGAGTGAATGAAACTTCGAAACATCGTGATGGTGGAGCCGAAACCTCCCGGGCGGCACGTTTTTTCCCGCAGCTACGTGCCCCGGCTCGGGCTGCCGATTCTCGGCACCATGGCAAGCATGCGAGGAATCCAGACCCGTATATTGTTCGAGCAAGTGACCCCGGTGAAGGCGGAGGAGCTGGCTGGGGCGGAGCTGGTTTGCATCTCCACCACCACATCGACAGCGCCAGGAGCCTACCGCCTGGCGGACCGGCTGCGAGAGGCAGGCACGCGCGTCGTACTGGGGGGCTCGCACGTCACCTTCCTGCCGGAAGAGGGGTTGCGCCACGCCGACTGGGTGCTGCGGGGCGAGGCGGAGACGACATTTGACCGCTTTCTTGATATGGTCGAGGGCACGGTCAGCCCGCGCGCGGTGCCCGGCTTGAGCTATCAGGAGAACGGGCAGAGTGTTCATAATCCGCTCGGGGATGGCGCGGTACAGATGGACGATCTGCCGATCCCCGATGTGAACCTGGTGGAGGGGCGTTGCCGCAGTTACTGCCACCAGGGCGTGATCCCGGTGCAGACATCCCGAGGATGCCCTCACCGGTGCAGCTTCTGTTCGGTGGTGGCGATGTCCGGCCACAAGATGCGCTTCGCAAGTCCCGAGCGAGTGGCCGAAGAGCTGGAGCAGCGCCGAGGGCAAGGAAAGACCGTTTTCTTCTACGATGACAATTTCTGCGCGTCGCCAGCCAGGGCAAAACGGCTGCTCGATTACCTGCTGAGCAAAGGCAGCTTCTTGCCGACCTGGGACGCCCAAGTCTCCGTGCGGGCAGCGCGGGATCTGGAACTGCTGGCACTGATGCAGCGGGCGGGCTGCCGGACGGTGTTCGTCGGCTTCGAGTCCATTCAGGCAGAGGCCCTGACGCTGTATCACAAGCGCCAGAGTGTGGATGACATCCGGCAGGCCATTGAAAGGTTCCACCGGTACGGGATGTGGGTCCACGGGATGTTCGTGGCCGGCGCCGACTCCGAAGATGCGGACACGATCCGGGCCACGGCGCAGTTCGCCATCGATGAAGACATCGACTCCATCCAGATTTCGATCCTGACCCCGTTTCCGGGAACGCTTTTCTTCGACCAGATGGAGCAGGGCGGCCGGCTGTTGACGAAGGACTGGTCGCAGTTCGATGGTCATCACACCGTGTTCCAGCCGGCCAGGATGACGCCGGGAGACCTGGCACGGGAGTCGACCCAGGCCATGTCACGGGTGTATTCCGCCCGCCGGGCGCTGGGATTGCTGGCGCGGGGGAAGCTCCGGCGGTTCCTGATCACCATGTATGCACGCTCGCAGCTCCGCTGGCTCGCCAAGGCTAACCGGCAGCAGCTTCCCGCCGATGGGCGCCCCCAAGCCATCAACCTGGAAACCATGAGTCGCGCCGGCGCTTGAGCTAAGATTGTAAAAGCCGGAGGCGCGATGTACTCCATGGAGGCCAGGGCGGCCGCCGCGATCGAGCGGATGCGCCGCCGGCAGAGCCTGCGCGGAATTCTAGTCCTGCTCACGGTGGGAGTGCTGCTGCCGGTGTTGCTGTCCACCGCGGTGGGGATCATCAGCCTGGTGCTGGGACGCCGGTCCGATCCGCTGGTGGTGGCGGTACTGGTGATTTCATTTACCGCCGCAGCGCTGGGCGGGGTCATCGCCGTGACGGTCCTTCTCGGCCGGCGCGCGCGAACAGTGCGCGAACAAGCCGACCTGCTGGCTAACGTCAGCCACGAATTCCGCACCCCGCTGACCGTGATTCAGATGTACGCGCAAACGCTGCTGATGAACCGGCTGAAAGGCGATCCCGAACGCACGAAACAATTCCTGGAGACGATCATCCGGGAAGCCAAGTGGCTGGAAGCGATGGGAGACCGGGTGCTGACCTGGCGTGCCGTCGCCATGGACCGCGACCTGCTGGAGATGCACACCGCGCCGCTGCGGGCGGCGGTGGAGGACGCCATCGAGCGTTTCCAGATGATGGTGGACCCCCAGCGCCTGGATTTCACGGCCACGCTGGAAAGCACCGCGCCGGTCAGGCACGACAGCAATGCCATCAGCACGCTGGTGCTGAACTTGCTGATCAACGCTTATAAATACACCAAAGAGGAGAAAAAGATCGCCATCCGGACGTGCGACACTGACGGTTTGACCGAGATCAAGGTCACCGACAACGGGGTGGGCATTCCGCGCGGGGAAGTAAAGCGCATATTCGAACCTTTCTACCGGTCGGACGAGAATCTCAGCAGCCGGTCCTCGGGCACGGGTCTGGGCCTGGCGATCGTCAAGTACCTCACATTGGCGCATTCGGGGGAAATCAGCGTCGATTCCCAGGTGGGACGGGGAAGTTCCTTTCTCGTCAAACTTCCCAATTGCCAGCAGTCGCCACCTGGGACAGCGAGTCAGAAGGATGAGGGTGAAGGAGTCGCGAGAAACGATTCTGGTGATCGAGGATGACACCGCGTTGCGCGAAGGGCTGGCGACGAATTTCCAGCTCAACGGCTACAACGTAGTTACGGCGCCCGACGGGACGCAGGGAATGCGGAAGGCGTTCGAATGCCATCCCGACCTGATCGTCCTCGACATCATGCTCCCGGGCTCGAGCGGTCTCGATATTCTGATGGAACTGCGGGAGCGCGCCGAAACGGTGCCGGTGCTGATCCTGTCGGCGCTGAGCACGCTCAACGACAAGGTCAGCGGCCTTCACCTGGGCGCCGACGATTACGTGACCAAGCCCTTCGAGCTGCCGGAGCTGCTGGCGCGGGTGGAAACCATGCTGCGCCGGTGGCGGGCCACGCGCCGCACCACCCCGGTGATCCGTTTCGGAGAGGTGGTGATTGATCCGGCCGGACGGACGGTCCAGGTGCGCGGCAAAGAGGTTTTATTGTCGGCCAGGGAAT
>CAZXVW010000081.1:0-17341 GCA_964644025.1 uncultured Solibacteraceae bacterium | reverse complement strand
CAGCCCCAGCTCCCGCTCCATTTCCGCCGCCCATTCGTAGGCCAGCAGAAGCTGCAGGTCAAGCGGCGCCGAGGCCCCGTCAGCCGCCATGGGAGGGATGCCCCGCCGCCATTGCGGCACCCAGTCCACGTAGTTCCACCAGGGCAGCCGGCCCAGCGAGCCGTTGGCCTTCTGACGGGCGGCAAAGAAGGATAGGACGCTGCGCACGCCCGGCAGCATCCGCTTTACGAATGCCGGCTCATCCACGTACCGCCAGTAGTCGTGCACCATCCCGATCCACCAGAGAGAAAACGGCGGGATGTACTGCTGCAGGGCCGACGGCGCGCGGCTGAAGGTGGCGCCCTCGGCGGTGCGGGAGTCGTTGATCTGGTCGATGGCGTTCCGCATCAAGCGAGCGTCGCCGCTCATGTAAAGCGAGACCAGCGCCTGGATGCGCGTGTCGCCGACGTACTGAAGCTGTTCGTAGTAAGGGCAGTCCATGTAAGTCTCATGAGCGCACAGGCGCGCCGTACGCCAGCCCACATCGAGAATTTTTTGCAACTCCGCCGGACCGCCCGCGAAATGCGCCTTCCGCACGAACGGGTAACCGGTGTAGACGCCGCGGAGATCCTCAATCGTCAGGGGCTCGGTTGCGGTCTCGATGCTCAGCTCGATGTAGCGGTACGTGCGCCAATACAACGGTGACCACACGCGGTGCGCGCCGCCGCCGGCAATGTAGACGTCCCCGAATCCAACCAATTCCTTCCCCTCGATCTCATCCCGGTTGCCTTTTTCGCGCTTGCCCTTCACCCGGAGCGCCTCGGCATAGCGCAGCGAGATCCGGGCCCCCTTGCCTCCGCTCACCACCAGCTCGGGGTAGGCCGTCGTCAGGTGATTCTGATCGATGAGCAGCTTCACCCGGTTCCGCGCCGGCACCCGGAACGGCGCCGGGCGGGCCGGGAACCCGGGCGGAAGCGAGATCCCCTCGGCCTTTCGCACCCGGGCCATCCGGATCGGCTTTTCCTCGGGCAGCGGGATGGACCGCGGCACCAGGAACCACCGGTCCGGCGCATCCACCGTGTAGCGCGGCGCTCCCGCCCGCCCCGTGGCCACCGGCTTCCAGGCCGAATCATCATAGTCCGGCTGCTCCCAGCCCCACGGGTACCGTCTCGCATCCACCTGCTCACCTGGCGGGATGGCCACATAGCCACCGACCATCTGAGACGTAACCGGAAGCGGCTGGTAGGCCTTGTCCTGGATGCCCACCCATCCGGGCCCGGTGTTCACCACCGCCTCCCGGTCGGTGTCACCCTGCATCAGGAAACCGGTCCGGTAAGAGATCTGGGCCACCGCGCGGTACTGCCCATCGTTCCACACCACCGCCGCCAGCACGTTCTTGCCGGCGTGGAGGTGCTTGGCCAGATCCACGGACTCGTAACGCCAGTGAAACAGGTCTCCGCGCGCCGGCCCCCGGACCACGCGCTCGCCGTTCACAAAAAGCTGGTAACGGTTGTCAGCGGTTACGTGAACCAGGAACGTCGATGGCTTCGAAGCGAGCTCAAAGCTCCGCCGGAAGTGGTAGACGCCATAGCCGAACGGGTCCGCCTCCGCCATCCAGATCCACTTCGCTTTCCACGCCCGCCGCAGCAGATCCGGGTTCGCCCCCGGCAGAGCGCAGGCGGCAACCAGTACAATTCCGATCAGTTTCCGCATGGCATGCCTCGATCCGTGACGCTGTCCCTTTATTGTAGGGCTGAGGAGACTACGGGCGCTGGTGCGTGGGGGTGGTCTCCCGCCCATCCCCAAGGCTCGCCTCAGCGCCATGCCAGAGCCCGCCCAGCCGGGCCGTATGGCTGGGCGCCTTAGTGGAACGTCACGTTCCTGGCGTTCCACGCGGAGTAAATGAAGTACCCGCTGTCGATGCCGGGCGCGGCAAAGGTCGCGGCCCCCCGCAGCGGCTGCGTGCCCACCGCCAGCACTCCAGCGAAGATATTCTCTTCGGAAGACGCGCCATTGGCCGGCAGGCTGGAAAGCACGGTGGCGGGCACGATGAACTGGCCGGCGCTCGGACGGGCGGTGCAAACAAAGCTGGCGCCCGAATTGATTTCGGCAGCCAGGGAATAGCCAATGATCGCCACCAGTTGGGACGCGTCGTCGCCGCCCTGCCAGGTCAGAACCAGATCCTGTGTCCGGTCGACCTCATCGATGGCGTCACGGTTGGTCCAGGTGATCGTCGGCGGCAGGGTAAGATTTGCTTGAAACGGACCGACATCGGCCCCGCCGGCGCCGTTGTCCGCGGTGTAGTCGCCGGGAACAAGGAACGGCGGCAAGACCTGCTCGCCGGGTAATCCTCCCCCGAGACCCTCTCTCTCGTAGTCGCCCGACTCGCTCCGGTCGAGTTGTACGGTGCCGGCCGGCCCGGTCAAAGCAATGCTCGGGCCGGCATCCAGGACCTGCATTGGGGCCACCTCGCCGGGGGTGAAGCTGGGTCCGTCCTGGTTCCCGTAACTGTACACCAGGCAAGTGCCGAACGAGGTCGCCGTACCCTGCCGTGGCCCCATGCTACCCACCATCGAAGTCCGGTCCACGCTCGCGAACTGGGCCCAGGCGCTTTCCACGGTTCCGTCGATGGGTTGCAGCCCAGTCACCAAATGGACGTCAAATAGTTGGAGCGCGATCAGGCCAAGCCGCAGCTCGCCGGCCTGATCCAGGGTTTGCATTTCAGCCACAGAGAGATCCGTGGCATCGGAGCATACACCGCCGTCGGGGGCGACGGCGATCGTCGTGTAGTTGCTCACCACGCCGTTGACCTTCACCGCCAGCGGCACCCGGCAGCCCTCGACTCCCTCAGGTACGAAGAACTGGATCTGGTCCACCGAGGGCACGCCCATTGCCGTGCGGCCCGCATAGAACGGCTGGACGACCTGGTTGCCTACCAGCACCTCGACGTCGGCACCAAGGTTGCCCACCGGGGGAACATCCGCGTCGTTGCCCTCGATCGGCCCCAGGCCGGTCGCCCAGATGATCTCGGCCTGCCCGGGCCGCGCCGACTCCAAGACCGTGTTGAGGCGCACGTCGGTCGGCGAGTACCAGTTCTGGACAATCCCCGGCCCGAAGCCGCCCTGGTTGACCGAGAATATGCCAAGCGCACTCTGAACCACCTGAATCGGCGCCGGTTCGCTCGCGACGCCATTGTATGTGACCGTCAGCGTGCCATCTCCCACCGGTGTCGTCGAGGGCAGCACGGCGGCCACCTGACGGTCGAAGCTGTAGTACAGGTACGCATCCACCGTCGTCTCGCCCACGGTGACCTGAACCGTGGTGTCGCCAAGCTCGGTCGGCCAAGGAAGCGAGTCCGCTACCTGGATGTTCTGCGGCCCCAGGCCGGCGCCCATCACAATGAACAGCGAACCCTGGGCAATCCCGGAGTTGGGCAGGCCAGGGGGAATGTAGCTGGCCGCGTTCACAATACCTGCAGGATCAATCACCGGCTGGCCGAATGCCGTCAGCGCCAGTACGCTCATCAACACGGCCAGCAATACTGCAATTCTCATTGCTTCACCTCCTGTTAGACCGTTCATACTGTAGTCTGCATCTTCGAGCGAATTCAACCGGGCCGGCAGCGCCCCGGCAACCGCCGTGGCGCCTCTATAATGGTGGCCGTGCCGCAATCGCCAGTTCGCATCGCCGGGCGCCTGCAACTGCACCGGGAGGGGTACGCTTTCCTGGTCCCGGCCCGGCCGGTAGAGGGAGTGGAAGGAGACATCTTCATCCCTCCGAACGCGGTCCGCAACGCCATGCACGGTGATCGGGTGCTGGCCCGCCTGGTTCGCCTGGATGCGGCCGGCCACGCCGAGGGCGAGGTCCTCAGGGTCCTCGAGCGAAGCAACCTGACGGTCGTGGGAACCTTCCGCCGCGCAGAACGAGGAAACTTCGTCGAGCCTTACGATGACCGCATCCGGCGCTGGATCCGCATCCCCGCGGGCATGGAAACACCACCGTCCGGGCTCGCGGAAGACCGCATCGGCGTCGAGCCGGACGGCGTCGCCGCTGAACCGCTCGACGGAATGATCGTAGACGCCGAAGTCATCGCCTTCCCCGAGAGGGACGAAAATCCTACCGGCCGCGTCATCGAGGTGCTGGGCCGTCCGGACGATTTCGGCGTGGACGTGGAAATCATCATCCGCAAGCACCACATCCCCCACCGCTTTCCACCCGAGGTGCGGGAGCAGGCCCAGAGCGTCCCGGACGCAGTCAGCGAGCGGGAGCTTCGCGGCCGCCGCGACTTCCGCGGCCTCGACGTGGTCACCATCGACGGCGAGAGCGCGCGCGACTTCGATGACGCCGTCTGGGTGGGCCTGCTCGACAACGGCAATTATGCGCTCCACGTGCACATCGCCGATGTCAGCCATTACGTCGCCCCCGGCAGCCCGGTGGACCGCGAAGCCGCGCTCCGCGGCAACAGCGTCTACTTTCCGGACCGGGCGGTCCCCATGCTTCCGCTTGAGCTGTCCACCGGCATCTGCTCGCTGAACCCCGGCGTCGACCGGCTCACCCTGTCCGTCGTCATGGAGATCGACCATCGCGGCGAGATCGTTACCCAGGAATTCACGCGCGGCGTCATCCGCAGCGTGGAGCGGATGACCTACACCGATGTCCACGCCTTACTGGAAGGGGATGCCAGTCTCCGGGAGCGATACGCATCCCTGGTGCAGCGGTTCGAGCTGATGCGGGATCTCGCCGGCGCGCTGCAGCGGAAGCGCACGCGGCGGGGATCGATCGATTTTGACCTTCCGGAACCGCTCATCGAATTCGACGAGTTCGGCGGGATGACGGGCATCGCGCGCAGTCCCCGCAACATCGCGCACCGGATCATCGAGGAGTTCATGCTGGCCGCCAACGAGGCCGTCGCCGGCCATCTCCAGCAGGCCGGCGTGGATGCGCTGTACCGGGTTCACGAGCCCCCGGACCCCAGGCGTGTCCTCGAATTCGAGGAACTGGCCAACCGGTTCGGTGTTTCGCTCGGCATCGGCGCGCCACGGGCCCGGAAATTCCCGCAAGTGAAGCGCACCCGCGACGGCCGCAAACTGCGCCGGGATATTCTCATCCCCGCCGAGGATGTCCGGGTCTCGGCGCGGCACTATCAGAAGCTGATCGCGCGGATCCAGGGCCGCCCCGAGGAACGGATCCTGAGTTACCTCATGCTACGCTCTCTCAAACAGGCCCGCTATTCGGAAGAGAACCTGGGGCATTTTGCCCTGGCCGCCCGCGCCTACACCCACTTCACCTCACCCATCCGGCGATACCCGGACCTGGTGGTGCACCGGATTCTCGGGGCGCTCCTCGATGGCCGCAACCCCAGTTTTCTTCCCGCCAGGCTCCAGCGGATCGCCGCCACTTGTTCGGAAACCGAACGGCGGGCCGAAGAGGCCGAGCGGGAACTGGTGGACTGGAAAAAGGCTGAGTTCATGGCCGCGCGGCTAGGGGACGAATTCCCCGCCCTGATCATCAGCACCACCCGCTTCGGCTTCTTCGTCGAACTGGAAGAGCTGTTTGTGGAAGGATTCGTGCCCATCGACACGCTGCCCGGCGACCGGTTCGGCTACAGCGAATCGAGCCGCAAGATTGTCGGGGTGCGTACCGGCCGCCAGTTTGCCCTCGGCGACCGGATCACCGTGCGCCTGGACCGGATCAACGCCATCGAGCATAAGCTACAGTTCTCCGTCGCCGAACCGGAGCAAAAGCGACGAGGCGGGCGACTACGGCAAACCCCTTAGAAACATCCTCGCGTAAGCCGGTCGCGCCAGCAGCCTAAGGCTTTTCCCTGGTGGCCAACCCGCCCGTTACCACCGATGATAGGGGTAGCACCGCACAGAGAATGCGGCAATGCGATGTCTTTACTGCAATAAGCGGCTGCCACTGCGGAAGCGCCTCCACGGAGAGCGTTTCTGCTCGGAAGAGCACCATCAGAATTACATCCAGTGGCAGCAGGAACTGGCCATTCGGGAGCTGACCCGGCCTCATCTTCCGCGAGGAAGGCGTCCACCTGCACCTGGTCTGCTCATAGATCGTCTCCGCCCGATCCCTCCCGGAGAGCCCCGCCCCGTTTCCTGCCGGGACCTGAACTTCGGGACCGGCTCTTTGGCCCCGTGCCTGAGACTGAGGAACCACGGCGCTCTCTCGCCGGTGGGCTCGGGTCTTCCGAGTTGCAGCGCCATGTCCGTAGCGCTGGGGCCGCCGGCGGTCCCGGTGAGAGAAGAGGAGATTCCTGCGTCCGGCGGCTGGAGCCGGCCACTACGGTCGCAGCCCGCCTCCACTGATCTATGCTGGCCGCGGATGCCGGCCCCGCCCCGGGTTCGCCCGGGACTTGGCAAGTTGCTGACATATCCGCTCTTCAGGGCACACGCGGGTACTGAACAGACTCCCGTAGCGGGGCCGCCGGCGCCAGTGACCCGGTCAGACATTCCACTGGTCACGCCCTCCGGCCACCTGGGAAAGCCGGCGCTGCGGACCCCTCCGGCGTTCCGGCTTGAAGCGCCGTTGGCCGGCGGCGCTCCACCTGTGTTCTCTCCGCGCTGCATCGACCACGCACCGTCAGTCAGCCTCTTCAGCGAACGCGTGAGACCGTTGCGACCGAGGATGCTGACTCATTGCGCGGCACTTGGAATTTTGGCCGAAAGCGGGCCGCCGCCACCGGCGCGCGACAGGGCGCTGTCTGCACCGCCGGCTGGTCGCGCCGAGGCCGAGCTTCTGCATGACGGAATTTCCGTGCAAATTGTCCTGCCTGGTGGACCTTCCCGCTCCGGTCGCCGGCCGAGTCAATTCGGGGGAGAGGAACCCGTGCAGTGGACCGGAAGGACCCGCGAGGGCAACCCGCCGAACAGACCCGCCGCTCCGCCGGCCCAGGAATGGCCTGCCGAGATCCGGCGAATGGCCCTCGGCGGGTTCGGTGCCGGACCGGTGCCGGCTCTTGCCTGGGCCAGGCATGTTCACACACCGGCCAATATCGATGCACTTTCGCCCGGGCGACATCCATCCCGGAGAACCTCATGGGGCCGCGTGCCCATTACTGTCCGGTTGCCGTCGCCGGTGCCGCAAAGTGTCATGAAGTTTCAGTTGACACGGACAGACAGGCCGCGGGAACTCTTAGCAGAGGTCTGCAAAGCAGCCGCCTCGGGCCGGGGCGCCATGCCTTTACTGCGCCCGCTGACCGCGCCCGCGAGCATCGCCGCCCCGGTTGCCGCCGGCATCACTCGAAACAGCGGGTTCGGGCAAGCCGGAGTGACCATTCCGCCAGAGCCGCCTGTCCACCCGGGCGGGGCCACCGGCACCGTTCCGGCGGCTCCGCTGGCGCCGCGGCCCAGGTATGGAACGCTTGCGCGCCCGGGGATGGGCCGGCCTTTGGTCATGCTGCCGGTGCGCCCGAAGCGCCAGCTATTGGAAAACAAAGAGGGTCCCACCCGGCGAGCGCCCCGGAACCTCGAGATCGGCACAACAGTTCACAGGACAGCGCCGCTGGTGGTGAGCTGGAGCCACGGGCTGGCCCGCGCGTCCTGGCATCGCGTGCCAGAGGCGTGCTTGTCCGGCCGGTTACCGGGCTCGGCGGCGGCGGAAGCCCCGGCTGTCCTCGCGCCAGTTTGGACAGCGCTGCCGGACCCGGCCGGGCCTGTCCCGGCTCGCCTGCCCGGAGGCGCGCCAGGCGTTTTCACGTTCCCCGTGTTTTCCGACACGTCCGCGCGGTCATCCGCTTTGCCAGCTCCTCCGATGGTCTGCAATCTCACCGTCCGGCTTTCTCGAGCTCTGGAAGCCGCGGGGCCGGCGCCGGTGTGGGCCAGCCTCGCCGGTCCGGTGCAGGGAATTCCAAGTTCCCCGGCGGCCCTCGCGGCCCCCTTCCTGCAGCCGGCGCCCAACCCCCCGCCGGAGGAGTTTCGCATGCCGCCCCCGGCTGCGGCTGCCGGGGGCCACAAGTGGTCCCAATTGCGGGGCCGCCGGGCGTTGGAGATTCCCGGGGCCAGGCTGGCTGCATCGCCCACTCCCGCACCTGGCGCCTCCTTTGCGGTGGTGCTGTCCGACCGGGTCACCCTCCCGCCGGGTTACCTCCCGAGGCAGGAAGGGGGAACGAAGCCAGGTCTGCGGTTCGGGGGGGCGACCGGCGTGGAACGGCGAAAGGCGGCTCCCTGGCGGATCCAGATGCCCAGGGCCCGTCGGGCGACGGATCTCACCTGCTTCCGTATCCTCGCCATGGGTCCCCCGGAGACCTTGTCCGAGCCGGACCTGGTCCTGCAATGCACGAGGAACCCGGAAATCAGCACCCGCGACGAGCACAGCCGGTTACGGTTCAGAGACCCGGAGACCGGTCGGCGTCCTGCGATCGCTTTTCCGGTTCCCGGGGCCATTCTCGAACCGGCCCGTTGCGATCTTCTCTGATGGCGCCGGCGCGTCGGCAGCGACAGATCGAACCGGGGTTTGCCCAACTGCGGGGGAGCATCTATCGCGATACCAACCTGGGACCTCAGCAATTCACCCTACAGATAACTGGTCATTTGGCCGATTAACAATACCGGAGCCTCCGAATGAAACACGAGCTCATGCATTGGCTTTAGGCCCCAGCAATAGTTCCTCGTGTTGTCTGTCCGAGTCTCCATTGTTGGCATAGCACAGGAGGACGCAGAGTCGTGGAGAATGACGCGGCCAAGGAAGCTGGCCACGAGACTGACCGTTCCGGCGGGACGCCGGCGGCGGGTGAACAGGTCGAGGCGGATCGGCCTTCACAGGCTACCAAGAGCCTTGCCGAGGCGGTTTCGCTTCACCTGGAAGGTGATCGGGAAGGAGCGCTCCGGGAACTGAAGGCGCAGATAGAGCAAGGCGAAGGTTCCCCGGAGATCTACTCCGCCTGCGGCTACATCCAGTTCGAACTCGGCCAGTACGAGGAGGCGGCCGAGAGTTACGCGAAGCTGCTGGAGCTCGAGCCCGACCATGCCACGGGCTGCTTCAATCTGGCGGTCTGCCTGCAAAATCTCGGCCGGTGGAAAGAGGCGGCCGACCAGTTTCGCAGGGCGCACGAAATCAGCGGAGATCGCGCCGAGGCACGCCTGGGGTTGGGAATTTCCCTGATTCATCTTTCCCGCCCCGCCGATGCCCTGCGCTGCTTTGACCGCTGCCTGCAAGAGCATCCGGATGATGAACAGGCCCTGTTCGGCAAGGCGGTGGCGCTGCACCTGGCCGGGCAGCGGGACCAGGCGCGTACTTTTTATGAACGGGTCCTGGAACTGAACCCGAAATCGACCACCGCCCTGAGCAACATGGTCACGCTGGGCATGCAAGTCTCCGACGAGGCGATGACGCGGAGCTGTGCGGAACGCTTGCTGGAACTGGATTCGGAATCGGCGCACGCCCTGCACGGGCTAGCCACCTGCGCCTTCCGGAACAACGACTTCCAGGCGGCCGCCGACTACTGCCGAAAGCTCGTCCAGGCGGCCCCGGACAACTTCGAGGGCTGGTACAACCTGGGCGTCGCGGCGCACCAGCTCTCCCAGTTCGAGGAGGCGGTCAAAGCGTACCGAGAAGCCCTTCGCATCCGGCCGGATTCGAAACTCGCGGCGCTGAACCTGGGCGTGGTGCTGCTGGAGACCGGCGACCGGGCCGAGGCCCGCCAGGCCTTCGAGACGGCGCTCCGGCTGGATCCCGAACTGCTGGATGCCGCTCACCAGCTCGCCTGGCTCCACGAGCAGGAAGGCTCGCTTGCCGAAGCCGACAAGCTTTACGAGATGGTCTACTCGAAGGATCCGGAGCGTGAAGACGCCGCGTTCCGGCTCGGGGTGGTCAGGATGAAAAGCGGCAACTACAAGGCCGCGGCGCTCGCCTTCAAGGAGTGTCTGCAGCGCCGGCCGGACTGGGAAGACGCTCGCTGGAACCTCGGCCGGGCTTACACCCTGCTGGGCCGGACCGAGGAGGCCATCGCTGCTTTTGAGGCCCTACTCGAGGATCACCCGGATTCGACCGACGCCCTCCGCTCGCTGGCGGCCATTCATTTGAATAACGACAATCCGGCGGCGGCGCTGGCCTGCCACGAGCGGTTGCTGGAGCTGGGCGACCGAACGCCGGATATCCTCTACAACGCGGGCCTGCTGCATCAGAAGGCAGGCGAGATTGAGCAAGCCATCCAGTACTACCGCCAGGCGCTGGCTGCAAAACCAGATTTCGCCGACGCCTTGCTGAACCTCGGCCACGCCGTGAGCACCGCCGGCCGGCAAGAGGAAGCTGTCTCCTGCTGGAAGAAGGCCCTGGAGCTGCGGCCGGATCTTGCCACCGGTTATTTCGGCGGGAAATAGCAGGGAGGTCTCTCCCGCGCGGCAGCGCGCCGCCCGAGCGCCCCGGCAGCCCATTTCCGAGTAGCACTATTTGTAAAAACGTGTTACGATACCCGCATGGGTGTCGCCAATCTTTTGCGGTTGTTGGCATGTTGCTGTGCGCTGCCGGTGCTGCTCGGCGCCGAGACGCTGCACCTGAGGATCGTTGATCCCCAGGGCGCCGGCGTGCCCGGCGCCGTGGTCACCGTGGGATCGCAATCTCCCAAAACCACCGATCTGGAAGGCAAAGTGGAAGTGAAAGCCAGGCCCCCGGTGACGGTCCGGATCTCGGCTCCGGACTTCGCCGCGAAAACCATGCGCCTGGAAGAGTGGGGACCGGAGACTGTCGCTGTCGAGTTGCAGCCGGAGCCGCTCTACTCCACCGTCAATGTAGTGGTGCGCCGGGAGGAACTCGGCACCGGCGCCGCCCCTGCTTCGGCCCTGGAGATCGACCAGACCGGGGCCAGGACGGTGTTTGACGCCATCGACCGGCTGGTGCCCAGCGCCTTTGTCACCCGGCGCGGCCTGATGGGTTACGGCATTGCGCAAGGGGGAACGGGGATGGTCAGCATCCGTGGCGTGGGCAATTCGCCGAACACGGGCGTGCTGGTGGTCATCGACGGCCGCCCGGACTATATGGGGTTGATGGGCCACCCGTTACCCGATTTCTACAGCTTGCCCGACGCCGCCTCGGTGAGCGTGACCGAGGGGCCCGCCTCCGTCCTGTACGGCAGCAACGCCATGGGCGGGGCTATCGATATCAAGCCGGCGGAGCCAACCGAGGGCGTGCACACGGAGGTTTCCGCAAGCCTGGGATCGCGCTGGACCGGCCAATACCGGCTCAAGCACGGGGGCGGTTTCCCGCGCTGGTTCTACCACGTCACGGCCGGGGCCGATCACACCAACGGCCACCGGCTGAGCTCGCATTTTCGCAACCAGGACGCGACGGCGGCGACGGGCTACACGATTTCCGAGACCTGGAAAACCTCCCTGCGAGGCCGCTACGGGCACTTCGTGGTGGAGGATCCGGGTCCGGTGGGAAGCAAACCCGGCAACTGGGCCAGCGTCGGGCGCGGCGGATTCAGTTGGAATCTGGACAACTCGGCCAGCCGCATCTGGGGACACACCCGCGTGTTCAGCAGTTGGGGGCATCACTACATCTCCGACGGCTGGCGATCGAACGACCGGACCACTGGCGGCCGCATCCACCAGAATTTCCTGCTGACGCCGGCGCTGCTCGCCGACGCGGGCGCCGAGCTCGTCGACTACGGCGGTCAAGGGTGGAATGTGAGGTTCGGCAGGGATTTCGGGCGGCACTTTGGAACTTCCGCCGCCGGCTTCGGCCGGCTGCACTGGTCACCGCACCACCGCCTGCGTTTCAACACAGGCGTGCGCTATGACCACAACAGCATTTTCGGCGCGATCACGGTCCCCGAGTTCGGCGCCGTGGTTTCGCTGGCGGATGGATATTCGCTGGGCTTCGCCGTCGCCCGGGGCTTTCGCAACCCGACCATCCGGGAGCTCTACCTGTTCCCGGCCCCGAACCCGGCGCTCATGCCCGAGCACCTGTGGAACTACCAGGCGACGTTGAGGCTGCGGCCCGCCAGAGGCGTGGCGGCATCGGTCACGGGCTATTACGCCGATCTCGACAACCTGATCATCGTCACCGGCCACTGGCCCAACATCGAGTTGAGCAACGCGGGGAAGGCGCTCAACCGCGGCCTTGATCTGAACGCGCGCTGGAAGCTTTCATCACGAGTCGCTCTTCGCGGCGGTTATGCATACTTACGCTCCACGAACCTCGCCCCGTACGTTCCCCCGCACAAGGGCACCTACGCGGTGGAGGTCGATCTTGGGCGGGCTTTCCTTTACCTGGGAGGCGTGGCCGTGAGCAGCCGCTGGGCCGATTCCCGGAAGAGGGCGAAGCTGGACGGCTACACCCTGCCCACTCTCAAACTCATGATTCCCGTTGGCCGCCAGTGGACTTTGTTTGCCACGGTGGATAACCTTCTCAATGAAGACTACCAGGTGGTCACCGGTTATCCGATGCCGCGGCTGAACGCGGCGGGCGGGTTCACCTTGCGGTTCTGAAACCGGCGATGGGCGCCGAAAGATTACGGGCGATGGTGATCAGCGCCGTGATGGCGGCGCTGGCGCTGACGCTTCCGCCGGCTTTTCACGCGGTGGGTCTCGGCAGCAAATTTCTACCCATGCTGCTGCCGCTGCTGCTGAACGGATTTCTGTCTCCGGTTGGCTGGGCCGCCGGGACGGGATTGCTGATTCCATGGGTTTCGGCTTTCGCCACCGGCATGCCGCCGCTGTATCCGCCGGTGGCCGCGGTGGTTTCCGTCGAGGCGGCGGTGATGGCCGGACTGGCCGCGTCGCTATACCGTGGTGGAGGGCGAAGCCTGTGGGTGGCCCTGGGGCCGGCTGTGATCGCCGGCCGCCTGGTAGCGTTTTCGCTGACCTGGATCCTGGCGCGGGCGTTCGGGCTCCCTCCGGCCGTGTCCGCCGTGGCCGCGACGGTAGAGGGGCTGCCGGGCGTAGCCCTGCAACTGGCCGTGGTGCCGGCCGTGCTGCACGTTGTTTCACGGCGCCCAGGGCTGTTGTTGCAAGATAAGTCCTGATGGGAGATTCAGACAAGCGTGCCTATTTCGAGGAGTTGGCGGAAAGCTGGGACACGCTTCCCGGCCCGCCGGACAAGTCCCTGCGGGTAGCCCGGTTTTGCCAGGCCGCTTGCCCGGACCCTTGCGGGAGGATCCTCGACGCCGGCGCCGGTACGGGTCTGCTGGCTCCGCACCTGCTGGGGAGGGGCAATGGCCGGGTGCAGCTCATCGAGCTGGATTTCGCTGTTTCCATGCTGCGGCAAAGCCGGCGCAAGCATGGCGAGGCCGGGATCGCGCGAGTATGCGCGGACGCGCTGCGCCTTCCCTTTGCTGCTCTCACGTTTGACGCCGTACTTTGTTTCGGCATCCTGCCCCACCTCGGAGAGACAACCCCGGCGGTGGCGGAACTGTGGCGCGTGGTCCGGCCCGGAGGAATCCTGGCTGTGGGACACACGATGGGTAGCGCGGAGCTGAACGCGCTCCACCAGGGGCTCGGCGGGCCGGTGGGAAATGACCGGCTTCCACCGGGCGCCGAACTGGCGGCGATTTTTCGCGGCCTGGGAGCGGACTCGATTGAAGCCGTGGATGAGGCCGAACGCTACTTCGTTCGAGCGCGGAGGAGACCGTGATGATCGCCGTCCGGTCGGGTATTGCCCTGGCGCTGCTGGCGCTGGCGGTGGTGACGGCGCTGAGCCGGGAACCGGTCGTCCTCGCGGGCGCCGCCGGCCTGGGTTTTCTGCTGTATTGCCGGAAGGCTGCCGGCCTCAGACAAGGCGCGCTGATGCTGGGGCCCGTGCTGTTGTTCGCGGGAGCGCTGGCAGCCCTGGCGTGGTGGGGCGGCAATCCCGGCTGGAGGCTGCCCCTGCGCACCCTGGGCGTCTTCTTTTTGGCAAGCGCGGCGGCGCGGCTGGCGCCCTGGGTGGATCTTTTCGAGCGCGGCGGGACGCGGTCCCCGTTGTTCCCGGCGATCCTGTTCCTGTTTTTCATCCGGCACTTCGTAGGAATCTTCGGCGCCGAATCGCGGCGAGTGCTGATCAGCCGCCGCATGGCTGTCCCGAACAAGTACGGCCCGGGGTGGTTCTCCTCCCTCAAATGGGCGCTGGCTGACGTGTTCGGAAGGTCGCTGGCGCGCGCCGAGCGCTTCTATGTTTCCCAGGCCTGGCGGGGGGTCGGCGAATGAAGACGGTCCTGGAAGTGCGCGATCTCGGCTTCGCTTTCGGAAGCCGCCCCGTGCTGAGCGGCATCTCCTTCTCCGTCGGCGCGGGCGAAAAGGTCGGGATTCTCGGCCCCAACGGCGCGGGAAAGAGCACGCTGCTGTGGTGCCTGCTGGGCCTGCGCCGGGCGCGGGGCGAAGTGCGCCTGTTCGGCCAGCGGCCGGGGGACGGGGCCCGGCGACGCGTGGGGGTGGTGTTTCAGAATCCGGAGGACCTGTTGTTCATGCCGAAGCTGATCGAAGACATCACGCTGCCGCTGTTGAACCGCGGCCTGGACCGGGAAGACGCCTTCCGCCGAGCCGGCGACGTCCTCCAGCGGATGGGACTAAACGGCTACGCGGAGCAACCCGCTGGCCACCTGAGCCTCGGCCAGCGTAAGCGCGCCGCGATCGCCGCGGCCCTGGCGCCGGAGCCGGAGTTGCTGGTGCTCGATGAGCCCACCGCCGAGCTGGACGGGCGCGCCGTGCGGCAGCTCACCGAGTTGCTGGCGAACATCAACGCCGCCTGTTTGATCACCAGTCACGACCTGGCGATGCTGGGAGCTGTCGCCAGCCGGGTGCTCGTTCTCCACGATGGCCGCATCATCGCCCGAGGCCCCGCGCGGGAAATCCTGGCCGACCGGGAGCTGCTCGACCAGGCCGAATTGATTTGAATTCCGCCCGGGCCGCCGCGCCGCGACAGATTTCTCCCCGCCGCACCCTGTTGCGCAACGCCTCTTCAGACGATGAAGAAGAAGAGTGTTAAGTATTCCCAGCGGGCGATGTAGGATTCTTCGGGCGGACAAACTCGGGCTTCTTCCCCTCGGGAAAGAGCCCGGGCCTAGGGAACCGCTCGCACACGCCCGCGAAGCCGGAGGATGAATTGGCACAGACAAAAGAAGTGAGCAAGGAGAAGGCCGGACCGGAACGGCAATCCGGAGCGGCTGCCGGTTCAAGCAACGGAAACAAAGGCGGCCGCCCTGAGGTGATCGCCAGGGCGGTTTCCCTCCACCTGGAAGGGAAAGCGGAGGAAGCGCTCCGCGCTCTCGAGCGGGCCGTGATGGACGGTGAACGTTCTCCTGACGTCTATGAGGCGCTGGGCCGCCTGCAGTTCGAACTCGGCCATCATGAGGAGGCGGTGCGCAGCTACCAGGAGTTGTTGGAACTAGTCCCGAATCACAGCGCCGCCCGCCTCCACCTGGCGATGTGTTTGCAGAATCTGGGCCGCTGGGAAGAGGCGGCCGCCGGGTACGGGCAAACGCTGGAGGCCGGCAGTGAAACGCCGGAAGCGCGGATCGGGCTGGGGACATGCCTCCTGCGCCTTTCCCGGCCGGAGGAGGCACTGGAGCATTTTCAGAAAGCATTGGAACAGAAGCCGGATGATGAGCAAGCGTTTTTCGGCAAGGCCGTCGCGTTGCACCAGCTCGAGCGCTGGGAGGAAGCGCGGTCGCTGTACGCGGAATTGCTCGAGAGGAACCCGCAGCAGGAAAACGCGCTGCGAAATATGGTCGCCCTCGGCATTCAGACCCGCGACGACGCCGTGATCGAGCGTTACGCCGAGCGGTTGCTCGCCATCGACGGGCAGGCCCCGGGGGCGTTGAACGCGCTGGCCGCGCGCGCCTTCCATGCCGGCGACTACGAGCAGGCGGCCGAGTACTGCCGGCGCAGTCTGGCGGCCACGCCGGAGGATTTCGAAACCTGGTTCAATCTCGGCGTCGCCGAGCAGAGGCTCGGCCGGTGGGCGGAAGCCGCCGAGGCCTACAAGAAAGCGATCGCCATCAGGCCCGACGCCAAAGCCGCTTACGCGAACCTGGGTCGCGCTCTAGCGGAAACCGGCGAGCGGGAGGCAGCCCGGGCGGCTTACCAGCAAGCCCTCCGTCTCGATCCGGACCTGACGGACGCCGCGCGACAGTTGGCCTGGCTACTCGAACAAGACGGGCAGCCCGAAGAAGCGGAGAAGTTGTACGAGGAACTGGTGGAAACAGGCCGGGACCTGGACTTCGCCGCGCTCCGGCTCGGCATTCGGCGGCTGGAAAGGGGAGATTTTCCCGGTGCGATCAGCGCTCTGCAAACCTGCCTGGGGCAGGCTGCGGATAACACACAGGCCAGGTGGTACCTGGGCCGCGCCCACTGGCTCAATGGCGACCTGAAAACCGCCGCCACCGTTTTCGAGGAGATTCTGGCGGCTCAGCCTGATTCGGTAGAAGCTCTGCGAGCGCTGGCCGCCATCGCCCTGGAAACCAAGGATCACGAGCGGGCGCTCGCACTCCACCACCAGCTTCTGGAAGCCGGCGAGAACGAACCGGAGATCTGCTATAACGCCGGACTTCTCCACCAGGAGCTGAACGATCACGAAGCCGCGATTCGCTGCTATCAGGAGGCGGTGAAACAGAAACCTGACTTTGCCGAAGCGCTGATGAACCTCGGCCACCTCCTGAAGCAGGCGGGCCAAGAGAAAGAGGCTGTCGCCAGTTGGCAGCGAGCGCTGGAACTGAAGCCGGAGCTGGCGCGCGGCTACTTCGCGGCCGAATCCCGCTAACGCGGCGCCGCGCCCCACAGTCGCTGGCAACCGCCGCGGCGGGGAAGAGCCGGCGCGGGCCGGTTTGTGTTGCGCCCCGGAAATTGGCATCCTGTACGAAGAGACCACCATGAGTGAAGTCGCCGGCGAATTTTCCCTGGCCATCGAACAAGTACAGGATTATGAATTTCGGGTAAGTTTCGACAAGGAGAACCTCCCGTCCCTGACGATCGACGAACCGCCGCCGCTTGGCCGCGATGCGGGCCCCAACCCCTCGCGAGTGCTGGCATCAGCGATCGGCAGTTGCCTGTGCGCCAGCCTCCTGTTCTGCCTGAGCAAGACACGGGCGCGGGTGAAGGGAATCCGGGCTGACGTGAAAGCGCAATCCATCCGGAATGACCGCCGGCGGTTGCGGATCGGCCGCGTCGAGGTCACCATCAGGCCAGATCTCGAGGAGGAGGACCGCCGCAAGGCGGCCCGGTGTCTCGCCCTGTTCGAGGATTTTTGCACGGTCACGGCCAGCATCCGCGAAGGCATCGACGTCGACGTCAAGGTGGAAGGCATCGAGGCGCCCGCCTGACGGACCCGGGGCAGGAGGCTGGCCGCCAAGCGCTGCCGGCGGCGCTCCGCTCGCTATAATAGAGAAACACACTATCTTTACGCAGGAGAATTATGTCATCGAAACGCATCGGAATCC
>CAZXVW010000080.1:0-17352 GCA_964644025.1 uncultured Solibacteraceae bacterium | reverse complement strand
CCGCCTGTGTCCACTCCGCTGCGCTTCGGGACACAGGGGACAGTCCCGGACGTTGAATTCGCTGAAGGGCGCTATTGAACCGCCAGCGTGACGCCCGCTGGGCTGGTGCGGTCGCCGATCCTGATCACGATGGGTACGGCGCTGCCGGAGGCCGCATCGCGCGGAACCTCGGCGTTGATCTGGATCACGCCCGCCACCAGGCCGGGCGCGGCCCCGGCGTAATGCACCGGCGCGTCCAGGCCACCAATGGTCACCGTCACCGGCAGCAGGGGCGCCGGCAGGTCTTCGAGCCTCATCGCGGCGATCTTGCCGTCGATGCCGGCGGGAGCGGTCTGTCCTTCCCCGGTGGCGAAAATCTGCACGATCGAGCCTTTCGCAGCCCGGTTGTTGGGGCCGTTGATCGTGTAATCCTGGTTGAGGATGGCTCCCGGGCCGGATCCGGAGCGATCCAGCGTGAAGATGGCGGGCGAGGCTTCCGCCACCGGAACCGTAAACTCGGCCGTCGTCGCGCCCTGGTATTCCACCTTGACTGTCGTGGCGTCACGGCCGGCCACCGAGTACGGCACGATGGCGTTCACCTGGCCGGAGGAGGCGGCAATGATGGGCGCCGGCTCGCCGTCAAACAGGACCCGGGTTCCTGCGAGCTCTTTTTCAATGATGTTGCTCCCGTTCAACTGGAAGACCGCCAGCGGATCGGGCCCCAGACCAGCGCCGAACAAGCTGACGATCTCGCCGGGAGCCACCGGCCCGGGCAGGAAGCTCGCCCCATTGAGCAGTCCGTTCAACGCCACACACGGGGGCGCCGGCGCGGCGGCGTCATCGATCCGGGTGATGAAGACGTCCGTCGCGCCGCCGTAGCCTTCGCCGTAAGCGGTCCGGAAGGCCCCTTGGGTCGTGGGGAAATTCGGCGAGGCGGTCCGGCCGGCCACGTATGGGGCGCCGCCGGGCCCGACGGCGACGGCGAGGCCCTGGTCCCGCGCCCGCCCGCCGAGATAAAAGGCATACTCGATGCCGGTTCCACCCGGCCGCAGCTTGGCGATGTAGGCGTCGCCGCGCCCCCGGTAGCCGGTCTGGCAGAGGGCCGGCGTCACCGGGAAATCGGGGGATTCCGTCACGCCGGTGACGTAGGCGGCGCCCGCGCCGTCCACGGCGATGCCGGTGGCCTGGTCGGCCCGGCTGCCGCCCAGGTAGGTAGCCCACAATGGGGCGGTTCCCGCCGGGTTCATGGCGACGAGGAAGGCGTCATCGAAGATGCCGTCATCGAAATGCGCGGGCCCGACCACGCCGGCCGTCACGGGAAAGTCCGTGGACCGGGTGCGGCCGGCGGCGTAAGCGGCTCCGTCGGAATTCACCGCGACACCGGTCACCCAATCTGAAGCGCTCCCACCAATATAGGTGGAGTAGACCAGCGACTGCCCGTCCGGGGCCAGCTTGGCCAGGAAGCCGTCTTCATTGTCCCCGCCGCCCAGCGTCCGGAAGGCCCCCGCGGTAACCGGAAAGTCTTCCGAATCCGTCACCCCGGCCACGTAGGCGTTCCCTTCGCCGTCCACGGCGATGCCGAGCGCTTCGTCATTGGCCGAGCCGCACAGGCGCGTCGAGTAGTCGAGCCCGCTGCCATCGGCTTTGAGCTTGGTCACAAATCCGCCGAAGCCCAACCCCCCGCAGGAGGTCCGGAACGCGCCGATCGTCGTGGGAAACCCGTTCGAATCGGAGGCGCCCGCCACGTAGGCATTCCCCTGGCTATCCACGGCAATCCCGTAAACCCGGTCCGTATAACCACTTCCCAGGTACGTCGAGTACTGGAAGCCTGAACCGTCGACCTTCAACTTAGTGACGAATCCTTCCGGGTAGATTCCGGTGCTCGAGTTGAACGTCTGGTACGCCCCGGAACTGACCGGAAAATCGACAGATTCCGTCTCGCCGGCGACGTAGGCGTTGCCCGCCGCGTCCACCGCAATAGCCCGGGCGGCATCGCCGTAGTTGCCGCCAAGAAATGTCGAATAAACCACCCCGCTGCCATCGGGCTTGAGCTTGGTCACAAACGCGTCACCGGGGAGTGGGCCGCTGTGGTAACCGGAGCCGCCGGTGGCCGGAAAATCGGGCGACTGGGTGGCGCCGGCCACGTAGACGTAGCCTTGCTGGTCGACGGCGATTCCCCGGGCTTCATCCAGACCAGCGCCACCGAGGAAGGTTGAAAAGCCGATGACCGGATCGATCACCAGCTCCCGTCCCCGGTCATAGTCTCCCAATCGAAAGGCGATGTCGCCGGAGCCGGTGAGCACGTATTCGGCCCGAATCTCCCTCCGGCCGGCCGCGCCCTCCTGGTAGGCGATGGGCCGGTTCTGGCGCACCACGCCGGCCGGGGTCCGGAATACCAGGTTGCCATCGGCATCCATTACCGGGACCACCGGCGCGTCATAGCGCAGACGGATTCGCGAGGGGTCGGCGCCCGGGGCCACGATGAAATCGAATTCGAGCCGCCCGCTGTTGCCGTGCAGCAGCAGGTCGACGCCGGGGTAGACGCTGGGGGCGCGGAGGCGGGAATAAGTGGGCACCCGCAAACACCAGCGAGCGGGATCGCGTCCGCGCAGATAATTGTTCCGGCCGGCCAGCAGGCCTTCCGGCTCGAAAGCCAGATCGCCCCGGCGGCCCGGAAACCCGAGCCGCAGTTGCCCGGGAGAAAAACCGGAGTGGAGAACCATCACCACCTCGGAGCGGGTGATGAAAATCGTCTGGCCGGAGGCACGGGCCAGAAAACAGACCCGAGCATCGCTCTGCCCGCGATTCGGCTCGAAAGTGAGTGGCCGTTCCTCCAAGATATGGCGGGAGACGGCCGGCGCGGCCGGAATGAGAGCCGCAAAAAGCAGTGGAACGAGGAGGCGCGAGGGGATTCTCATCAACTTATTCCGCTCATTGCCCCTGGATGGTCACCTCGTCGCTGAGCCCGCCCGCCTCGATGCGGAACACGTTGTCGCCCGGCGACGGCCCCATCCTGATATCGACCTCGAACAGTCCAGGACACGTGGCGTCATCGGAAAACACGGACAGCACCTCGCCGCCGCCGGAAACCACGGTAACCTCCGGTTTGAGCTCCCTGAGAGGCAGCCCGGCGGCGTCGGTGGTCCGGACGGAGATGGCCCGGCGCACCAGGGCGCCGGCCTTCGCTTCTTCCTTGTGATCCACGATGGTCAACTGCGCGGGCGTGCCGGAAGGCACGGCGTACCAGTACGGCACGTGAACATCGGCGCCGGGCCGGCTCCCGTGGATCCACACGAACCCCTGATATTCGCCGGCGGGCAGACCCTCCGGAGCCACGGTCAGTGTAACCCCATGGGTTCTCATCGGGCCGATGGCCACCGCGGTTTCCGAAAGCACGGGCGGCGGTCCGCCGCCGAACGGCTGCGTGCTGAGGGTCAAGGCTGCGGCCTCGGTGCCCAGGTTTGAAATCGTAAGGCGCCGGGAGAGGGCGCCGGTCGTCGACCCGAAGCTCACCGCTGTCGGGTAAACCGTCACCGTGGCGGCCAGGGCGGCGTCCAAGTCCAGCAGCCCGGCGCCAGCCTGTTGAACCGGGGCGGTCGAGCCGGAGGCAAAAACCAGCGGATCGGCTGTGTTGATCAGCAAGGAACGGTACACGTCCCCGGGATAGCCCGGCCGCGCCGCCTTGAGAACCGCCGCGGCGCCGGCGACCAGCGGCGCTGAAAAGCTCGTTCCTTGCGTGGTGTCGTAGCCCCCGTTCAAGGTTGCGGTATTCAGCGCCACTCCGGTCGCCACCAAGTCGGGCTTGACTGCCAGGTCCGTGCCGGGTCCCCGGCTGGAGAAGGAAGCGATCCGGTTTGGATCAACTTCCGAGAGAACCCGAAAGTTAAGGGTAGCCGAGAGGCTGGTCGCCTCCTCCAACAGGCTCTTGATTTCGAGTCCGTCGGCATGGCTGACCATCAGTCCGGCGAGAGTGGCGCTGCCGACCGACATGATGACCGGCTGCGGCTCGGCGGCGTGCGTGTAAAGCAGGGCGGCCACCGCGCCCGCCGCCTGGGCATTGTTGAGCTTGTCTTCAAAAAAACATGTGCCGCGCAAAATGAAGGCGATCCGACCCTGGAGGCTGCCGGCGGGAAGCGGACCGCACGCCAGCCCGTCCGAGTCGAGTTGCGAGACATCGAACAGGGGAGCCGTCACGGGGAACAAGGGCTTCACGCCGTCGCCTGGAACGGCGTCGTATTGCTGGCCGGTGGTGAGCTGGACGGTTCCGGAAAGCGTGCGGTCGTTCCAGGAGGCCCCGACCGCGATCGTCTCGGGCGCGACGGCGGTGTCGGAAATCGTGAACCGGTCCGGCCCGCTGTTGCCCGCGGCCGCCACCACCAGAACGCCGGCGGCGTTGAGGCGCCGGACGATCCGGGTGAAGATGTCGTCCTTAGGCCGCAGGGCGAACGGCGACCCGAGGCTCAGGTTGATGACGTCCATCCCGTCCCGGGCCGCGTCGTCGATCGCTTTCAGCACGATATCAGCCCGCGTGTCGCCAGTGGCCGGGAAAACGGTGTAGTTGCCCACGTAAGCCTTGGGCGCCACCCCGCTGATGGGACCGTCCGCAGTTTGCTGAAGCACGCCGGCGGCAGCCACGGCGACGGCGGTCCCGTGGCCTTCTTTATCCCGGGCGCTGATATCCCCCGCCCCCGACAGCAGAGAGAGGTAGCTGCGCGCCACGATGACCTTGTTGGAGGTGAATGCCAAGTCCGCAGCGCGATTGACCCGGGGGAAACCCTCCGGCATCGGAATCGAAGGGTCGATCATTCCGGGGTGGGCCGGATCAATCCCGGTATCGATGATCGCGATCTTGGCGCCCGCACCAGCCAGATCTTCGCCGCCGAGGCGCGCCCACGCCTCCGGGGCCCGGTGGCGCGGGATGGCCCGTTCGAGCGAGGCGTGAACCCGGTAGACCGGATAAACGCGCCGCACTCCCGGCAGGGACTTCACAGCGGCCGCCTGGTCATCCGGCAGGCGGACCAGCAGGGCGTTGGCCACCGTGTCCAGGGAGGCGAACGGCCGCGCCCCGTAACGCAACAGCGTCCGCCATAACTGGCGCTGCTGGGCATGGACCGCCGCCCAACCGCTCCTCATCGTTCTGATGTAGTCGGAACGTGTTCTCGCGCCGGCCATTGCGGCCGCCTCCAGCGGTGATCGCCTGCTCAATTCGACGATGTAATAGCCGGGGACGACCTGAGCCGGAAGCGTCCCCAGCCAGACAACCAGCGCCAGCAACAGGAGAGCTGCGCGGGAAAAGACTGCGCGGCGCCCCGGATTCCGCCGGGCCTGCATCCGTCTGGTCAGCAAGCAGCGCATGGATTTCGTTCCGGGACCGGCGGACGGTACCGCCGCCGCGGACCCCAGAGTAACTATCGGCTCCGAACCCCCGCTTCCTAAATCTATCAGAACTGCCCGCCGGATCGCTCTGGCGGGCATCCCCGTGCCAGGGGCGGTACCGACACCGGGCCGGAGCGGGTCCCGGATACCGGAGGAACGGCGCGCCTGGAGACGGCCCTCCTGCTGTGGTTTGATGGAACAGGGGCCCGGGCCGGCCCGTCCAAACCTGATGCGGCAATGATGAGTCAACTTTCACGACGCGCCTGGGTGGCGGTTTGCGCGGCTGCGCCGTTGGCGGCCGCGGAGTTCTGGAGGAGGAAGGAGTTTCCGGACTGGAGCCAACAGCAGGTCACCAAGCTGCTGACCGATTCTCCCTGGGCGCGGTCCATGACGGTCACTTTCCGCCTGGACGCGCCTCAGACGCGCAGGCCGCCTGATTGGAGGGATATTCCCGGCACCAGCCCCGAGGTGGCGGGCACGGCGGGAGGGTTCCCTCAGGGCGGGAGCCCGGTCGGCGGCATCGGTGCGCCGAACCGGAAACTAAAAGCAGAGGCCAACCTCACCTTTCTCTGGTCCAGCGCCTTGCCCATCCGTCAGGCGACGGCGCTCACGCGCTTCGGCCGTCAAGGTCTCCACTCGCCGGCAGCCAAGGAGGTTCTCCAGGCGGAGAAACACTTCTACGTGCTGGAAATCCTGGGCTTGCCAGCTCTCATCGCGTACATGGGGGCCCAGGTGCTCCAGGATGAACTGTACCGCTCGACCGCCCTGGTCACCAAGAGCGGCCGCGTCATCCGCCCGGAGAGCCTCTACGTCGCCCTGCGGGGCGGCCATCTGTCGGTAACTGCACGCTTCCCCCGCGACAACCCGCTCACTGTCAAGGATGACTACGTCGACTTCCTCGGCCACGGCGGCCCGTTCCGGTTCAACCGGCGCTTCAAGCTCAAGGCGATGATTTATCACGGCCGCCTTGAACTATGAACCGGGGCTGGAGCACCGTGTTTTCCGCCCCGGCGGGGTTGGCGTCGCCGCCGGGAGGCATTAGCAGTGGCGGTAGACCTGCCAGCCGAGGTACTTCTCCCAGGCCTCCTCGATGATGCCCGCCACGGAGGAGAAGTTCGCCGCCACGTGGTGCTCGAAGCCGTTCTCGCAAATGTAGTGCAGCAGCCGCTGGAGCCCCGGAATCTCCACCACGCCGGCGCCGCCGAACGTCTCCAGGGGATCGTCGGTGAAGCGGCCTTCACCCACGTAGCCGGCGATGATGCCTTCCTCATCGATGGTGGAGACGCGCGCGAAGGTCACCGGTCCGGACTTCACCCGGCCCACGCAGGTTCCGTACGTGTTCAGCTTGCCCACCGAGCCGGCAATGATCTCCTGGTAGTCCATCCGAACTTCCTGGAAGAAGTGCTTCGGCAAATTGCTGCAGTGGAAGCAGACCGCCTTATCCGGATCGTCGCCGTAATTGTTGTTCCAGTCCAGCAGCGCGCTGGGCGTCTCCGAAGCCAGGGCCAGCGAATGCATCGCCACGGCGCCGCAGACGTCCACCTCGCAGGCGCTTGGCATCAGGCGGTTGCTCATCATGCTCATCACCGTGCAGGGGACCACGCCGAAGTAGTCCTCGATCGCCGTCCAGCACTGCACGGCGGTGATGGTGACCTCGGCCTCCCGCATCCAGCCCTCGATCACGGCCGCCAGCTTGGCCATCTTCAGCAAGCTTTCCTCCGGGACGCCGCTGGTGGGAACGTAGTCGCGAATCGCCTGCAGCTTCTGCTGGGCCGCCTCGTCGTCATCCTTCATCCGGCCGACGCGCCCGAGGATCTCGGACAGGTCCACTGTCTCGACGTCGATGCCGCTGGCCTCAAGCAGCTTCTCGCTGTAGCGGACCGTGTTGAACGCCGCCGGCCGGGCGCCGATGGCGCCGACGCGCGTCCGGCGCAGGCCGTTCACCACGCGGCAGACGCCCGCGAACCAGTCCAGATCCTGGCGGAAAGCGTTCGAGTCCGGCGCCACCGTGTGCAGCCGCGTGAGCGAATAGTCGATGCCGAACTGCCGGAGGTTGTTGCAGACGCTGATCTTGCCGCAGAAGCTATCGCGGCGGTCCGTGATCGTCATTTTGTCGGCCACGTCGGAGGTGGCCTGGATCAGCACCGGCACGTCCAGGCGGGCCAGCCGGAGCGTCTCCGCCACGGCCCGCTCGTCGCCGAAGTTGGGCAGCGAAACGATCACGCCGTCGATCTCCCGCCGGTGCTCTTCAAACAGCGCCGCGCACTTCCGGGCTTCTTCGCGCGTCTCGACCGCGCCGAACTTGGTTGCCTCCGGGCCGGGCGCCACGACGCCGTAGCCGGCGCCCTCCAGCACACGAATCATCTCCTCCCGGCCCGACTTGGCCAGGTGGTCGGGAAAGAATCCCCGGTTACCGACGATCAGTCCGAATGTCATCTCTTGCCTTATTCCCCTTCCTCAATAATTGCCAGATCCCAGGGGGCCAGGGTCACCATGGCGTTCCGCGCGATCCTGTCACCCGAGATCAATTCGGTTCCTGACTTATAAGGATACTGAAATGTCTGCTCCGCCGCCGAATAATTCAGGTAGTAGCGCATCGTGCGCCCGGCATTGTTGACGCCGCGCTTGACGCGAACCGGAGCCGGCAGTTGCTGGTCGGGGCCGGTCAGGCCGGCCATCTCCAGCACCTCGAGCAACACCTTGCGTTGGAGTTCATCGGAAAGGTAAGTCCCCTCGTAGGTAAGGGTTCCTTTGCCGTAATTGTTCCGCGTGATGGCCGGGTACTTGGAGAAGAACGGATGGTCATAGCGGGCCAGCACCCGGGCGGTTTCCGGGATCAGCATCTCCGCCCAAACGGAGACCCTGTTCTGGCCGCCGGCCTGGTAGGGATCGCCCTGGAGCGCGAGCGGTTTCCTGAGATTCGAAAACTCCTGGTAGTAGAAGCCGGCTGCCTTCCGGAGCGGTCCTGGCGCTTTCTCCCAGCGCACGGTCGAATACTCGTTGGCGAAACCGCTCTTGAACGACATGACCAGGTGGCCGCCGTTGCGGACGTAGCCGGCCAGCCGGTTCAGCAGTTCGTCGCTGGCCACATACAGGGGGGGCACGAGGATCACCTTGTAATCGGAAAAGTTGTCCTGCTCGGGAAAGACGAAATCCACGCCGATGTTCAGCCGGTATAGCGCGCCGTACATTTGCCGGAGGATGGTCATGTAGTTGACGTGGTCATCGAACGGCATGAACTGGATGCCGTCATGGGAATCCAGACTCACCAGGATGGCCACGTCGGCCTCCGGCTGGAAGTTCACCAGCCGCGGCCCGAGCCGCTGGAACTCGTGACCGATGCGCGTCGCCTCGCGATAGATGCGGTTCGGCTCCAGGTCGTGCGAGAGAATCCCCTTCCAGTAAGTCTCCTGGCCGTAATGGAGCGAGTGCCAGTGCCAGTATTCGACCATGTTGGCCCCGCTGGCGAGGTGGCTGTAAGCGTTCAGGCGGAGCTGGCCGTCATAAGGGGGGAATTGGCCCTTGGAATCCCAGCCGATCGTCTGGGCGTTGGTTTCGGTCACCAGGTAGTTGGCCTGCTTCTGGGACCGAGTGAAATCTCCGCCCAGGCTGATGGTTTCCCCGTCGAGCCGGTCCTGCACCGGGTGGTAGATGTTCACCGAAATAATGTCCAGATGCTTCGCCACTTCAAACTGATCCACGTTGGTGCGGATGCCGCCCGGCCAGTCATGGGTGACGAACTGGTCCGGGCGCTTGTACTCATTGACAATGGCGGCCTGCCAGGCGAGGAAATCCGTGACGGTCTTCCGCTGGTAGCGTGCCCATTCGAGTTTATAGCCGGGGTTGCGAATGCCGGCGGGCCCGGGGAAGTCATCCCATCCGCTCACCAACTGCCCCCAGTAGACGAAGCCCCACAGCTTGTTTAACTTGTCCACCGTGCCGAATTTCCTTTTCAGGTAATTGAGGAAACCCGCGCGCATGTTCCGGCTGTTGACGGGATTCGGATGGGTTTCGTTATCAATCTGGTAGCCGATCACCGCCGGGTTGTCCTTGAAGTGCGACACAATCCGGCGGATGATCCGCTCCGAGTACCAGCGGTAAACAGGGTGTGAGAGGTCCACGTTCTGCCGCAGACCGTAATCGCCCGGAGAAACACCGACAAACTGCCCGTTGGGATATTTGACGGTGATCTCGGGATGCTTCCGGTACAGCCACGGGGGGATGGAGTAAGTCGGCGTTCCGAGGATCACCTTGATGCCGGCCTTCTGCATCCGGTCGATGATCCGTTCCATCCAGTCGAAATGGAACTCGCCTTCCCGGGGTTCCCAGCTCGTCCAGGTGGACTCGCCGACGCGCACCACCGACAGGCCGGCCTGCTGCATGAGCTGGACATCTTTTTCCAACCGCTCATAAGGCATGTACTCGTGGTAGTAGGCGGCGCCGTAAAGGACCGTGTGCATTCTGGGCGGCGCGCCCAGGCAGGCGGCAACCATCAGCAACGACAGCAATAACATTGAACGTTTCATCGGATTTCAAAGAGACGGCCGGCTGCCCCGGAGGGAGCCGGCCGAGGATTGGGTCAGAGGCTCACCCCTCAGAAGTCGACGCGAGCGCCGAGCTGCATGGTGCGGTAGAAGCCGCCATCCACGCCGGTCACCTGACCGAACAGCGGGTTGGCCGGGTGCGTCTCAATCGAACTGAACCGGTGCCGGTTGAAGGCGTTAAGCATCTCCCACCGGATCTGGAACCTATACTTCTCCTTGACAGTGAAGTTCTTCTGCAGCCCGAAGTCTTCCGAGTAGCGGGGGAAGCCCCGGGCCTGGGACATGGAGAAGGAGGCATTACCGAATTCGTACCGGTCCGGATCGCGAACAATCGAGGTGTTAATGATCTTGTGCGCCGCCACACCCGGGGTGGAGACGTTCGAGATGTCGAATTTCGACTCGTCGAAATCCACCGTCAACGGCTGGCCGTTCGGATTCTCGAAGACGGCCCGGTTGGCGGATTCGTTGAAGTTCGGGATCCCGGTGCCTGGGAAATGCAACGGCTCGCCGCTCCGGTAATTGCCGATGTATTGGAGGGTCCATCCGCCGATGAGGGCGTCGAGGATGGGGTTCATCCCGCTACCGAACTTCTTACCCCTTCCGACCGGCAGCTCGTAGGTGAGGCCGATTTTCACCACGTGGGTCATGTCGTAAGGGGAAATGGTCTTCTCGAGCTTCAGGTTGTAATAGTCCATCGGCCGCCCGTAGTTCGTCCAGCTACTGAACGCGCTGTCGAGGTTGTCGATCGACTTTGAGAAAGTGTAGTTGGCCAGCCAGCTCAGCCCAGAGGAGTAACGCTTGTTGAACTGAATTTGGAGGGCGTTGTAGGTGCTGAAACCGAGGGGAACATAGTAGCCCTGGATCACGTTCCAGGAAAGGACCTGGGGGAACGGAGTCAGCGTTTGCCAGACCGGTATCCAGGTTCCTGGCTCCGGGTACGGATAGATAGCGCCCATCGCTTTCGCTTCCGCGGGAATGCCATCCGGGCCGTCGATCCACGCCCCCAGCGTGTCACCCAGGGCTAGGATCTTGGGGTCCGCCTGGTTGATCTGGCGCAACCGGTTGACGACGATGCCGGTGGACTTGGTGCCGATGTAGCCGATGTCCAGCACCATCTGAGCGGGCAATTCGAACTGGAAGTTGGCGTTCCACTGCTGCGTATAACCCACTTTGCCGGCGTTCGGATCGTAGTAAGTCAGGTTCCACTGGGAGCCGCTCTTGTTCGACGGATCCAGCTCCGCCGCTTCCACGTGGCCAGGATAACCGTCGTCCCAATTGAAAGCGGGGGCGAACCCCTTGCTGGGAACAACATTGGTTTGGGTAAAACCATACTTGTTGCCATACGGCACGCCGGACCACTCGTTCGGCGCCCGGGCGCTATAGAAGATGCCGTAGGCGCCGCGGAAGACGATCTTCGGCGTGATCTGGTAAGCCAGCCCGATGCGCGGCGCGAAATCGTTCCACTGATCGTCGACAAACTTGCGCTTACCGTTCCGCCCCGGACCTTTGCCAGCGAATACCACCGCGCCCGGCAGGCCGGTCCAGGGATCGGTCACCGTCGGGTCAAAGTGGTGGAGACGGTCATGCCATTCAGTCGGAACCGGTTGGCCGTCCCAGCGCAAGCCCAGGTTCAGGGTCAGGCGCGGGGTAAGCTTGATGTCATCCTGGATGAACAACCCGATTGAGTACATATCCATCGTGGTCGGCGTGGCGATGGGAATGCTGGCGCTGTTGACGGCTCCCAGGAAGAAGCTGGCAAAGGGATGGCCCGTTTTGTTGAACCCGGGCAGTCCGGTGTGGGCGGCCGAGAAATTGAACCGGCCCGGCGTGCCGGCGCCGCCCTCGGAGAGCAGCGAACGCTTCCAGTCGCCGCCGAACTTGATCGAATGGCGACCCTTCATCCAGGAAACCGTGTCGAGGATCTGGTGGGTCGTGCCGACAAGGAACCCGTCCGCCTGGTAACCGATCATGGCCAGGTTCACCCGGTCGCCTCCGCCCCAGGCAATTTCCGGATAGTTGCGATCCTGCCTGATCCCGGAGATCCCGAGGATCTGGCCGCCGGGTTCATCGGTGTGCCAGGACCGGCTGGGATTCATCTGGCGGTTAAAGCCCACGCCGAAGTGATTCAGCAAGGTGGGCTTCACCGTCCAGTCCCAGGCGAAGCGTCCCATCCAGGTTTCGACTTTCTGAAGCCGCGCCCGGGAGAGCGGGCCGCCTTCCTCGGGGTCGTTGAAGTCCCAGACGCCGCCCGAGTCCAGCAACGTTCGCGGCCGGTCGATCCAGGCGAACGAACCGCTCAGCTTGTGCTTCTCGGAAATGTAGTGATCGCCCTTGACCGAAAACTGCTTCTGTACGAACTTGGCCGTGTTGTAAGTGGGGAAGAAGCGGTTGTTCGTCAGCACGCCTTGCACCTGCGGCGGATAGTGCTCCTTCATAATCTTGGCCACGTTCTGAGCCACGGTGGACATCCGGCTCTTCGGGATGATATTGCCGACGAACGGGTCCCGGATGACCGTCCCGTCAGCCAGCGTGCGGACCGAGGCCGGATCGTAGATCTGACCGCGGAGGACTGAGCGGCCCAGCGCATCGGTGCCCAGCACCTCGCTGGTGAGGTAGTTGCTCATATCGCCGTCGTACCAGGGAAGCGTGGGAACGGTGGTGCTCGGCGTCCCGGTGCCGCGGTTGGCGTCCTTGTACTTCTCCCAGGCGACGTAGAAGAAGGTCTTGTCTTTGCCGTTGTAAACCTTCGGAATATAAACGGGGCCGCCGACCGAAAAGCCCCAGTTGTGCCGCCGGTCCCGCGACCGCGGGCGCCCATAGGCATTGTTAGCAAATGAGTTGGCGTCCATCCATTCGTTCCGGAACTGGTACAGCCCGCTGCCGTGAATGTCGTTGGTGCCCGACTTCATCACGAAGTTGAAGATGCCCCCGGCCGTGCGGCCGAACTCGGCGCTCATGCCGCTGGTCTGGATCTTGAACTCCTCCAGCGCTTCCATCGAGACGCTTGATTCGCCGAAGTGGCCGGCAAGGGAAATCGTCGCCGAAGCTCCGTCCAGCAAAACTTCTTTTGAAAACGCGGGGCTGCCGTTAATCCGGCTGGTCCAACTGTTGCCTTCCACGCCGGGTGTCAACTTGTAAGCGAAGTCCTCCGGATAGCGCCCTCCGCTGAAACTCAACGGAAGATCGATGACTCGATTGTTATCGAGGGACGTGCCCACTTCCGGGCTGTCGGTCTGCAGCAAAGGAGTTTCCGCGGTAACGGTGACCGATTCGGTCGTCGCGCCCAGTTCGAGTTGCGCGTCGATGCGAGCGACTTGGGCGATGCTGAGTGTCAACCCGTCACGAACCGTAGTTTTGAAGCCGGGTGCTTCGAACGTGATCTTGTAACGGCCGATCGGCAGATTGGGCACGGTGTACCGCCCGATGTCGTTGGTTTCCGACTTGTAGATCGCGTTGGTTTCGGTATTCTGGATCGTGATCGCCACCCCCGGCACGGCCGAGCCGCTCGGGTCGGTAACGGTCCCGGTGAAAGTTCCACGATCCTGTTGCGCCAACGCCAGACCGGCCGCCAACAGAAACGCGGTAAACAACAAAATCGATTTTCTTGTCATTGGATCACCTCTCCTGGGCGCCTCGAAGCCGAGGTCATTCTCACAAGAATCTCGCTCCCGTCTCCCTCAGACATGAAAGCGCTTGCGCTAGACTACTGTCCTCAGATTACATTTCAGGGAAGCGGTTGTCAATAGCGGATTTGCCGGGGACGCCAAAAGCATCCGCGGTGGGGCGAGAAACAAGACGATGACCGATGTAACCCGCCAGCCAGAGCTAGAGTTAGGATTATGATAAACTAAGTTTGCTCTTGGCAGAAGGCAACCGGCCCCGCTATAGGCTGTTCCCGGCCGGGAGGGATTGTTGGCGCCCCGGTTGGCAGTAACCGCTTACAGTACGAGGATCGAAATCTCATGACACTTGCCGAAGTCGCCAAACGCGCCCAGGTCTCCACGGCGACTGTTTCTCGGGTTCTGAACAATCCTTCGCTGGTGCGGGAAGCGACCCGCCAGCGGGTTCTCAAGGCCGCGCAAGAACTCAAATACCATCCCAATCTCCATGCCCAAACGCTCGCCGGGGGCAGAAGCAAGACGATCGGGATGATCGTCTCTAACATTGAGAATCCGTTCTTCCTCGACATTTTTTGCAGCCTGGAAGGCACCGCCGCTGAAAACGGCTACGAGGTGGTGGTGCAAAACACGGACTATCGCCCCAGCCGGCTGGTTGCCTGCGTCCGTTCGATGCTCGGTCATCGACTGGCCGGGCTGGCGGTGATCGTCTCGGAAATGGACCCGGACGTAATCCAGGAGTTGACTGAGCAGGACCTGCGCATCGTCTTCTATGACGTGGGCAAGCCGGCGCGCAATATCACCAAGATCCGGGTCCGGTACGGAAAGGGCATGCGGCGGACCGTGGAGTACCTGTACTCGGTCGGCCACCGGCGGATGGCCTTCGTCGGCCACCACGGCACTCTGGGGCCGCTGCACGAACGCAGGAGGACCTTCTTGCGCACGCTGGCGCAATTCCCGGATGTCGAACATGCCACTGCTTCCAACCTGGACAGCCCGGCCGGCGGACGCCTGGCAGCTCGTCAGTTGCTTTCGTCCGGATTTGAGCCCACCGCGGTCATCTGTGTGAATGATTACATGGCTATCGGCGTCATGCGGGAACTGCGCGACCAGGGGTTTCAGATCCCCCGCGATGTCTCCGTCACCGGATTCGACAACATCGAGCTCTCCGCGTTTGTCCATCCGGCCCTGACCACCGCCAATATCCCGCGCCATCGAATCGGGAAAATGGCGTTCGAGGCCCTCGTACCGACGGACCGTCCCGGGCTGGAGCAGGGCCGCGAGATCCTGATCGAGCCGGAACTCGTGCTCCGGGAATCCTCCGGGCCGGCCCCAAAATAGGAGAATCCAGTCATGCTGAAAACTTTGGCCGCGTTGGTTTGGCTGCTGCTGGCCGTGCCGCTCCTTTCGGCGGAGTTGCCGGGATTCTACAAATCCGTCGATCGCCTCGTCTGGGTGGTCGAGAACCTGGAGCAGACCGCAACGCAACTGGAGAAGATCGGCTTCACCAACTTCCAGGAGCTCGGAGAGACGGGGCTCAACGGGGTCACGTTCCGGGGCCGGCCCGCCGCCGGGGACATCCGCATCGCCTCCGGGCGATTCGCTGACGTTCCCGCCTACTGGATGCAGTTCTGCATCTGGTCTAACGTGCCGTCAAGGTACAATCCGTACCCGGCCTACGGAGACTGCACGGCCGCTTATTTGGACTGCTCTTGCCAATCCTGGGGCGCCGGGCACCCGTTCTGGGGTTGTGAAGTCCCGGAACACGACGCGGCGCCGGATATCTTCGGCGAGAGTATCATCCAAATGAGCCCGAGAAGCTGGCTTTTAACCTGGCGAATCGAGGAACCCGTTATGGAATACGTCCTGTGCGGACAAGGGCAATGTGGTGGGAATGGACAACAAGAGATACGGAACCTGCGGACCTGGTTCGTCAAACAAGATGTCTATTGCCTCGAATAACCCCGGTTAGCCACGACCAAGAACCGGGCTCAAACAAGGAAGGATGAACTATGAAACGACGAAGCATCTTCGTTACCGCTTGTCTGGTCTTCGGGCTGTGCGGGCTCGGCTACAGCCAGCCGCTTTCGGTGGAAGTCAGCGAGCGCCCCAACCCGATCGGGGGGAAAGTCCTCAGCGTACAGAACATCTCTCGCAAGGCCATTGTGGCGATCGTGGTCACCGTCAGCGGACACGACAGACGGGGGAAAATGATCAGCCTTGGCCCCCGGATCTACGATGCCACGATGGACTTTGGCCCGGGAGCAAAGGAGCTTGTTCCCGCAATCCTTCCGGGGCAGGTGTGGACCGTGCAGACGCCCGGCGACCCCTTGCCGGGCGAGCGGCGGCTATGGGCAACCCGGCGAACCGCGGTCCGGGCAGTGCTGTTCAGCGATGGCACCAGTGAGGGTGATGCGCTTTGGATCCAAAAAGTGCTCGACCGGCGCCGGGGCGCGCTGCGAGCGGCGCGCGCGATCTGGGACGCATTGAGCCAAGCCGACAGAAACAAGACCACCAGAACCGCTCTGGCCGAGCAACTGAGGAAACGGCAAAAAGAACTGCTGGCCGAGGTGCCGCTCTACAGCCCGGTGGACCTTCCCTTGGAGGAACTGCACAAAACCGAGCGCTTCGCGATTGAAACTGTCTTTGGGCTGGTGGCATATTTGTGGTATCCCCGTTTTGTAGCCTCTGTGGAGAAAGAAGACTTTCCGGGACGATTGGCCCACGACATCTCCGGCGCCCGCGCCCGCCTGCGCACGATGATTGACCAATTGGAGCGGAACCCGCCGGCGCGCCCGCTGCCGCGGTAGCGCGGGCGCCGGCCGGGCTCGAGGATCCCAACCGGCCCCGGCGCGCCGAACGGGAGCTGGACGGAGCCGCGTAGCCGTAGAGCCAGCACGGCAAGGAAAGTTACCATAATGGCCCTTGCCGGAACTCGCCCCCACTGAAAACAAACGACTTACACGGACAGCCCAAACCCGAACGCGCCCAACCACAACATGTTGTGGTCGCGGCGCCAAAATGTTGTGGTCGCGGCGCCAAAATAACCGGCCGGGTGCACCCGCCCGAAATGCGTGGTCACTCACGGAATCAGCGCCCCCTGCGCCGTTTGTGGCCGGCGCCTCGAACCGGTTCACCTGGTCATGAACGACCACGGGAACTGGCGATTTTACCCTGAGCAGCATTCCCCGGCCGCATAAAATGCCCCAAACTTGGCGCTCAGGGGCCGCTCAGCGCGTTTTCGGGACGCCCCGAAGAGTTTAAGCCGAAGCTCCTGAGGCAATTTCTGAAGTAATGTTGGCAGGTCAATGGTTTGACGGGGATTGCGATTTCCGATTGTAGCCACTGATAGGAAATATGTTCTCTTGACTTTGTTTGGAACTGTGCCTCGGAATTGGGCATGCCATCGAGATCTGGTCGGGTCCATGTGGCCACCACAACACGCAAGTACAAGGGCAAGGTCTACCGCACCCACCTGCTGCGGCGCACCTACCGCGTCGGCAAACAGGTTAAGCACGAAACCCTGGGCAACATCTCCCATCTGCCCGACGCACTCATCGATATCATCGGCCGCTCGCTGGCCGGGGAAAGCTTCGTCCCGGCGAGCGAGGCGTTCACCATCGAGCACAGCCTGCCCCACGGCCATGTCCAGGCCGTGCTGGGCATGATTTGCCAGTTGGGTCTGGAGAAACTGATCGGCGCGAAACGCTCGCGCCAGCGCGATCTGGTGGTGGCCATGATCGCCGAACGGCTGTTACACCCGTGCTCGAAGCTGGCCACGACCCGCAGTTAGAAGACCACTACGCTGGCCGAGGAACTGGCGGTTGCCGACGCCA
>CAZXVW010000079.1:0-17522 GCA_964644025.1 uncultured Solibacteraceae bacterium | reverse complement strand
CGAAGTCGAACTGGCCGACAGCGTGTTCGCGGCCCCGGTCAACGAAGCCCTGTTGTACGAGGCGGTGCGATATCATCTCGCCAGCCGCCGGCGGGGCACCGCCAATACCAAGTCCCGCGGCGAAGTGTCTGGTTCCGGACGCAAGCCGTGGCGGCAGAAGGGAACCGGCCGGGCGCGGGCCGGCTCGATCCGGTCGGTGCTGTGGCGCCATGGCGCGACAGCGCACGGTCCCCGGGTGCGCGACTACAGCTACCGGTTGCCGCGCAAGATGCTGCTGGGCGCGTTGCGCTCGGCGTTGAGCGCCAAGCTGCGGGACGGCGGGCTCAAGGTGGTTTCCGCTTTTGACCTGCCCGACGCCAAGACGCGGACGGTGCGGGCTGCGCTGGACGCGCTCCGGGCTGGCCGGACGGTGCTGCTGGTGGATAACCCGGAAGACAACAAGCTGGAGTTAGGCTCGCGGAACTTGCCGGGCGTGACGCTGATGCGAAGCCGGGAGGTGACGCCGTATCACCTGCTCGAGCACGAGCAAGTCATGATGTCGGAGGCCGCGGCCAAGAAATTGTCGGAGGCGCTGGCGAAATGAATACATTCGACGTAATCCGGCGGCCGGTGGTCACCGAGAAGGGTGTGGACAAGAAGGATCAGGAGCGGACCTTGTGTTTCGAGGTGGCGCCGAAGGCCAACAAGGTCCAGATCAAGGCAGCCGTGGAAAGCTTGTTCAAAGTGAAAGTCGAGGAGGTGCGCACCGCGAACCAGCGGGGCAAGCTCCGGCGCCAGGGACGGTTTGAAGGCTACCGCCGGGATTGGAAGAAGGCCTACGTCAAGCTCAAGGCCGGTGAGAAAATGCCGGAGTACGCGGAAGTATAAGAGGTAGATTCTCATGGCAATCAAGACATACCAGCCCACGACGCCGACCCGCAGGTTCCAGACGGTGCTGGACCGCCGCGAGATCACGCGGGAGGAGCCTGAGAAGTCGTTGGTGCGCGGCAAGCACCGCAGCGGTGGGCGTAACAATACGGGGAGAACCACGGTCCGTTTCCGCGGCGGTGGGGCCAAGAGGTGTTACCGCGAGATCGATTTCAAGCGGGACAAGTTCGGTGTGCCGGCGCGGGTGGCCGCGATCGAGTATGATCCGAACCGCTCGGCCCGGATCGCGCTGCTCAACTACGCCGACGGCGAAAAGCGGTACATCCTCGCTCCGGTGGGTCTCCAGTTGGGACAGACGGTGAGTTCCGGGCCGGAGGCCGACATCCTGCCCGGTAACGCGATGCCGCTGGAGAACATCCCCGCCGGCACGATGATTCACAATATCGAGCTGCGTCCCGGCAAGGGGGGCCAGATGGTCCGCGCGGCCGGCGGCGAGGCGCAACTGGTATCCCGGGAGGGCAAGTACGCGCTGGTGAAGCTTCCCTCGGGAGAGGTGCGGAAGGTGTTGTCCAAGTGCATGGCCACGATCGGCCAGGTGGGCAACCTGGAGCACGAAAACGTGTCCCTCGGCAAGGCGGGCCGCACCCGCTGGCTTGGCCGCCGGCCCCATAACCGCGGCGTGTCCATGAATCCGGTAGACCACCCGCACGGGGGCGGCGAAGGAAAAGCTTCTGGCGGGCGCCATCCGGTTTCGCCCTGGGGGCAGCCGACGCGGGGCTTCCGGACCCGCAACAACAAACGGACGGAGAAGTTCATCGTCACCAGGAAGTGGAAAAAGAGATAGCGGCCGGCCGCGGCGCCAGCGCGCGGTGCGGTTGCCGGAGATAGGAGTTTATGGGTCGTTCGCTCAGAAAAGGACCATTCGCAGATGAGCACCTGATCAAGAAGGTGGCGGCGCTCAACGAGAAGAATGAAAAGAAGGTTATCCGGACCTGGTCCCGTCGATCGACGGTGCTGCCGGAATTCATCGGCCACACCATCGCGGTTCACAACGGAAAGAAGTTCATTCCGATTTACGTGAGCGAGAACATGGTGGGACACAAACTGGGCGAATTTGCGCCCACCCGGACCTTCAAGGGCCATGCGGACCGCTCGGAGCGTTCCGCGCGACGGTGAGGCCCGGGAGAGAGGAAGGCATGCAAGCAAGAGCGGAAGCCAGATACATTCGGGTTTCACCGCAGAAGGCGCGGCTGGTGGTGGACCTGATCCGCGGCCGGCGCGCCGAGGAGGCGATCACGATTTTGCAGATGACTCCGAAGCGCATCGCCCCGGTGGTGGAGAAGGTGCTGCGGTCGGCGATCGCCAACGCCGAGAACATCTCGCCCGAGATCGACGTGGACGAGCTGGTGGTGAACGAGGCTTACGTGAATGAGGGCCCGCGCATGAAGCGGATCCGGCCGGCGCCGATGGGCCGCGCCTACCGGTACCAGCGGCGGATGTCTCACATCGTGGTGAGCGTCAGCGCCCCGGAGGCGGACGGAGAAGAAGAATAACAATCATGGGACAGAAGGTTCATCCATACGGTTTCCGGCTGGGCGTCACCAAGACCTGGCGCTCGCGCTGGTTCGCCACGCATGATTACGCCAGGCTTCTCCAGGAGGACCTGGACCTGAAGGACTCGTTGCGGAAGCGGCTCAAGTCGGCCGGCGTGAGCTCGATCGAGATTGATCGTCCCGGGAATAAACTCCGCATCACGATCCGCACCTCGCGCCCCGGCATCATCATCGGCCGCAAGGGGAGCGAGATCGAGAAGCTGAAGCAGGAGCTGACGCGGAAGACCAAGCGGGACGTCTACATCGACATCCAGGAAGTGCATAAGCCGGAGCTGGACGCGCAACTGGTGACCGAATCCATCGCCCTGCAGTTGGAGAAGCGGGTCGCCTTTCGCCGCGCCATGCGCAAAGCCGTCGACAGCGCGCTCCGGTTTGGTTGCCAGGGAATCAAGGTGCGGGTTTCCGGGCGTTTGAACGGGGCGGAGATCGCGCGCAGTGAATGGTACCTCAAGGGCCGGCTCCCGTTGCACACGCTGCGGGCGGATGTCGACTACGGCTTCACGCAGGCCTATACGACCTACGGGGTGATCGGAGTCAAGGCCTGGGTATACAAGGGTGAAATCCTCGACGCCTCCTATCACCCGTCGCTGAGCCATGAACCGGAACCGCGGCGGATGCCGCGGCGCGACCGGGGCCGGGAACAGAAGCCACCGGTGGCGCCACCGGCCGCCACCCCACAGGCGGCGGCCCCACCGGTGCAGCCCCCGCCCGGCGAGCTGCCGCAGCCGGGGAAAACCACGGCTCCGATTCTGCCCCCGCTGGCTCCGCCGAAGCCGAGCTGGAAGCAGGAGTTGGGTTCGCCGGCCGCCGCGCCGGAGGCGGCGAAACCCGAGGCTCCGGCGAAGGGCGAGCCAGCCCCGGAGACGGCGAAGCCCGAGGCCCGGGAGCCGGCCGAGAGTCCAAAGGTCGAACCGCCGGCGGCGGCCGAGCCACCGACCGCGGAGCAGCCCCCGGCGAAGCCGGCGGCCCCCGGGGAGCCGCCCGAGACGGCGGAGAAGAAGGAGTAAGCAGGAGCGCGCCATGTTAATGCCCAAGAAGGTTAAGCACAGGAAGGTCCACCGGGGAACCATGGGTGGGAAGGCGTGGCGAGGTTCCACGCTGGCCTTCGGCGACTACGGTCTGAAAGTGCTCCGGTGCGCCTGGATCACCGACCGGCAGATTGAGGCGGCCCGCGTGGCTATGACCCGTTACATCAAGCGCGGGGGGAAAGTGTGGATCCGGCTGTTCCCGGACAAGCCGATCACCAAGAAGCCGGCCGAGACGCGGATGGGGAAAGGCAAGGGTTCGCCGGAGCAGTGGGTGTCGGTGGTCCGGCCCGGCAAAGTGGTTTTTGAGATGGAAGGCGTTTCAGAATCCGTGGCGCGGGAGGCCATGCGCCTGGCGGCGCAGAAGCTGCCGGTGCCCTGCCGGATGATCACGCGCCGGCCGTTCGACTAGAACGCACCGCAGGAAAGGGATTCGCGGATGAGAGCAGAAAAACTTCGGGAACTGGACGACGCGGAACTGGAGGCGCAGCATCGCGGCCTGAGCGAGCAGTTGTTCCGCCTCCGCTTTCAGATCGGGATGGGACAGACCGACGCAGTGAAGAAGTACCGGGCGCTCAAGAAGGACCGCGCGCGGATTCTCACCGTGCTGCGGGAACGGGAGCTCGCCAAAGCGGGCGGAGAAGCCGAGGAGACCGGAGAAGGGAACTAGCCGATGGCCGACACGAAAGGCAAGGGAAACAAGAGCAGGAAGGTGGGCCAGGTGGTTTCCGCCAAGATGGATAAGACGATCGTGGTGCAGGTGACCCGGCGCGTGCAACATCCTCTTTACAAGCGGGTGGTGACGCGGCGGAAGAAGTTTCACGTGCACGATGAGGACAACACGGCCCGGCCCGGCGATATTGTACGGGTGGTGGAGTCCCGGCCGCTCAGCCGCCGCAAGCGATGGCGGCTGGAGGAGATCGTGCGGCGCGCCGTCCAGGTGGGGGGCAAGCAACCATAGCTGAAACGAGCGGCGGGCGCGGACGCCCGGTCCGGTCCGACGAGGCGGACCGGAGACGGGAAACGGCCCGGCGGAAGATTTGGTTTAGGAGGACAAGGAGACCGTCATGATCGGAATGCGAACCAAGCTGCAGGTGGCCGATAACAGCGGCGCGCGGAAGCTGCAGTGCATTTTGCCCAAGGGCGGCGACGTCGGCCGGCGGGCCGGGCTCGGCGATATCGTTACCGCCAGCGTGAAGGAAGCGGCGCCGGACTCCCAGATCAAGAAAGGAAAGGTGGTGCGCTGCGTGATCGTTCGCCTCCGGAAGGAGACCCGCCGCAAGGACGGGACCTACATTCGGTTCGATTCCAATGCCGCGGTTCTGGTCAACAATGACGGCGAGCCGATCGGCACGCGCGTCTTCGGCCCCGTAGCCCGGGAGTTGCGGGAAAAGAGATTCATGAGGATTGTTTCGCTTGCTCCGGAGGTGATTTGATGGGCCGCCACAACGCAAAGCGGAAAGCGGATGCCTTGCGGCGCCGCGTGCACGTGCGGAAAGACGACCTGGTGATGGTCAATGCCGGCCGCGACAAGGGCAAGACGGGGCGGGTGCTGGATGTGGACCGCGTCCGGGGCCGGGCGCTGGTCGAGGGTATCAACCTGGTCAAGCGCCACACCCAGCCGAATCCGGCCAAGCAGATCAAGGGCGGCATCGCGGAACGCGAGAGCCCGATTCATATTTCGAACCTGATGCTGATCGCCTCGGACGGGAAGCCGACGCGGGTTAGCTACCGCGTGGAGACGGTCGGCGGCAAGAGCCGGCGGGTTCGCATTGCCAAGACGACCGGCGAGCCGCTGGAGAAGAAAGGATCGTAAGGAGGTCGGCGGCAGGAGGCAGGCGGCCGGATGAAGCCGGGCGCCGCCGGAGAGCCGCTGCCTGGTTGCCATGAGCGCACGGTTGAGAGAGCAATATCAGAAGACGGTGATCCCGGCACTGCGGAAACAGTTCGGCTACAAGAACGTGATGGCTGTTCCGAAGCTGGTGAAGATCACGGTGAACATGGGGCTCGGCGAGGCCACCCAGAACCCCAAGATCATGGACAGCGCGGTCAAGGAGCTGGCGCAGATCACCGGCCAGCGGCCGGTGGTCACCAAGGCGCGCAAGTCGGTATCGGCGTTCAAGCTCCGGGAAGGAATGTCCATCGGCTGCGCGGTGACCTTGCGCGGGCAGCGGATGTACGAGTTCCTGGATCGGCTGGTGAACGTGGCGCTGCCGCGGGTGCGCGACTTCCGCGGGGTTTCCACCAAATCGTTTGACGGGCGCGGCAACTACACGCTGGGCATCAGGGACCAGTTGATCTTTCCGGAGATCGACTACAACAAGGTGGACAAGATCAAGGGGATGAACGTCTCCATCACCACCACGGCAAACACGGATGCCGAAGGTTTGGCGCTGCTCCAGCACCTCGGCATGCCGTTCGCGAAGTAGGAAGCGCCCGCTTGGGCCGGGCCGTGCCTGCGGGCGCGGCGGCCAAGGGTTTTTACGGAGCACGAAAGGGTATTAGAAGGAATGGCAACTACCGCCAAGATCGCAAAAGATCGCAAGAAGCCGAAATTCAGGGTCCGCCATCGCAACCGGTGTTTCCGGTGCGGGCGACCCCGGGGCTACATCCGCAAATTCAACTTGTGCCGGATCTGTTTCCGCGAGCTCGCTCTGGCGGGCGAGATTCCCGGAGTGATCAAGGCGAGCTGGTAGAGGCAGCGCCGAAAACGCGGAGAGGTTGAGGAAATATGATCACGGATCCCATCGCCGACATGCTGACGCGAATCCGCAACGCGCTGGCGGCGCGGCACCCGAAGGTGGATGTGCCGGCGTCGCGGCTGAAGGAGGAGATCGCACGCATTCTCAAGGATGAAGGCTACATTCTCAACTACAAGCCCGCTGACGAGGGCTCGAAGAAGCTGATTCGGATTTACCTGAAATATACGCCGGGTAACGTGCCGGTCATCTCGCGCATCGAGCGCGTCTCGCGCCCCGGCTGCCGGGTGTACGTGGGCAGCCGTGAGGTGCCCAGGGTGCTGGGCGGTCTGGGAATCAACATTTTGACGACGCCGAAGGGCGTGATGACCGGCAGGGAGGCCCGCCGCGCCGGCGTTGGCGGAGAAGTTCTCTGCCAGCTCTGGTAAGCAGCGGCCGTTCCGGGCGAAGTGGAGTAAGTCATGTCGAGAGTTGGAAGAAAGCCGATTCCGGTGCCCCAGGGTGTCAAGGTCATCCTGGGGGAGACGCTGGAGGTCGAGGGACCGAAGGGAAAGCTCCGGGTGCCGATTCCGCAAGGGATCACCGTCAAACAGGACAACGGCGAATTGCACCTGGAGCGGGCCAGTGAGAAGCTGGCGCCGCTGCACGGGCTGACGCGGGCCCTCGCCGCCAACGCGGTGCAGGGGGTCTCCCAGGGTTGGAGCAAGGAGCTGGACATCGTGGGTATTGGCTACCGGGCCGAGGTGAAGGGACGGATCGCCACGTTTCATCTGGGCTACTCGCATCCGATCGAGTACCTGTTGCCGGAGGGCGTGGAGCTGCGGGTGGACAAGCAAACGCACCTGGTGGTGAGCGGCTACGACCGGCAACTGGTGGGCCAGGTGGCGGCGAACATCCGCGCCCTGCGGCCACCGGAGCCTTACAAACACAAGGGAATCCATTACACCGGTGAGAGGTTGCGCAAGAAGGTCGGCAAGGCCGGCGCGGGAGGCGGCGCGAAGTAGCCATGATTCGGAAACAGTCGAGAAACTATCATCGCCAGCGCATTCACCGGCGCATTCGGCGGAAGCTCCAGGGCACGGCCGCGCGGCCCCGCCTGTCGGTATTCCGGAGTCTCCGGCACATTTACGCCCAGGTGATCGACGACGAGCGCGGCCGGACGCTGGCCGCGGCGTCGACGGCGGAGAAGAGCGCCGGCATCGGCCATGGTGGCAACGTGGCCGCGGCCCGTCAGGTCGGCCGTCTCATTGCGGAGCGGTCGAAGGAGAAGGGAATCGAGCAGGTGGTCTTCGACCGCGGGGGCTACCAGTATCACGGCCGGGTGAAGGCGCTGGCCGAAGCGGCCCGCGAGGCGGGGTTGGAGTTTTAGCCGAATGACTGAGGCATCCATGTTCGAGCGGATCGATCCGCAGACGTTGAACCTGAAAGAGCAAGTGGTTTCCATCAACCGCGTGACCAAGGTGGTCAAGGGCGGCAAGAACCTGAGCTTCTCGGCGCTGGTGGTGGTTGGCGATCCCGAGGCGCACGTGGTGGGCTATGCCAACGGCAAGGCCAAGGAAGTTCCCTCGGCGATCAAGAAGGGCATCGAGGCCGCCAAGAAGAACCTCCGCAAGGTCCACGTGCTGGACACCACCATCAAGCACCAGGTTCTCGGCCGTTACGGCAGCGGGTTGGTGCTGTTGAAGCCGGCGCCGGAAGGCACCGGTGTGATTGCCGGCGGTCCGGTGCGGGCGGTGATCGAAGCGGTCGGTATCCCGAACGTGCTCACCAAGTGCATCGGGACGAACAACCCGCACAATGTGGTCAAGGCCACCATGAACGCGCTGGAGCAGCTTCGGGACCGGGACGAGATCGCCCGGTTGCGCGGCGTCCCGGCGGAGAAGGTCGGCTAGGAGCGGAAGAGGAAAAGCCAGGAGAGCAGGCATGGCCGAAGGCAGGATCAAGATCAAACTGGTGCGCAGCCCGATCTGCGCGCCGCGGAAGCACAAGCAGATTGTCCGGTCTCTCGGACTCAAGAAATTGAACCAGGTGGTGGAGCGTCCCGACGGGCCGGCGTTCCGCGGCATGGTGGCTAAGGTGCCTCACCTGCTGGCAATCGTGGATTAGAGGGCGCGGGCGGCGACCCGGGCCGGGTGGTGGAAGCAACGAAACTAAGGAAGCGAGTCCAATGAATCTGAGCCAACTCAAAGCACCGGCGGGGCAGAAGCACGCCAAGCGGCGTGTCGGCCGCGGCATGGGCTCCGGCCGGGGAAAGACGTCCGGACGCGGTCACAAGGGACAACGGTCGATCTCCGGATACAAGCGGATGCGCGGTTTTGAGGGCGGCCAGATGCCCTTGCACCGCCGCTTGCCCAAGCGCGGATTCACCAACATTTTTCGCAAAGAATACGCCATTGTCAACGTCGGCCGGCTGGAGAAACTTGAAGGTGATGTTTTTGACCCCGGCCGGTTGCAGGAGCTCGGTGTGATCCGGAAACTCCGAGACGGCCTCAAGGTGCTTGGAAACGGGGAGCTGACGCGGAAGATCACCGTCAAGGCGCATCTGTTCTCCGCCGCGGCCGAGGAGAAGATCAAGGCGGCCGGCGGCGTTGCGGAGCGGATCGGGGGGTAGAACACGGCGGGCGCCGACGCGTCCGGCCAGACAAGAGAGCGCTCTATGAACAAGTTCTTCGAAGCGGTGGCGAACATGTTCCGGATTCCGGACCTCCGGAACCGGGTCCTGTTCACTCTCGCCATGCTCGCCATTTACCGCCTGGGCGGGCACATTCCCACCCCGGGTATCGACGCCAACAAGCTGGAGCAATTCTTCACGCAGAACCAGGGGACCTTGTTCGGTTTCATCGACCTGTTTTCCGGCGGTATGTTTCGCCGGATGACCATCTTTGCGCTCGGCATCATGCCGTACATCACCGCCTCCATCATCCTGCAATTGCTCACCGTGGTGATCCCCACCCTGGAAAAGTTGCAAAAAGAGGGAGAGCTGGGCCGGCGCAAGATCACCCAGTGGACGCGGTACCTCACCATCGGGCTGGCGCTGATGCAGTCGCTGGGCATCGCCACCGCGCTGCAGAGCTCGCAGGGCGGCTTCGTGACGAACCCGGGCATCGGGTTCATCCTGATGACGGTGCTGACGCTGACCACCGGTACGGCGTTTATCATGTGGCTGGGCGAGCAGATCACCGATCGCGGCATTGGCAACGGGATGTCGCTGATCATTTTCGCCGGCATCGTGATCGGGCTGCCTTCGGCGGTCGCCGAGTTTTATACGAACACATTTCTGACGCGGCAGTGGAATGTTTTCCAGGTGATCATCATTTTGATCCTGATGCTGGCCGTGGTGGCGTTCATCGTGCTGGTGGAGCGCGGCGAGCGCCGCATTCCGGTGCAGTACGCCAAGCGGGTGGTCGGACGGCGGCTGATGGGCGGCCAGCAGACGCACCTGCCCCTGAAGGTCAACGCGGGCGGCGTGATTCCGATCATCTTCGCCTCTTCGCTGCTGGCGTTTCCGCAGACGGCGCGGCAGATCGTGTGGGTGAAGGACAATCCCTGGCTGATGGGCATGCTGAATTCGATCAGCCACGGGCAGCCGCTCTATTACCTGATTTACGTGATCGGCATCATTTTCTTCTGCTTCTTCTATGTGTCGATCATCTTCAATCCCAGCGAAGCCGCGGACAACATGCGCAAGTACGGCGGCTTCATACCGGGGATTCGTCCGGGCAAGAACACGGCCGACTACATGAACCGGATTCTGACTCGGATCACGATGGTGGGCGGTCTGTACCTGTCGGTGCTGTCGATTCTTCCGGAGATTATGATTTCCGGCATCAAGCTGCAGACGCTGCCCGCGGTGGGCACCTTCATCGACAACAATTTTCCCCGGTGGCTGCTGGACGGGCTGGGAGTGAATTTCTACTTCGGCGGAACCTCGCTGCTCATCGTGGTGGGCGTGGCGATGGACTTCGTCAACCAGATTGAGGCGCAGTTGATCATGCGCCATTACGAGGGATTTACGTCGCGGGCGACCCGCATGCGCGGTCGCCGCAGCGTGTTCTAGCAAGGGCCTGGGTGCGGAGACGGGCGGCAGGCGTCCGGTCCCCGGGGCCCGGGAGGCAATGGCTGACGGACATGGGAGGCAGCGCGAGCTGAGCTGTTTTACAATTAAGGTAAGCTCGCACCTGTATCCGCCTGACACGGAATGATTATTCGAAAAAGTCCGGCTGAGCTGGAAAAGATGCGCGCTGCGGGCCTGCTGGTTCACTCCGTGCTGCGGAAGATGGAACAGATGGTGGCCGAGGGCGTGACCACCCTCGACTTGGAGAAGGAGGCCGAGCGCATGATCCGGGAGGCCGGGGCGCGGCCCGCCTTCAAGGGCTATTACGTGCCGGCGGTCGGGGCGCGGTTTCCTTACGTGCTGTGCACGTCGGTCAACGATGAGATCGTTCATGGGATGCCGTCGGCGAAGCGGGTTTTGAAGGCCGGGGATATCATCTCCATTGATACCGGCGTCGAGCTGAACGGCTATTACGGAGACGCGGCGATCACGGTGCCGGTGGGTGAGGTGAATGGGCGCGTGCAGCGCCTGCTGGAGGTGACGCGGGAAGCCCTGGAACGGGCCATCGACCGGGCCCGGCCCGGCAACCGTTTGTTTGACATCTCCGGGACCGTGGAGCGATACGTCACCGAGAACGGATTCAGCGTGGTGCGGGAATACGTGGGTCATGGGATCGGCACGAAGCTTCACGAAGAGCCGCCGGTGCCGAACTACGTCGACCGCAGCGGCGAGAATCCGCGGTTGAAGGAAGGCATGGTGCTCGCCATCGAGCCGATGGTGAGTGCTGGCGCTCCGGGCACCCGTCTGGCGAAGGACCGCTGGACGGCGATGACCCGGGACGGATCGTACGCGGCCCATTTTGAACACTGCGTTGCGATTACGGGCAATGGCCCGTGGGTGTTGACGCGGCCCTAGGAGCCGGGAACGGACGCATGGCAAGCGATACACAGGCGGACAAAGCGGTCGTGGCAACGGTCGTGGAACTGCTGCCGAACGCCACTTACCGTCTCCGGCTCGCCGACCGGCGGCAGGTGCTGGCGCACGCCACCGGCGCCGGGCAGCGGAATTTTGTCCGGGTCCGCCCCGGTGACCGGGTCCGTGTCCGGCTTTCACCCCGCGACCCGGCCCGGGGATGCATTCTGAAGATGTTACCGCCAGAGCAAGGCTAGCAGAAGATGAAAGTACGAGCTTCAGTGAAAAAGATTTGTGACAAGTGCAAGGTCATTCACCGCCACGGCGTGGTGCGGGTGATCTGCCAGAACCCCAAGCATAAACAGCGTCAGGGGTAGAGGGAGAAGACTATGGCGCGCATTATCGGTGTCGACCTGCCGGACCGGAAACGGGCCGAGGTAGGACTGACTTATCTGTATGGAATCGGCCGCACCCGGGCGAAGTCCATCCTGTACCGGGCGGGAGTCGACTTCAACAAGAAGATCGGTGATCTCGCCGAGGATGAAATCACGCGGATTCGCCAGATCATCGAGACGGAAGGTTCCGTGGAGGGTGATCTGCGGAAGGAAATCTCGATGAATATCCGCCGGCTCATCGAGCTGGGTTCCTATCGCGGCTTGCGCCACCGCCGTGGGCTTCCCGTGCGCGGCCAGCGCACGCACACCAACGCTCGCACGCGCAAGGGGCCGCGACGGGGAACCATCGCCAACAAGAGGAGATCCGCGGCGAAGAAGTGACGAGGAATTCGGATTATGGCCAAGGCAGGCAAGGCAGGAAAAAAGAAGAGCTACAAGAAGAAGGAGAAGAAAAACGTTCCCGAGGGGATTGTCCACATTCAGGCGACGTTCAACAACACGATCGTCACCTTCAGTGATCCCAAGGGCAATGTGATTGCGTGGTCCAGTTCCGGATCCTTGGGGTTCCGGGGCTCGCGCAAGGGAACTCCGTTTGCCGCGCAGCAGGCCTCGCTCACGGCGGCGCGGCGGGCGCGGGAATGCGGCATGCGGGTGGTGGAGGTGCACGTCAGCGGGCCCGGCTCGGGCCGGGAGTCGGCGGTGCGCGCGCTGGCGACGGCCGGCTTTGAAGTGCGCCGCATCCGGGATACCACGCCGATTCCGCACAACGGCTGCCGGCCGCCGAAGCGGCGGCGAGTCTAGCGAGGGGGGCGCCGCGGCGTGGAAACGAATCAGCGAGAGCAGGAGGAAGGTTCGGGCGAATCTCGGCTGGCCGCGAGGGCGGCGCCAAGGTCCGGATGCCCGGCCCGTAAACTGCACCTGGCTTAGCGAGACGAACTAAGGAGGTTAACTTGGCACGATACATCGGCCCGGTTTGCCGGCAATGCCGGCGAGAGGGCATGAAGCTTTTTCTGAAAGGTGAACGCTGTCACAGCGAAAAGTGCGCCATCGAGCGCCGCAATGTTCCCCCGGGCCAGCACGGCCGGCGGCGGCGGCGGCCAAAGATCATCGGTTACGGGCTCCAGCTCCGGGAGAAGCAGAAGGCCCGCCGGGCTTACGGGGTGCTGGAACGGCAGTTCCGGCGCTACTACGAGAAGGCCGCCAAGATGAAGGGTATCACCGGTGAGAACCTTCTCTCGATGCTGGAGCGGCGGCTGGACAACACGATCTACCGGTTGGGTTTCGGCACCAGCCGCAACCAAGCCCGGCAACTGGTCCGGCACGGGCACATCTTGGTGAACGGCCGGAAGGTGAACATCCCTTCCTACCAAGTGAAGCTGAACGACGTCATCGAGGTGAAGGAGAAGAGCCGGAAGAACCCGACGATTCTGAACGCGCTGGAGGCCACCGCTCACACGCCCTGCCCAAGCTGGCTGGAGGTGGAGCGGGACGCCTTAAGGGGCCGGGTCATTGGCCTGCCCAAGCGCGAGGAACTGGTTCAGATCCAGTTGAATGAGCAGCTCATCGTCGAGCTGTATTCCAAGTAAAGAAGAAGGAGGAAGCGATGTTGATTGGCTTCCAGAAGCCGAAACGACTGGTAGCAAATACCGAGACGCTGACCGACCGTTACGGCATGTTTCACGCCCAGCCGTTCGAGCGGGGCTTCGGCACTACCATCGGCACCAGCCTGCGCCGGATCCTGCTGAGCTCGATCGAGGGAGCCGCGATCACGGCGGTGCGAATTGAGGGCGTGACGCACGAGTTCAGCCCCATCCCCGGTGTCACCGAAGACGCCACCGACATCATCCTGAACCTGAAACAGGTCCCGTTCAAGATGACGGGCGAAGGTGTGCGCACCGCTTACCTGCGCGTGGAACAGCCGGGCGAGGTGCTCAGCGGCCAGATCGAGACTGACCCTGACGTGGAGGTTCTTGACCGCCACATGCATATCGCGACCGTTGGCGAGGAGGGCAAACTGATCGTCGAAATGCGCCTGAAAATGGGACGCGGCTACGTCAGCGCGGACCGCAATTATGACGAGGACCTGCCGCTTGGCTACATCCCGATCGACTCGGTTCACTCGCCGGTGCGGAAGGCGAACTTCACCGTCGAGAACGCCCGCCTGGGCCAGATGACCGACTACGACAAGCTGACGCTGGAGGTCTGGACCAACGGGGCCATCTCGCCGCAGGACGCCATCGGCCACGCGGCCAGACTTCTGAAAGACCACACCACGATCTTCATCAACTTCGAGGATGTCGAGGAACCGGAACCGGAACCCGTGGACCGGGCCCTGAACCGGATGAACGAGATCTTGAATCGCTCGGTCGAGGAGCTCGAGCTCAGCGTTCGCTCTTACAACTGCTTGAAGAACGCCAACATTCAGACCATCGGCGACCTGGTCCAGAAGACCGAGGCCGAAATGCTGCGGACGAAGAACTTTGGCCGGAAATCGCTGAACGAGATCAAGGAAATTCTCAGCGGTCTTGGGCTGCAGTTCGGCATGCGGTTCGACTCGCAAGGGCGGTTGGTACTGCCCTCCGGCGCCCCCGTCGTGCTGGCGAATACCGACGAGGACCAGGGGCCGGTGGCGGAAACGCCGGTCGAGGAGGCGCCGACGGGCGAAGCCTGAGCGGCGGCGAAGAAGGAACCAAGATGAGACACCGGAGAGCAGGATACAAATTGCAACGAGACCCCGCGGCCCGCAGGGCGCTGCTCCGCGGACTGGTAACCAACGTGATCGAATCCGAGCGCATTATCACCACCGTGCCGAAAGCCAAGGCCGCCCGGCCGCTGGTGGACAAGATGATCACGCTGGCCAAGAAAGACACGCTGCACTCGCGCCGCCGGGCGGCGGCGTTCCTGAACACGCCGGCTTCGGTGAAGAAGCTCTTCGAGGAGCTTGGCGCCCGCTTTGGGCAACGGAACGGCGGCTACACGCGCATCGTGCGGATCGGGCCGCGCAAGGGCGACGGCGCTGAGCAGGCGATGCTGGAGCTGGTCGGCTCCAAGCTGGTGAAACGCGCCGCCGAACGCGCCAAGCGCAAGGAAGAGCGCATGCAGGCGATCAAGGAAGGCCGCCTCGACGAAGAGGCAGGCGGCGGCGAGTCCTAAGGAAGGAAATTTTCCGGGCAGCCTGGCGCGGGGAGAATCCCTCCCCGCGCTTTTTGTCTCATCCCCCGCAACGGTGCGGACAATGTAAACTAATAGCAATATATTTCTTGTCGCGCGGTGGAAGAATAACGAATGAAGCGCACACCGGTTCTCCTCATGTTTTCCCTGTGCCTGTCAGGGCAACAGACGCCGCCCAGCCCGGTCGGCTACACGGAGGCCCGTGAATACCACGTAGAGAGCCAGCTCCGGCTGCCCGGTACGGTGAGTTCCGGTGTGACGAGCCTGGTAGCGAGTGAAATCGCCGGTCTGGTGGTTGAGTATCCGGTAAAAGAAGGGGACACGGTGCGCAAGGGACAACTACTGGCTCGCCTAAACCAGCACAGCCTGAAGCTGGAACTTCGCGCGGCCAGGGCTCAGCTTCAGGAAGCGGAGGCGAGGCGGAAACTGGCGCGGCGGAATTTCGAACGGGCCGAAGAGCTGTTCACCGCGAAGGTTTTCTCCCAGCAGCAGTTCGATGACGCTCGCTACGAGTTCAACGCCTGGCAGGGGCGTGTGGGTAACCTGGAGGCGGAAATCGAGCGTATTGAATATGACATCCAGAGGAGTGGGATCACGGCCCCGTTCGATGGCGTCGTGGTGGCCAAACGCACTGAGCTGGGGCAATGGCTGGGCGTGGGCGACCCGGTGGTGGAACTGCTCTCGCTGGCCGCGCTCGAGGTGGTGGTGGACGTGCCCGAGCAGTATTACCCCTCGGTCCGCATCGGCGGCCCCGCCCGCCTCACGTTGGACGCCTTGCCGGGCCGGACGTTGCGGGGCAAGGTCAGCGCCATCATTCCCCGGGCCGACGAGGAAGCGCGCACCTTTCCGGTAAAGGTGAGCTTATCGGCCGGGACGGGACGGATCGGCGTGGGAATGCTCGCCCACGTACTATTGGAGGGCGTGTCCGCCTCCGGCGGTCGGGCTCATTCGGCCACAATCATTCCCAAGGACGGCCTCTACCGGCAGGGGGACCAGTTGATCGTTTACCGGATCGGTGAGGACGGGACGGTGGAACCGGTTCCGGTCACCACTGGCGCCGGCGCCGGAGCCTGGATCGAGGTCCGGGGCGGCATCTCGCCCGGGGAACGGGTAGTCACCCGCGGAAATGAACGGCTCCGGCCGGGCCAGCGGGTGCGGGGCGAGCCGGTGGAGTATCCGCTGCCATGAAACTGGTCCATGACGCCATCCGCTACCCGGTTACCACCGCCGTCGGGGTGATTCTGTTGTTGCTGTTCGGCGCCATCGCCCTGAAGCGGATTCCCGTCCAGCTCACGCCCACCGTCGAGGAGCCCGAAATCAGCGTGACAACGTTTTGGCCGGGTGCCAGCCCTTACGAAATCGAGCGGGAGATTGTCGACGAGCAGGAAGAACAGTTGAAGGCGCTCGAGGGGCTGGTGAAGCTGGAGAGTACCAGCCAGGACAGTTACGGCTCCATCGACCTCACCTTCCAGATCGGCACGGACAAGGACACCGCCCTGCTCAAGGTGGCCAACGCCCTGGATCAGGTTCCGCGGTACCCGGCCGACGCCGACAAGCCGATCATTCGGGGCTCGGACGAGGAAGGAAACGCCATCGCATGGTTTGTGCTGCTGCCGGGAGGTGAGAAGCCGTTCACCGGCGATCTGTCTACGCTCTACAACTTCGTCGACGACTACGTCAGGCCGGAACTCGAGCGCGTGCCCGGCCTGGCTTCGGTAAACACCTACGGCGGGAAGCGGCGGGAAATGCACGTGATCGTCGACCCGGTGAAGCTGGCCGGCCGGATGGTAACGATGAACCAGTTGGCTGCCGCCCTGGACCGGGAGAACCGGAATTACAGCGGAGGCGATTTCAACGAAGGGAAACGCCGGTACCTGGTCCGCACGGTGGGCGAGTACGCTTCCCCGGAGGATATCGAGGACGTCGTCATCGCCGTCCGCGGCGGCGTGCCCATTTACGTTCGCGACGTCGCCCGGGCCGAGCTCGGCTACCGGAAGCCGCTGCAGAAATCCTACTTCGAAAACGTGGAGATGATCGCCATGAACGCGGTCAAGGAGCCCGGGGAGAATGTCCTGGAAGTCATGGACAAGCTGAAGAGCGCGGTGGACCGCGTTAACCGGGAGCTGCTGGCGCCGCGGGGGCTCCGGCTCGAACGGATCTGGGACGAGACGACCTACATTCACAGCTCGATCGGCCTGGTGCGCCAGAGCCTTTTTCTCGGCGGCGCGCTGGCCATCTTCGTGCTGCTGCTGTTTCTACGAAGCGTCACCAGCACGCTGGTGGTGGCGGTGGCCATTCCGATCAGCATGATCAGCACGTTTCTGGCGCTGCTGTGGTTTGACCGGACGCTGAACGTCATCAGCCTGGCCGGGATGGCGTTCGCCGTGGGCATGGTGGTGGACAACTCCATCGTGGTGCTGGAAAACATCTACCGGCACCGGCAGATGGGCAAGGCGCTGGCCGAGGCGGCCTACGACGGCACGCGGGAGGTCTGGGGCGCGGTGCTGGCTAGCACGCTCACTACCATCGCCGTGTTCGTGCCGGTGGTGTTCGTGGAACAGGAGGCGGGGCAACTGTTTCGCGATATCGCCATCGCGCTGAGCTGCGCCGTCGGCCTCAGCCTCATCGTGGCCATTACCGTGATCCCGAGCCTGTCGGCGAAAATCCTGCACGCCGCCGAATCTGGGTATGCGCGCTTCGGGTTCCATAACCTGTTCGGTCTGGTGCGGCTCGCCCAGCGGATCACTGACCAGGTTGCCGGCCTGGTGTACTGGTTGTGCGGGGGG
>CAZXVW010000078.1:2537-17603 GCA_964644025.1 uncultured Solibacteraceae bacterium | reverse complement strand
TCGGCCAGGGCGGCGATGAAGGTCGGCGAATCGTTCAACGACTCGATTCGCCGCAGCCGCAGGCCGCGCCGGCGGGCATAGCCGGTGAACTGAACATCCACATCGTAGAGGATTTCCAGATGGTCGGCAACGAAACCGATCGGTGCGACGACGACATCCAGGATGCCTTCCCGGTGGCACGCCTCCAGTTGTGATTCCACTGTGGGGCCGAGCCACTCGCCGCCGGTCATTCCCTGGCTCTGGTAAGCGAACTTCCAGCGATCCAGCCCGGTGCGCTCGGCGACGGCCCGCGCCGTGCCCCTTGCCTCTTCGTCATAGCGATCCACATCTTCGATTACCTGAACAGGGAGGCTGTGAGCGGTAAACAGAACCATTCCGGCTGGCAGCAGCGGGCGGAGCTTTTCGTAAAAAGCCTCTACCAGGAGCGGGTGGTTGTGAAGGCTCTTCGTCCATGAAATTGGGACGGCGAAATTCAGCTCCCGCATTGCGTGCTCGGTCTGGCGAAGGTAAGGGCCGACGGTGCCGCGGCTAGATTGGGGCGCCAGACAGACAGCGATGATGCCCTCCACTCCATCCGCCTGCATTCGTGCCAGCGTCTCCCGGATGAAGGGATGCCAATTCCGCATTCCGTAGTAAACCGGGATCCCCAGCAGCTCCTCCAGAGCCCGGGCTTGGGCCTGCGTGCGATCGAGCAGCGGAGAAGCGCCACCGATGGCGCGGTATCGGCGTTTGATCTCCTCAATGATGCGGGGCGCAGTCGGTCTCCCCCCGCGAATCCGCCGCACATATTCCGGGATATCCTCCAGGCGCTGGGGAGCGCCGTGAGCCAGCAGGAGCACGGCTTGTTTCATTCGCGTCAGGGATGGAAGTCCCGCACGATCTGAACCACGGCCCTGACGTTCTCAACGGGAGTATCGGGAAGGATCCCATGGCCCACGTTAAATATGTGGCCCGGCCGGGTCCCGGTGCGCTTGAGTAGCTCTTGCACCCGCTCTTTGATCTCCGGCAACGGGGCGAATAGAACGGCGGGATCCAGGTTCCCCTGGATGGCCGCCCGGTAGCTCATGTCCATCCAGGCCTGATCGATGTTGATCCGCCAGTCGACGCCGATCACGTCGCCGCCGGCGGCGTGCAGTTCACGGAAGAAGCCCCCCGCTCCGGTTCCAAAGTGGATCACGGGGACGCCGCTGGAACGGATCCGGTCGATGAGCGCCCGGGAGTACGGCGCCACGTAACGGACGTAGTCATTAGGGCCGAGAGCTCCGACCCAGGTATCGAACACCTGGATGGCCCTCGCCCCGGCGGTAACCTGCAGCAGCGCGAACGGTCCGAGGACATCGACCAGCTTGCCCATGAGACGGTTCCACAGGGTCTCGTCGTTGTACATCATGCGCTTGGTCTCGAGGAACGTCCGGGAAGCGCCGCCCTCGATCATGTAGCTCGCCATGGTGAACGGAGCGCCGACGAACCCAATGACGGGAACCTTGCCGGCCAGCGCCCGGACGACCATTTGGATCGCCTCGCCAACGTAGCCGAGGTCGTCCGTGTTGGAGATCGAGAGGCTGTCGACATCCTCGGACGTGGCAATCTTGTTGTCGATCACCGGTCCCTCGCCGCTCACAAACCTGAGTTTCAGGCCCATGGGCTCGACCGGCAACAGCAGGTCGGCGAAAATGATCGCCGCGTCCACGTCGAGCACTTCCACCGGCTCCAGGGTCACTGCCGCCGCCAGGTCCGGGCGCTTGCAGATCTCGAGAATCCCGTACTTGGACCGAATCTGCCGGTATTGCTTCAAGTACCGGCCGGCCTGCCTCATGAACCACACCGGACGCACGTCGGTCGCCCGGCGCCGGCAAGCGTCCAGAAATCGACTACTCATTGCAGCCACGCGCATGCTAGTTCCATTCCCTCTTTACAAAGGAAGACGCGAAATCCCTTCGGTTTGTGCCGGGCCGCCCAGCGCGGGCCCATGATGAAAAATGGTTTCGTCCAGGCCTCGCTATCCAGCGTGCGGGGAGCAACCACCGAAACCGATGCCACCCCTTCGGCCGGGTAGCCGGTGCGAGGATCAAATAAATGGCTGTAACGCTTCCCGCCGGCCAGGAAGAACTTTTCGTAGTTGCCGGAAGTTGACATGGACTCGTCACGCAACAGGATTTCCTCGATCGTTTTGCTGGGCGACCTCGGGTCACGAATCCTCACTCTCCAGCCCTGTTCTCCCGGCGGCGAGCCCAACCCAAAGATGCTGCTGCCGCCGGCCGAGATGAGCGCGGAGCGAATCCCGCCGGCCTTCAGCACTCGAACCATGCGGTCCACCGCGTATCCCTTTCCGATTCCTCCGGGATCAATTTCCATTCCAGGTTTTTTAAACCGCACCGTCCGGGCCTTGGAATCCAGGATCAAGTTCCGATAACCGACTCTGGCCAGCGCGTTCCTGATCTCGGACCGGTGCGGCAGCCGCCCGGACCCTTTGTAGAATCCCCAGAGCTTGAGCAGGGGACCCACGGTAATGTCAAACGCTCCTTCGCTCGCCCGGCTATAATCCTCGCACACCGTCAGCAAGCGGAACAATTCGCCGCTCACCGCAACCGGGCGCGTAGCCGCCTCGCGGTTCACCCGGCTCCACTCGCTGTCCTTCCGGTAGTTGGACAGCATGGCGTCGACCCGGCGCACCTCCTCAAAGGCCTGGTCGACGGCGGATTCCAGCTTGCTACGACTAACGTCGTAGGCGACCACGCTGAACGTCGTGCCCATGGCGTCCAGGCTGGAGGAGATCCTTAGTTTCTCCTCCGCCAGCACCGTCAAGGGCACCAACAACAAAAGTACCACAGAGTGTTTCATCGAGGGGGATTTTTTTGCGCTTACCTGTTTCCTTTTTCCCGTTCTTGATCCCTGGGGCGGCCTTTCCTCATGCGGCGCAGCAGCCGGGGCAACCGGAGGGCGGCGCCCGCGGAGAAATCGGCCTCGAAGTCCAGGTCCGGGATTCGGAACATCTCCAGGCGGCCGGCCAGCAGCGCCCGGACATGGCGCCGCGCGCCGCCAAGAGCCGCCAGGCACAGGAGCTGTTCCTCGGTCTCCCCGGCGGGCGCGACCAGAATCCTGGCCCTCCGGCCTCCGGGGGCCAGCAGCACTTGCGTCACCGCCACCGCGCCGATTCGCGGGTCAGAAAGTTCGTAGTTGATGATCTCCTCCACCTCCTCGCGGAGGGCCTCCGCAACCCGTTCCATTCGGTGAGCGTGCATCTCGACCTCAGTGGAGCCACTCCACCGCTACGTTGGTCAGGCAAGGCCCGAGGACAGCAGTGGCTTCCTTCTCCACGGACCGGAGCGTTCTCTCCGCGCTGATCCGGTCACTGCCAACGGTCACGGCGGCTAGCAGACCACGCTGCCACAGGTCCTGGTAGTCAATTTCTGCCACGGCCACGTTATGTCGCTTTTGCAGCCGGTCTTTGAGGCCCTTCAGCACGTGCCGCTTGTCCTTGAGGGAATGGGCGTGATCGAGGCGTATTTCCAGGGTGATGACGCCGATCGAAGCCATCAACAAGCTCGCAACACAGGTCCGCGCGCCCCGCTGTGAGCCAGCGGCGGGCGGGATTGCCCGGGGATGCGGTTCCCGTCAGACCAGGGCTTCCGAGGCGACCCGCTCGACGACAAACGCCTCGATAACATCTCCCGGCTTGATATCGTTGAAGTTTTCAATGCCGACACCACACTCGAAGCCCGTCTTGACTTCGCTGACGTCGTCCTTGAATCGCTTCAGGGAGCCAATCTTTCCAGTGTGAATGACGACGTTGTCGCGCAGCAGGCGGATCTGGCTCTCCCGGGACAGAACGCCTTCTTGCACTAAGCAGCCCGCCACGGTGCCGACCTTGGCGATTCGGAACACTTCCCGCACCTCGGCCCGGCCCCGGAAGACCTCCTTGAAGACCGGCTCCAGCATGCCGCTCATCGCGCGCTTGATCTCGTCAGTCAACTCGTAGATGATCGTGTGCAGCCGGATGTCGACCTTTTCGTTCTCGGCCAGTTGAACGGCGCTGCGCTCGGGCCGCACGTTAAAGCCGACAATGATGGCGTTCGATGCGCTGGCCAACAGCACATCGCTCTCATTGATGGCCCCGACGCCTACGTGAATGACGCTTACCTTGACTTTCTCATTCGACAGCTTCTGCAGCGTATCGGAGACCACTTCGGCTGTTCCGCCCACGTCAGCCTTAAGGATCACATTCAGCTCTTTCACCTCGCCCTCGCGGAGGGACTCGTGCAACTTATCCAGTGTCAGGCGGGCGCCCTTCGCCATGGCCTGCTCGCGCGCCTTGGACTCGCGATAAAGAACGATCTGCTTGGCCTTGACCGTATCGGTCACCACCTGGAAAGTGTCGCCCACCTCGGGCAGGGTGTCCAATCCCAGAACCTCCACGGGGCTGGAGGGACCGGCTTCCTTGGCCGCCTCCCCGCGATCATCAAACATTGCGCGGACCCGTCCGAAGACGGCCCCACAAATGAAATGGTCACCGACGCGCAAAGTGCCGTTGCGGACCAGTATGGTCGCCACCGGGCCGCGACCCCGGTCGAGTTTGGCTTCCAGCACCGTGCCCACCGCGGGCCGCTTCGGATTTGCCTTCAGGTCCTGCATGTCGGCCACCAGGATGATCATCTCCAGCAGCAGGTCCAGGTTTGTCTTGGCCTTGGCGGAAACCGGGACCATGACGACGTCGCCACCCCAGTCCTCGGCCAGCAGATTGCGGTCGGCCAGTTGCTGCTTGACGCGCTCGGGGTTGGCGTCCGGCCGGTCTATCTTATTGATGGCGACCAGGATCGGAACTCCGGCCGCTCGGGCGTGATCAATGGCCTCGAGGGTTTGCGGCATGACGCCGTCGTCGGCCGCCACTACCAGCACCACCAGGTCGGTCACCCTGGCGCCCCGCGCCCGCATCCGGGTGAAAGCCTCGTGGCCCGGAGTGTCAATGAAGACAATCTTGTTGCCGTTCTTTTCGACCTGGTAAGCGCCGATATGCTGCGTAATCCCACCGGCCTCCCGCTCGGCCACGCGAGTGGTCCGAATGGCGTCGAGCAATGAAGTCTTTCCGTGATCCACATGACCCATCACGGTAACCACCGGCGGCCGCTTGACAAGATCCTTTTCCTCTTCGGCCAATTCGATGTCGTGAACGGCTTCCTCCTCGAAGCTGACCTGATTCGTGGTGGCCTTGAAGGCCCGGGCGATCTCATCGGCGAGCTTTGCATCGAGCGCCTGGTTGATGGTGGCGAAGATCTTGCGCTCGACCAGTTTCTTGATCACCAGGCTGGCCTTGACGCCGAGCCTTTCGGAAAGCTCTTTTACCGTGATCCCCTCGGAAATCGTGATTTCCTTGTTGGGAGCTACCACTGCTTCGTGGTGCTGCCGCCGCTGCAACGGCGCCCGCAGCCTGCCTTCACGGTCGCGATCCCGCTCGCGGACTTGGCCGCGCGCGGGTTTGGCTTGGTGCCGCCGTCCGGGTGCGGGTGGCATGGGGCCAGCCGGTACCAGCCGGGAGGTGGGGTGTTGCGCCCGCCGCCTTCCCGCCGGGGGCGCACCCGAGCCTCGCATCAGGGGCTGGCCGGGACGGATCGGCCCGCGGTAGATCGGCTGCCCCGGGACCGGCGTGCTGCGCCGCTGCGGAGGGCCGGGCCGTGGTTGGGGTTGCCCCGGCATCTTGGCCCGCTGGGTGATCCGCGCCACCAGGTCCGGGCGCGGGGGAACCACGGGCCTCGCGGCTGGCTGTCCGACAATCTGCCCTCCCGGTTTCTGTGCCTCACGCGCCGGTGCTGTGGGAGGTTTGGGAATCCCCTCGGGCTTGATCGGGCGGCGAGCAATCAGTGGGGCCCGGGGCGTAGCAGGTACGGGCTGTCCCGGCTGGGTCCCCGCCTGCTGTTTCGCACTGATCAGGCTTTCCGGGAGGGGCTGCCGGGGGCCGGTGAGAATCTCTCCAGGCTTCGGCGGCGGAACCGGCTTGGCCGGCATCGTTATCGTCTTGGCGCGCGGAGGCGTTCGGGGTGCTGCGGCAGGCTTGCCGGTGGCCAATGGGGGCCGAAGTGGCTGCGGTTTCCGCCTGGGCAGGGAGAGATCTCGGGCGGCCATCGTGGGGCGGCCCGCCGAGACGCCGCCCACAGATCCGGATACGCCGCTTGCTCCGGCTGGAGCGGGCGGTTCCGCTTCCGGGGCCTGCGGCGCCGGAGCCGCCAGCCCGGCGGACTTCACAACGGGTTCCTGCTTTTCGGTTGATTCCGGGGGCGCGGCCTTGCCAGCCGGTTCCACGGTCGGAGTCGCACTTGCAGCTTCCTCACCTTTTTCCTCGGTTTCCGGCTGGGCGAAACGCCGCCGAACCTTGTCAGCCTGTTCCTGTTCGATCGAGCTGGAATGCGTCTTCTTGCCGGTGATACCGATCTCCGGCAACATCTTGAGGATCACACTCGGCTTAACCTCAAGCTCGCGAGCCAACTCGTTAATTCGAATTTTTCTCATATAAAAGCTGCGTGCCTCACACTACGGACACCAAGCAACCGGCCCGGGTCAGGCTAACTGGGCATATCTCACCCGGGAACTTGAAAGATCCGACAATACTAGTCCTCACACGGTCTCGTCTGAATCTTCTATCGTACCAGACCCGCGGGTCTCGGAATCAGCCGCCGGCGCGGGGCCGGGCGGGGGTTCCGCACTCGGGGACAGTTCTTCCCCAGCCCCCTGATCCGCCGTTGGCGTTGTTTCTTTCATCGCGTCCTCGGGAGCGCTCTCGGCGCCCGGCGGCGGCAAATCCGGGACGACCTCGCTCTCCGCCGCCGGGCTCTCAGTCTCCGCGACCGGTGTCGCGGCGCTCGCTGCCTGGGCTTCTGGGGCCGGTTCCGTTCCGGTGTCCGGCAATTCCTCTGGCGCTGGCTCGGGTTGGCCCTCTGCCGTGAAAGGGACGTCAGGAGCGGGCGCCTGGACGGCACCTTCTGCCGCACCTTGCCCGGCTAAGGCGGCCTCGAACTGGTCGTAGTAGCTGATTACCGCCGTCTGGATCTTCTCGACCATTTTCGGGCCGATTCCCGGAATCTCTTCCAACTGCTCGGGAGTCATCGAACCGAGTTTCTCGACCGTGCCGATTTCTGCTTCGGAGAGTTTCTCGACGAGCTTTTCGCTCAGGCCGTGATCCACGAGTATGGACACCGGAGCGCCGGGCACCACCATGGCCGCCATCTCCGATTCCACTTCCTGCCTCTTCTCTTCCTCGCTCTTGATGTCGATCCGCCAGCCAAGCAGCCGGGCTGCCAGCCGGACGTTCTGGCCCTTCTTGCCGATGGCCAGCGACAACTGCGAGTCGTCCACGATCACTTCCATGTGCCTTTCTTCAGGGTCAAGTATGGCCACCCGGGTGATCTTGGCCGGGCTGAGTGCATTGGTCGCGAAAACGACGGGGTCCTCCGAATACTGGATGATATCGATCTTCTCGCCGCGCAACTCGCGAATGATGGACTGGACGCGCATCCCTTTCATGCCAACACACGCGCCGACACTGTCCACGTCCCGGTCTCGGCTCGAAACCGCGATCTTGGTGCGCTCGCCCGCTTCCCGCGCGCATCCCTGGATCACCACCGTGCCGTCGTATATCTCCGGCACCTCCTGCTCGAACAGCCGCACCACCAGTTCGGGCGAGGCCCGCGAAACTGTTACCCCAGCGTCTCTGCCGGCTTTCTCCACGCTCTTGATCACGCACCGGACCCGGTCTCCCACGCTGAAACTTTCGGCGCGGGACTGTTCCTTTTTCGGCAGGCGGGCCTCGGTCTTGCCCATGTCGACGATCAGGTCCAGGCCTTCGATCCGCTTGACGGTGCAATTGACCAGATCGCCCACCCGGTCGGAATACTCCGCATAGACGGTTTCACGCTCCGCTTCGCGAACCTTCTGGAGAATCACCTGCTTGGCGGTTTGCGCCGAGATTCGGCCGAGCACATCAGTGTTCAGCGGAATCCGCACCTCGGAATCCATCGCGGCCGATGGATCGATGCGTTGTGCCTGCTCCAGGGTGATCTCACGATCAGGGTCGGTCACCTCGGGCACCACCTTCTTGATGGCGAAGATCTGGATCGCACCAGTGCGCTCGTCGAGCTCCGCCACCAGGTCCCCCTCGGTGCGATAGTGCTTGCGGGCAGCGACCATCATCGCGTCCTTGACCGCGTCCAGTACGATCTGTGGATCGATTCCCTTTTCCTTGCTCAAGATCTCGATGGACTGATAAATTGTTGCCAAGCTGCTTCCTCTTCCTTCTCGAAATGTCCGGAGATTACCACTCGAGCTTCAGGTTGGCCCGCTTAACTTTCTCCAGCGCAAAGACCACGGGCTTGCCTGAGGGCGGCTCCAGCGTGATCAGACCGTCCGAAAACCCGGCCAGCGTGCCCTCCCAGCGGCGTTCATCCGCGACCGGTTCCCGCAGCAGGATCTTCGCCCGCCGGCCGATGAAACGCCGGAAATCCCGGGGGGTCTTCAGCGGGCGCTCCAGTCCGGGCGAGCTGATCTCCAGCGTGTAACTCCCTCCGGGTACCACATCTTCGACGTCGAGGATCGTACCCACGTTCTTGGAAATGAACTCACAATCGGCGTGGGACACGCCGTCGGGCTTGTCGATGTAGATCCGCAACAGCTTTTGCCCGCCTCCGCCTTTGAGTTCCACGTCAACGATTTCGATACCTTCGGGCTCGGCCACACGCTGGGCGATCTCGCTGACACGAGCCACCACCGCTTCGGCTCTGGCACCTTGCATTCTCATCCAAGAAAAAAGTGGGCTTTCGCCCACTGGTATCAATAGCCGTCTCGTCATTCTTATTATACATGAGGCCGGCGGGCTGATTGGCGCCGGTTCGGTGAGCTGAGATCAGCGCACCGGGGTCAGGGGGATTCGCTGTCCAGAATACGCCCGTCAGCACTCAGCCGGAGTTTCCGCCCGCGCCACTCTACACTTCTGCCGAGCAGACCCGCAACCCACACCGCTGAGCCCAGCAGATCCCGCAAAGGGATCAGAAAGAAGTACCGGCGGGTGAGCGGGCACCGGAGGACGCCCCATCCCACCGCCAGCCCGGCGATCATCCGGACGGCGATCAACGGCAATGCCAGCCACCAGAAACCGGAGGCCGCCGCCAGCATGCTCCACAAGGTGGCTTGGGTGACCGGCAGGCCGAGATAACCCTTGCCTTTCGAAACCCTGATGGTACGGTGCCAGCGCACCTGGTGCCTCCAAACCTGGCCCCAGGTTGCGCCGGCCAGTGAGGTTTCCACCACGGTTCTGGACAGGTGCACGCGGAGCCCGAGTCCGCTGAGCCGCCGGGCCAACTGGTAATCGTCGGCCAGGTAACCGGCCACGGCGGAAAACCCGCCAACGGCGCGCAACTGCTCGTGGCGGAATACCAGCGTCGAACCGAGGCCGAACTCCCTCACGCCGACTAACGGAGCCACCAGCACTCCCGGGGCAAAATCCGTGGCGACGCCAAGGGCTTCCAGACGTCCCGGCCAGCTCTCGGCGCGAGCCCGGTAGAGGCAGGTGACCATCCCTACGCGGGCGTCTTCCAGGGGGGCGACGACGTCGCGCAAGTAGCCAGGAGGAACTTGAATGTCGCTGTCGTTCACCAGCAAGACCGAGTGCCGCGCCTCAGCCGCCAGTTCCTGCAAAACGCCCACCTTCTCATTCGGGGCGCGCAGGCTGGTGTGGATCAGGCGGATCGGGACGGCCGGGAATTCCGCCGCCAGCCGCCGGATTTCCGTCACCGCCGGATCGCGCGGATCCGCCACGCCGAACAGGATTTCGAAGCTCGGGTACTCCTGCCGCGCGTGAGACCGGATGGCCTCCCGGAAATTTGGATCCAGCCCATGAACAGGCTTGAGAATCGACACCCCCGGCTCCCTGGCGGCCTTCGGCACCCGCCGCCGCGCGTGCCGCCACGCGGCGATGATCGCCAGCACCTGGTAAGCAAACGCCGCCGCGCAAACAATGAGAAGAAAGTGGAACACCTTGCGCTCCGTTATAGCGACAGCATCGCCACGCCGCCGGCCACCAGCCCCGCCCCGAACCAGCGTTTCCAATTTACCCGCTCCCTCAGGAGGAATCTGGCCAGTACGGTCTCCACTACGTAACTGGCGGCCGTGGCGGGCACTGCGAAGCTGAAATCGGCCACCGAGAGCAGCGCCAGGAACGCAAAAAACGAGATCGCCATGAAGAGTATCGAAACGATGAGGTAGCCCCGTTTCAGCGCCCCCGCCATGATCCGGCCCCAGCGGCCGGGCCGGAATTCACTGATTTCGCCGTGGCGCTTCATCTCCCGGCTTTGCAACAGGTCACTGGCCGCGGTGCCGGCCACCACCACGGCGACCAGGAGCCACTTCATAATCCCTCCTGGCGGCGGCTCGCCGGAGGCGTGGTTCGCGGGTACGTGGTACCCACCAGAACCGTTCCCGCCACGATGAGCAGCGTCCCCATCCAGCGCTCCCAACTGACCTGTTCGGCCAGGAACAGTTTTCCCATCCCGGCCGCCAGCACGTAGCCGACCGAGGTCACCGGCAGCACAAAGGTCAGGTCAGCCCAGCTCAGCAGCGTCAGCCGGGACAGTAGCCACACGATGAGCAGGCCGATGCCCGCCAGTACCCAGGGCGTGAAGACCGACCGCAAAATGCCCCATGGAGTGAGATCCCCGCCGGTGTGTTTCATTCCCCAACTCAGGGAAAAATTGCCGAGGACGTTGGTCAGGACCACCACCACGGTCAGCGCCAGCGTCTTCGGCCCGAGTCCTCTGCGCTGCCCGTCTGTCAATCCCTTCGGCTCCGCGCAAGGTGCCGCCGGCAATGGTCTCTCGTTTGCTGGATTTGCCCCCGGCGGACGGTGGCGGGTGCCCGGCTCCATCAGTTGGCCCGGCCCTCCACGGCGGAGCAGGCGTCCGCGGACCGTTTGTGTTGGCGGATAAACTTCTTCCGCTTGGCGCGCAAGGCCAGGTACTCGCGGGCCTCCTTATAGAGGCGCTTTCGCTCGCTGGAATCGAAAACGGCATTGCGGACCACGCGCCAGACCACCCGGGTGCGGAAATAGTACTCATCATAGAACCGCTCGACCCAGTCCATCAGTTCGGCCCGATCCAGCCCGGGGTAGGTGATGTTCGGCAACTGATGGCCGGACTCGTCTGTCATTGAATCCGGGGTGATTAAACCGTTCCGCTGCACATAGTCATAGAACTCGGTCCCGGGATACGGGTGGGCAACCGACACTTGTATGGTCTCCGTGTCCAGTTGCTTGGCGAATTCGATGGTCCGGCGGATGCTCTCCCGTGTCTCACCCGGCAGGCCCACGATGAAATCGCCGTGCACCTTGATGCCCAGCTTTTTGCAGTTTCGGGTGAACCGTTGCGCCATTTCCAGCGTGGCGCCTTTCTTGATGTTCTTGAGAATCTGAGCGTCGCCGGATTCGTAACCCACAATCATCAGCCGGCACCCGGCTTCTTTCATGGCCTTCAGGGTTTCATAATCCGTCGTCACCCGGGAGGTGCAGGCCCAGGTGAATTTCAGGGGCTTGAGTGCCTGGCAGATCTCGAGCGTGCGTCGCTTCTGGTAGTTGAATGTGTCGTCGTCGAAGAAGATCTCTTTCAGCCCGTCGAAATTATTCAGCGCCCACCGGATCTCGTTGGCCACGTCAGCAGCCGAGCGCCGCCGCCAACGGTGACCAGAATGCGTTTGAGGCCACAGGCAGAACGTGCACATCGCCGGGCATCCCCGCGACGTATACAGGGCGATGAACGGATGCCGGAGAAACGGAACGTTGTAGCGGCGGAAATCGAGGTCCCGCTTGTAAACTTTGGTCACCCACGGTAACGCGTCCAGATCCTCGATCGGTGGCGCTTCCGGGTTGTGAATGATCGCCCCGCCCTGGCGGTAGCTCGCGCCAGGAATCTGGGCGAGCGGTTTGCCGCGCGCGTAGTCCACCACCTGGTAGTCGAACTCTTTCCGGATGATGAAGTCAATCGCGGTCGCCTCCCGCAAGCACTTTTCCGGTTCCACCGTGACCGGCGGGCCCACGAAGCAAATCTTGAGTTTCGGATTGGCGTCTTTCATCATCTCGGCCATTCGCACATCTACCCAATAGCCGGGCGTGGAGGTGAACAGCACGAGAAGTTCAAAGTCCTTTGCGGTTTCCACCACCTGCTCCGCCGTGATCTTGTGCGGAGGTGCGTCCACGACCTTGCTGTCCGGCAACATTCCCGCCGGGTAACACAGCCAAACCGGATACCAGTACGATTCAATCTCCCGGGAAGCGGGCCAGCGCGAGCCGGCGCCACCGTCAAAGTTCTCGAACGAAGGCGGATTGAGGAACAGCGTTCTCATGGGGGGCTTCCTTGAGCTTACGATGCCGCCTCCGGCCTGGGCAACACGACGATCAGGGCACTGGCCCATCCGATTAAGGAAGGAGCGATGATTCCAGAGCGGAGAAGAAACTCAGGGAGCCGCTTCACTGGCTCGCGCCAACCTGCCGGGAAGCCAGTTGCGGCTGCTGCTCGTGAAACGAGACATTTCCGAATCGGATCGTGATCTGCGCTTTGCCCACGAGCCGGGTCCGGATCTCGCTCTCGATCTTTGTCGGCACGGCCACGCCGTCCCGCATCTCGTAATCCCGCATGAAGTCCACCCGCTTCAAAAACACGGACGGGTTCTTCACCAGGCGGCCCGATTCCCGCACCGGCAAACCGGACTTGGCTTCAATCCACAACCAGCCCTGAAACAGACCCAGCTTCTTCTTCTTGGGCTTGACCTCGAACAGGTGCAGTTTCCAGTCGCCTTGCCCGTACATTCCCCGGTACTTGAATTTATAGTTGTCCGTGTTGACTGCAATGGAATCGCGCTGATCACACCCGGAAGACTTCACCTCTGCCTCAATGTAGCGGGCGATCACATCCTTCTTGATCATGTTGTCACCCTGGAAGCCCAGTACCTGGTAGGTGATCTTCCCGAGCTTCGAGATACGCCGAAGCGCATGCATGACGCCGTGTTTCTTCAGGGTGGGGAGCTGCGCCTCAATGTTGACTTCCATGGAGACGTTGCGCAGGCATGCCCGCTGAGCGGTGTTGTTTGCGAGATACTGGCGCAAGACCTGTTCACCGGGCTTCGGTCCGCGGGCGGGCTCCGCCTTCAGAACCACGGCTAAACTCACCGCCACCAGTGATACAAGAACGCGGGCACCCACTATCCACCTCAAGTTGCAAAGAGGGAATGCTCGGCGCAATAATCCCTCTCGCATTACTCTAACAAATTATTGATGCAATCTGGCGGCTAAGAGTTGCAGCCCGCCGGCAGAATTCCGCCCTTGGGTTAACATGAAGGCTATGACGCACATACCCGTTGGCACCCGCGGAGAGCTCACGGTTCTGGTCACCGGTGAACAGGCCGTCGATTTCCTGGGCAACGATGCCGCCCGCGTCCTCGGCACTCCGTTCCTGATCGCTTACCTGGAGATGGCAGCGCGCAATGCCGTCAGGGACCTGCTCGAGGAAGGCTACGATACCGTGGGTACCCACGTCGACGTCCGGCACCTGGCGGCCACCCCGCTCGGCATGAGTGTCACCTTCCACGCCGAAGTGACCGGGGTGAAGGACCGGCGCATCAGCTACAAGATCTGGGCCGAGGATGAGCGGGAGAAAATCGCCGAAGGAGTGCACGAGCGTTTTATGATTAACGTGGAGCGGTTCGCCGCCCGCGTTCAGGCGAAAGCCAGGCGGGAATAGCCCGGCAGCATTACGGGAGAAAGGGACACGAGCACATATGACCACCAGGCAAGAGGAAACCATTTGGAAGGCGCTGGATTCTTTCGAGATTGAGATTCCCTCGTGGGGATTCGCCCAAACCGGAACCCGTTTCGGCAAGTTCATCCAGCCGGGGGCGGCCACTACCATTGAAGAGAAACTCAGCGACGCCGCCCAGGTCCACAAGCTCACTGGCTGCTGCCCGTCGGTGGCGGTCCACGTGCTGTGGGATTTCGCCCGGGGCAAGGAAAGCGCCGGCGAGGTGAGCGCGCTGGCCTCGCAGTACGGGGTACGCATCGGCGCGATCAACCCGAATCTCTTCGAAAGCCAGCAGTACAAGTACGGCTCGCTCGGCAATCCCGATCCGGAGATCCGGCGGGCCGCCGTAGACCATATTCTGGACTCGATTGACATCGCGGCCGAAGTAGGTAGCCGCGACATTTCCTTATGGTTCGGGGACGGCTCCAACTACCCCGGCACGGCCAACATCCGCAAGCGCCTCGCCTGGTTCGCCGAGGGGCTCCGGACAGCGCACAGCCACCTGGTTGATGGCGAGCGGCTGTTGATCGAGTACAAGCCCTTCGAGCCCGCCTTTTACCACACCGATATCGCCGACTGGGGAATGGCGCTGCTGCTGGCCCGGGCCGCCGGTCCCCAGGCCAGAGTGCTCGTCGACACGGGTCACCACTACCAGGCGCAGAATATCGAGCAGATTGTCGCCTGGCTGCTCGCCGAGGATATGCTGGGCGGGTTCCACTTCAACGACCGCCGCTACGCCGACGATGATCTCACCATCGGCGCCATCGATCCCTACCAGGCGTTTCGAATCTTCCACGAAATTCTTTATTATCAATGGGAAACCGGGGAGCGCCCGCCGATCGGCTACATGATCGACCAGAGCCACAACCTGAAGCCGAAGATCGAGGAAACCATTCAGACGGCGATGACGGCGCAGGAGCTGTTCAGCAAGGCGGCGCTGGTGGACCACGAGGAGTTGGCGCGGCATCAGAATCGTTGCAACCTCGTGGATGCCGAGGAGTGCTTGAAAGCCGCTTTCGCTACCGACGTGCGCCCGGTGATCCAGGCCTGGCGGCGCTCGAGGCGATTACCCGAGAATCCCCTGCAGGCTTACCGGGAAAGCGGCTACCAGGAGCGGATCGACAAGGAGCGGGCCGAAAGAAATGCGGGCGCCGCTTCCAGTTATGCCTGATGCGGTGGGCAAGGAGAAGAAACAGATGAACGGTGCTGGCAAGGGCCCCATTCTGGTTCGCCATGAGGGAGA
>CAZXVW010000078.1:0-2437 GCA_964644025.1 uncultured Solibacteraceae bacterium | reverse complement strand
ATCCCGCCCGGCGTCGTCCACGGCGCGACCGGGCGCATGAAGGTGCTGGTAGTGGGGATTCCCGACATCAGCGAGGAGGATCTGTTCTTTCCCGAGGAGGAATTATGAATTCGTTGACCCGGAGGAACTTCCTGGGCCGTTGCGGCTTGGCGGCGCCTGGAATGGCGGCCGCCGCCCGCGCTCGCGGCGCCCAGCGATCGCCCGGCAAGCTGAACTTCATCATCATCTTGATCGACGACTATGGCTGGACGGACTCGGGGTGTTACGGCAGCACGTTTTACGAGACCCCGAACATTGACCGCCTGGCCCGGGAAGGGATGAGATTCACCAATGCCTATGCCGCGTGTCCGGTTTGCTCGCCCACCCGGGCCAGCATTCTTACCGGAAAGTATCCGGCGCGGCTGCACCTGACCGACTGGATTCCCGGACGGAAACAATGGGCGACGGCCAAGCTGCTCGGGGCTCCGTTTTACCAGGAACTCCCGCTCTGGGAAACCACCATTGCCGAGCGGCTCAGACCTTTGGGCTACGCCACCGCGGCCATGGGGAAATGGCATCTGGGCCAGGAGCCGTATTATCCGGAAAGGCAAGGCTTCGACATAAACGTCGCGGGCACCTTCCGCGGGCACCCGGCCTCTTACTTCGGACCCTTCGACCTGCCGAATTTCCGGGGCTGGACCAAAAGCGACTATCTCACTGACCGGCTCACCGATAAGGCGCTTCAATTCCTCGAGGAGAACCAGCAGCGGCCGTTCTTCCTCTACCTGGCTCATTTCGCTGTCCACACCCCGCTGCAGGCAAAAGCGGAGATGATTGCCAAGTACGAGCGGAAGGCTCAGGGGCGGAAGCTGCAGAACAACCCTACCTACGCCGCGATGATCGAGAGCATGGACGAGGGCGTGGGCCGGGTGATGAGGAAGCTGGAGGACCTGAACATCGCCGACCGCACCGTGATCCTCTTCACCTCCGACAACGGGGGTCTCATGTATGAAGGAGGCAGCAAGACGCCGGTTACTTCGAATCGCCCCTTACGGGCGGGCAAGGGCCACCTGTATGAGGGGGGCGTGCGGGTACCGCTGATTGTGCGTTGGCCTGGGGTGGTGAAGCCGGGGCGCACCTGCGATGTACCGGCTTCGAGCGTGGATTACTTCCCGACGATCGAGGAGATGGCCGGCCTCCGGCATGATTCGAAAACAGTGATTGATGGCGTCAGCCTGGTGCCTTTGCTCCGCCAGCGTGGCGGCCTCGCGCCCCGCGCCCTTTACTGGCACTACCCGCACTACAGCAACCAGGGTGGGCAGCCTGGCGCCGCCATTCGAGAAGGGAACCTGAAGCTAATCGAGTTCTATGAAGATTCACACCTCGAGCTCTACGACCTCTCGGAAGACATCGGCGAGCGCCACAACCTGGCCAGGGAGATGCCGGATAAGGCTGCGGAACTGCACGCGAAGCTGAAAGCATGGCGGGCCTCGGTCAAAGCGACGATGCCCACCGTGAACCCGAACTACGACCCGGCCACGGCCGACCAGGGACTTACCGGCGCCGACCCGGCGCACCAGTAGCCCGGCCGATCAATGAAGAATGAGAGTGCGCCGATGATCTTGAATCGCCTGGCCGGCGGGCCCATAATGAGCCTGGAGGGTATCACCCATGAGGTGTTGTGTTGGCCCGAGTTTCCTCCTGGCTGTCGTGTTTATTCTGGGGACCTGTCAGCAGCCCCCACCGAAGCCACCCCCAGCCGCTGAGGCGATCCAGCAAGAGAAAGGGGTCCCGGCGGGGACCGCGGCGCAGCAAGACCGCACCCCAGGCGAAGTTGTCGCCACCGGTGTATTTGCGGGGCGCAGCGGCAAGCCAATGGGAGGCGCGCGGCTGGTTCTCGGAGAGGTCTTGGGCGATGAAGAAGTTACTTATTCGAAGGTCAAGCTGGTGGCCGGTGTTTCCACTGCGGTGGCCGACAGCGAGGGCCGGTTCCGGTTTCAGGGTTTCGCCCCCGGCACCTACACCATCGTTTACCAGCCAGCCCACGGCAGGCGCCTGTTTCCCACCCAGATCGACATCAGGCCTTTCCTGGCGATGACGCAGTCTCTTACCCCTTTGCTGAGCGGCTTCGAGTTGGGCAAGGATGAGGCCTATCCCGCCCGCTCCTGGGCTGGAGGCCGGTTCACCCTTCTGAAAGGACACACGTTCTACTCGGAAGGACCCCGGATGAAGATCTGGAACGCCACGGCGCGTCAGGGCAAGTGGGGACCCTACATGGAGATCCGCCGGGGGGTGCTATGGACGAGCCGGTTTGACGACAACAGCGAGATCAAGTTCGAAGCCTGGAGCTTCTGACCACCGACGACCGGGACAGCCTGCGTTGTCACCTCGCCAAATTCGGTGACGATGTCAATGAGCCCCGTCCTCATGGCGTATTTTCCGCCTTCTGAGCCATCTG
>CAZXVW010000077.1:0-17654 GCA_964644025.1 uncultured Solibacteraceae bacterium | reverse complement strand
GCGACAGGAAGAACTTGACGAAGGGATTGGTCTTCCTGTACTGGCTGGACAGGAACGGGTTATAGTCCGGGTTTTCGACCTGGTTGATCAGCAATGATGCCGTGCGTGTAATGATCCCATCGGAAGGAAACCCGAGCTCACGGAGGTGTTGCCAGACAGCAAGCTTGAAATTAAACATCCAGGGAGAATCTCCCGTGGCGACGATGTCGGTATCCAGGCCGGAGCGGCCGCCGGTTTCGCCGCGGCTCAAGAAATACAGCGGGTTGTAGTTGCCCCGGTCGACGGTATTGCGTCCCCAATACCATGGGGATTGCTCTCCCGGATCGTAGAAGCGGCCGTCGGTGATATTGTACCGGCCCTCCTCGATCTCCAGGTTGTAGTTCAGCTTCTGCTCAAAGTAGGTTTTCTCAGGAGTTCCATCGACCGAACAAAATACGGTGTGTGCGAGGTCACGCTGACCCCAGGCCTGGCCGCGCGGCTGTTTGACGCCCGGGATGTAAGCCCACTCGGCGTGCCTCCCGCTGAAATCAAGAGTTGACCCCGGGTTGCTGTTAGCCAACTGGTGAGCTTCGGCAAGCTGAAGCAGATGCAGGTAGTACCAATCCCCGGTAATCAGGTATGGGATGTAGAGAAGAGATGGTTCGTGCGCCATTTCCGGCTGCCAACCATGAGAGTCACTGAGGGCCGCCACCGGCGTGATCCGGTCCGCACTCGTCGTGTACTGGTAATCCCAATTGCCGGCCCACACCGTCGGACGTGCATCAACGGAGAGGGGCATCCCAAAGGCATTGACGGTGTGCTGGTCATCGAAGTACCGGCCGGTGTCACTCTCGCGCCAGTGCCGGGGAACCGCGCCTTCCACATCCGCGGCACCGAGGACATAGTTCAGGAGATTGTCGTCCATGCTGTAAAGCCAGAGGACGGTCCACCGGGGAAAAAGACCGATGTCGGACCGGTCGCCCGTCCCGGGCATGTACATGTAAACACCCGCGCAGCGGCTCGTGCCAGAGGGACAAGCCAAGGGAGCGTCTCCGAGCGAGCCAGTATAGCTGGCGTATTCCTCCGAGATTGCACTCTCGCTCGGCAGCAGCGAGGTGTCGTAGTTAGGGATGGCTCTTGTGTGGATGAGGTACTTGAAATTGTGATCCACGTGGACATGGGCAGGGGCGGCACTGTCCCAGAAGGTCTTCCGCCAAACAGTTCCGGCGTACTGGGTCACCCCCGCCAGGCTGTAGTTCGTGGTCGCCAGGTCCGCGCCGCTTTTCAAGGTCACGTCGTAGCGCTGATCTTGGAGGTGGGTGGTCCAATAGTTGGCCAGGATGTAGTCAATCTTGACGCCGCCGTAGGCCTGGTAGAACGTCAGGATGAAGATGGGGTGAAGCGACTTGTCGGTTGTATCGTCCACCCAGGTCGCGCTCGAGTAGTCCCCCGTGCAGTCGGCGCTGCAACTATAGCCGAAATCATAGGACCGGGCAGTGGAAGCATCCTCAGCGATTACCTGGGTAACCACCGGGCCGCGGAGCCAGTATGTGAAATGCCCATTGCCGACCATAGTGCGCGCCGCGGCAGAGTGGGGGATCCCGCCGGCGGTGGTCTCGATGGCGGCGCCCCAGTTGCCGGAGTTGAAATTCAGCATCCCGTTTTGATCCAGGGCGGCGGCCTCGCAGGCGGCCTGATCGCCGGCAGAGCAAGGGTCGGCGCTGTTGCGAAAGTCGATCTTCACCGAAGCGTCAGCACCCAAAGACGGGATGATGGTGCTCACGATGGCGAAGCGGAGCGACCCATCAGGCCAGCGGTTCTTGACATCGCACTGCCAGGCGTCGGCGGCGCTGCCGTCGATGTAAGGCTGCGCGTAGTTGGGGATCTCCCCCTGCGCAAACACTCGGCCGATCGAGAAGGGCCGGTTCGCCTGCGCCGCGCCGCTGGTGTCGGTTATGACGACGCCATTATCGAGGCCGTAAACTGGCTGTGCGAGCAGCCAGGCCGCCAGAATTCCGATCATGTAACCGTCTCGAATCATCTAGAAGCTCCTCACGATGGTTGCCCGGTAGGTCATGTTGGCCGGGTCGACAGCGGCCCCGGAGAAATTGCAAAGCCGGACCTCGATGGTGTCGGTTGCGGAGGCCCGCATCATGCCGAGCAATCCGGCATCCAGGCCGCTGGGCCAGCCCGGGGCCACCGCGTCGGCGGTCCCCGCACCCGCCAGCGTGAAGGTGAGCGTTGAGCAGGCTCCATTCGCAATGCTGGGGAAATTCAACGACGCGGTCCCGGTGAGATAGGTCGGCACCGTGGCCGTGTCTACCGACAACGAGGTCATCCCGTTCGTCGCAAGGCCGATGCCGAGCGGTATGCCGGCGAAGGCGCCGCCGTCGTTGTACTGCAGGTCCCCGGTATTGCCGCCCGGCGACCCGCTCCCGGTTCCGCCGTCGCCGGCGGCGGGTGTCCAGGTGGCGCCATCGCTGATGCAGGCGACGCGGGTAGCCCCTCCGCCGACCGAACAATCCGTCTTCTGCTGAGCGTCGGTGACCACGTAGATTTCATTGGTGGCCGCCGAAGGAGCCGGAAGATTCGCGATCGTGACTACGGGATGTTGATGCTTGAGATCCGCGATATCAGCCTCAATGTGGGTGTGTGACACGGGGGCTTTCTCGGTATCGAGTTCATTGATCGCGGCCTGGACGTTCGTGGCCGAGATATTGCCGGCCGGGGTATTGTTCACCTGGGAGGCTGTGTAATCGCCGGCTTCAGATACCACCGCTCCTGTTCGTCCAAACACGCTGCTTACGTCCCCGCTGCCGGACAGCAGAGCCCAGGTGTCGGTGGCAACGCAACCGTAGAGGTTTTTCCCGGCGGGTGCGTCGCTTTTGAAAAATGCTTCGCCAACGGAACAGGTTGAAGGTAGCACGGAACCAGCTTTGAAGGGCCGGGTGGCAGAGGCCGCTGAAAAATCGACGCTTTTGCTTTGGGTGCGCAGATCGACGCTTGTCTGAGTGTGTCCGGCCACCGTCCCAGCCAGCAAATAGGCAAGGAAGGCCACGCAGTATCGTGTGCGAATTGGTACTTGTTTCATAATATTTGCTCCGAAACCGGGAATTGCCGGCGGCGCCCCTCTTGCTGGCCGCCCGGAATACGTTGCCCAGCCGAATAACTACTCCCTGTGCCAATTATAGCAGTGCGTCACAAAGAACTCGCTGTAAATAATTGATATTACTAGCCAATTTCGGGTGAACCGGCGTAGCCGCCGCTGGCCGGTTATCGTCTGAGCATCTGATCGTAGGTGTTGATGTAGGCGTCCACCATGGATTTCCATGAGAAGCGGCGCAGCGCCGAGTGGCGGCCGGCTTTTCCGTGAAGCTGGACCAGCTCAGGATGAGCCAGGTAGGCGTGGATTGCCTCGGCGAGTCTGGGCGGATTGCGCGGTGGCACCAGCGTGCCGGTTACTCCGTGTGCGATTACTTCCGGTGTGCCGCCCACCCGCGTGCCCAGCACGGGCACGCCCGTGGCCATCGCCTCGAGGATCGTATTGGAGACTCCTTCGGCCACCGACGGTAATACAAACAAATCGAAGCCTGCCAACAGCGTGGGCACGTCCTGCCGTTCTCCGGGCAGCCAGGCGAAGCGGGCCATACCCTGGTCGTGCAATCGTTGAATGCATGTTTGCCGCAAGGGTCCTGCTCCGATCATGACCAAGCGTGCCCGCTCATGACCGGGTGATTGTGTCCGGTGAAGCATCACGAACGCGTCGACCAGATTGAGAGGGTCTTTGACTTCCTCCATGCGAACTACGGTGCCGACCACGAAGGAGTTTTCCGGGAAGCCGGCTTGTTTGAGCAGGGCCGTTTTGCCCAGCGCGTTGGGATGAAACCGCTCTGGGTCGACGCCGTTGTAGATCTGCGTCACCTTGGCCGGCCTGACCCGGACGCTTTCGATCAGCCACTGCTGCAACTGTTTGCTCACGGTGATGTAATGATGAACCGCTGGATCGATGAGGCGCCTGAGAAAGAGGTACTTGCGGCTTGTTCCAAACCTGTCATGCAGATCTCGGCCGTGCTCACCATGGATGCGGACCGGTACACGCATGATCGCCCCGGCGACCTGACCTTCGAGCACACTGAGATTGCGCGTGTGAAGGATGGCCGGCCGGAGGCGGTGCAACAGGCGGCTGAGTTGCATATGGGTACGGGGCGTGAACCCCGCCGTCTGGTTCAGGGCGATAACAGGGACGTCGGGCCGGGCAATTTGATCCCGGAAGCTGGTGTAGCCGGTGAGGCAGATGACTGCGTGGCGATACCGGTTTGCAGGAGTCCTGTTGATGAGATTGACCAAACCATGTTGAAGGCCGCCCATTTCCAGGCGCAGGATCAGGTGCGCCACCAGCGGAGGCTCCTGGGCCGTGACCTGTTTCCCTAAACTCACGACCTGTCTCTTCTCTCGCGCGGCCCCTGGCCACGGGACGGCTCTGCAAGCGCCTGACGGAACTCCTCCACCACTTCCAGCGCCACCTGACGCCAGGAGCGCGCCTGGGCCTTGGCGGCAAGCATCCGCCGGTCCCAGGGCTTCTGCAGCGCGCGCTTGAGAGCCGCGGCCAGGGACAATTCGTCGTTGACGGGCACCAGGAAACCGTAGTCGTCGCCAGGGATCATCTCGGGCAGGGCGCCCACATCAGTGGCGACGACCGGTGTGCCGCAGCTCAGCGCCTCATGAACGACGTTCGGCCACCCTTCCCTGGAGCTGGCCAGGCAGAGGACATCGGCCGCTGACATCAGTTCCGCCAGGACCTCTTGATCTACCTCGCCAAAGAACCTTACGTATTCGTGCAAACCGAGGCTGGTGACGGTCTGACGGATCCGCTGCTCGAATGAGCCTTCGCGCCCGGGTCCGCCGACGATGAGCAAGCGGGCGGGAATGCGGTCCTGGCGGAGCCGTTTGAGCGCCTGGACGGCACGGTGATGTCCCTTTCGTTCAATCAGATAGCCCGCGGAAAGGATGACCGGCGCCTCCGGTGGAATCTGGTACTTCTCCCGCATCGCGGCCCGCTGGCGGGGATGGTAGATCGTTGTCTCCACTCCGTTTGGAATGGTCTTCACCTTTTCTGGCGCCGCGCCCATGGAAACGGCGAAATTCCGAAGCCGTTCCGATACTGTGATCACGCGCGCCGCGTGGCCGAGCGCAAGGCTCATGAGCCGTCCTCGCAGCCGGTAGCGGGCGTGCAGTGTCTCGTTGCCGCGCAGAGTAACAACAAACCGGCAGCCGAACAACCAGGCCAACAGCCAGGCGGCGACTCCTTCCGGGTAGCCGAAGTGAGCGTCGATCAGCTCAAATGGAAATCGCCGCCGCAGTCGCAGCAAGGGCAAGGCTAATTGGGAAAACAAAAGCAACGCATTTAGCGCTGGTCCGCCGGGCAGGTAAAACCAATGCGGACGGAGTACCTGTAGTTGTTCCGGCTGCGCCACTTCCTGGAGGCGAGGAAATCTGAGGCGGCGCCGGGAATAGTCGGCCACCGGCACCGGCGCGATCACCCGGAGGCGAACGGCCGGGCCTGCGCGGGCTACATGCTCCAGGCGGGAGCGGACGAAAAGCCCCAGTCGTGGTTCGTCCGGCCTTGGGTAAACGGTCGACAGACTCACGACGTTGATGACGGGTTTTTCAGATGACAACGATATCTCCGCCTCTGTCGGACGATCGGTGACGGCGAAGCTTGCCCTTGGGGTGCAATCCCCGCCGGAACACCGATGATACAATTTTACGGAAGGAGAACGCCTCCGGTTGGAAATGGCTTGGGCGAGACGCAGCCGTGCGATTGCCCATCCAGCGTGCCCATGGCACCTCGCATCATCACACCCCCGGATCCGACAATTGTGGCCATCTCGCGAAGCGACAGGGCCGGTTACGGGGAATTGCCTACCTCAGCCTCCGCCCCCGAACTCTCCAGTGGCGCGATTCGGACGGTCGGGCAACTCGCGGTGCGCCGGCTGTTTGAGATCTGGGGGCTGGACGCACTGCGCCTGGGCAGCGGCGACTGGAACCCCCTTGGGACCTGGATTCGACCCGGTGATCGGGTGGTGGTTAAGCCGAACTGGGTCCTGCACCGGAATAAGGGGGGCGGGGGCATGGATTGCCTGGTGACTCACTCGAGCGTGATTGAGGCGGTTCTGGAGTATGTTGCGCTTGCCAGGCCAGGGGAGGTGATACTCGGTGATGCTCCGATTCAGGGCTGCGATTTCGATCTCCTGGAGCGACGCTGCGGGATTTCGGGTCTGCTCAAGAAGTTCAAGGCCCTGGGGATGACTGTGTCGGTACGCGATTTTCGCCGGACAGTGAGTCTGGGCCACCGGATCGGCGCAATGAAGCTCGAGGAACGCCGGCCGCTCCGGGACTATGTCCTTTTCGACCTGGGTAAGCAAAGCCTGCTTGAGCCCTTGGCGGCGCACGCGGACCGGTTCCGGGTCACCATGTATAATCCGGACCTGTTGCAGCGCACGCATGCACAGGGCAAGCACCAGTATCTTATTGCCCGCGAGGTTATGGAGGCTGCGGTAGTGCTGAATCTGCCAAAGCTGAAATGTCACCAGAAAGCTGGTGTCACTGGGGCACTAAAGAATATGGTGGGCATCAACGGTAACAAGGAATACTTACCGCATCACCGCCGGGGCAGCCCGGAAGAGGGCGGCGATTGTTACGCCAGGCGGTCCCGGCTTAAAGGCTTAGCCGAAGACTTGCTCGACGCGGCTAATCGAAGAGGCCGGGGCAAGGTGCAGTTGCTTCTTGGGAGGTCGGCGCAGAAGTTGCTCGGCGTGGCCAGACTGCTCGGGCACGACGCCAACCTGGAGGGGTCCTGGTATGGCAATGACACGGTGTGGCGGATGTGTCTCGATTTGCAAAGGATCTTGCGTTACGGCCGGCCCGATGGAACGATGGCGAGCACGCCGCAACGGCAGGTGGTGAGTATCACCGATGCCATTGTCGGCGGAGAGGGGGACGGTCCGCTGAGTCCTGCCCCGGTGGCCTGCGGTTTCCTGACCGGCGCCGCCAACCCGGCGGCCGCCGATTGGGTCCATGCGTTGTTGATGGGGTTTGAACCGGCGCGAATCCCGCTTATCCGGAACGCGTTTGGCGAGTTTCGATACCGGCTGGTGGAGTTCTCCCCGGAGGCGATCCGGGTCCGGACGGCCGCCGGAGAGCAAAGCACCGCTACGCTGACGCCTGCCGCGGGCAGATCCTTCCTGGCCTCATCTGGGTGGCGCGGGCACTGCGAATTGACATGACCTCGGTGGTGGAGCTCGGATGCCGGCTGTGGTGGCGGCGGTTCCTGTCCCGGAACGCGTTGCCGTGGGAGGAGTTGGCCCGTTTTCCCTCCTTGCCTCCCAACGAACAGCGGCGGATCCTCGCTGAGCGTCTGCTGTCGCAGGTGCGGTACTTCGGCAACCGGGAAGACGCGTTGCCAGAGTGGCGGGAGGCCGCAAGAATCAGAGATCCGGACGAGTTGTGGCAGCTTTGGACCAGCCTGCCGGTCGTAACCAAACAGATGCTCCGCGATCGATTCCCGCCCGCGGAAATCCAGGCCCGGTTTGGGCTCGATGGGCGGATCAACTCCACCGGCGGCTCGACCGGTGAACCGACGCGATTCTTCCACGACGAGGCAATGATCCGCGCGGGCAATGCTACGGCGTATTATGCCCAGTGCCGCATGGGGTGGCATCCCGGAATTCCCATCGTTAAGGTCTGGGGCTCGGAACGGGATATCGGCAAAGCCAATACCTTTCGAAATAGCCTTTACAACCGCTTTCTTCGCGTCAACCTCGTTGATGGATACAGGTTGACGGACGAAACCGTCGGCCGGGTGCTGGCGCTCGTTGCCCGGCACAGACAGGTTGCTGTCTGCGGATTTAGCTCTCTGCTGGAATTCGTGGCCCGCCGGATCGTGGAAAGGAGGGCCGAACCGCCTCCGGGTAAGGTCCTGACCGCTTGGAATGGTGGTGAAATGCTCTTTCCGGAGCAAGTGGAAGTTTTCCGGAGGGCCTTTGGTGTGCCTATTCTCAATCTCTATGGGGGACGCGAGCTTTCTGTGATGGCCTGCCAGTTCGAGGAAAACGGAACCCTGCATGTGCTGAGGCCCTGGCTATTCTTAGAGGTTGTCGACGACGATGCGCGTCCGGTTTCGCCAGGGGAATCCGGGCGGCTGCTGTTTACCAGCACCGTCTGCCGAGGGACACCTTTTTTGCGTTACGAAATCGGGGATCTTGGCTGTTCTGACGCCACCACGGAAACCGAAGCGGGCGTCGCCAGCGTGCGGGAGCTCCACGGCCGCACCGCCGGTTTACTGCGCCTGCCAGGTAATAGAACGATCAACAACATCTTCTGGAATCACCTTTTCAAGGAGTACTCGGAAGTCCGGCGCTTCCAGGTGATTCTCCGCAAAGATGGTTCGATAAAGATACTTTTGGAAGGGGATGGATTCCCGCCGGACCGGGAAGCGGCCTGCCGCTCGATTCTGCAACGGTTTCTCGGGGATCTGCCCATTGTCATTTCTTGGGTTGAGCGGGTTTCCCTGACCCGAGAGGGCAAGCTCATGCAGGTGGTTCGCGAACAGAGCTAGAGGGTACGAGCCGGGTGGAGCAGAGAACAGGTTCGAGGTAGTGGATTTAGGTGGCGGCCGCGTTCGCGGGCTGAGCATGCGGTAGACTGGGCAAGGAGTACGGGCGAGTTTTCTTTTTATTGCTGCCGATAGCTGCCGGAAAGGCGCTGGGCGATGCGGGAACTGTTATTAATCGGGATTGTGGCGTTGATCTGCTTGGCGGGGCTGCTGAATCCGAAGCTTGGCCTGTTCGGATACCTTTGGTTCGGGTTGATGCGCCCCGATGTTCTGGCATGGTCCTACGGAGAACATCCTTACTCACTGGCTATCGCCATCTGCGTATTGCTCGGCAGCGTTCGTTACGCACCGAACGTCGTAGCTTGGTTCAAGAACCCGATCTGCCTGGGATTTCTGGCCCTGGCGGCGATCATGATCGCCTCTGCATTTCTGGCGGTGAATCCCTCGCTGGCAATGCCTGAACTGAACCTCTTCGTGCGAATTCTGGTCATGGCGCTGCTGATCCCGATGCTGATACAGACGCGGCAGGAATTCCTCTGGCTGTTACTGGTGATTGGAGGCTCGCTGGGCTTGCTCGGCGTGAAGTTTGGACTCTATGGCGTCTACCACGGTGGCGTGCGGTTCGGAGCGGGCTATGGCGGCTTCATGTCGGAGGGCAATTCTCTGGCGCTGGCCCTGGCGATGAGCGTGCCGATCTGCTGGTTCGCCCGCCACCTGTTTCAGTGGCGCTGGCTGCGCCACATGCTGGTGGCGGTTGTCTTCTTCAGCTCGGCCGGGATCGTGATGACGTATTCCCGTGGCGGCGCACTCTCACTGGCGGCAGCCCTGGCGCTGCTGGTCTGGCATTCGCGACGAAGGCTCCTGGTCGGCATTTCGGTGGCTACCCTGACGGTGCCATTGATCCTTCTCACCGTGGCTTCACAATCCTACCTGAGGCGCTGGCAGTTCCTGGAGACCGGGGACCTGGACGCCTCGGCCCGCTCCCGCGTCGACCTCGCCGTAGCGGCGGTCAAGATGTGGCGCGACCACCCGCTGCTCGGAGTGGGCTATGGCGCGACGAACTACGTTGCCCTGTCGCCGGCGTACCTCGGCCGGCCCAACTACCATGTGGCCCACAACACGTACTTGCAGATGCTGGTGGATTCCGGGATTTTCGCCTTTCTGCTGTACCTGGCCCTGTTGTTCGGCGTGATTGTGTGGCTGGGACGTTCCGGGAAGGCACTCCGCCGGGTCAGTGAACCGCTTCAGTATTACGCATACGCGCTGCGGGGATCATTGATCGTTTTCGCCGTGGGGAGCTTTTTCGGCTCCAGGACAAATTACGATCTGCTGTACATCCTCCTGATGTCTGCCGCTGCCTGGTACCCGATCCAAAAATCGCTCCGTACCCCCGCAGGGGAATCAACCGCAGCAGCAGAAACCCCAATACAATCGGGGCGTGCGATCCGCCCTCCCGTGAGCTCGGCCATCGCCGCCGCTCCACTGCCCAGCCAGGTCCTCCGCTCGCGGCCCCGGGCCTCCGAGCAACTCCGGAGGGCACACGGTCCGAGGGCAGTCCGGGCCCAGCCTCGTAAGACTCAGTCGAAGAATTCCTGATCTGATCCCGGAACCGTTACATCCGCGCGGGATGGCAGCCACTCCGGGGAAGTTCTCAACCGGCAGGATTTCAGAGACAATAAGATTTGCGCCAAGGCTCGATTGTCAAAGAGATTGTCCGGGGCACCAGTATCTACTCCATTGCCATCCTTGCCTCCCGAGCCACTGCTTTTGTTCTTCTCCCGGTTTATACGCGGTACCTGACACCAGAAGATTACGGAGTTCTGGAACTGCTAGAGTTAACGTCATTTGTTTTCTCCGGAGTCATCGGGCTGAAGATCGGCGAGTCACTGTTCTACCACTATTCGGCGACGGACTCCCCCGAGCAGAAGAGGCGTACGATCTGCACAATTTACCTGGGGGGAGCCTTGCTCGGCGCCCTGGGCGCCGCGATCGGATGGTTCGCCGCCCCCTGGTTAAGCCGGCTTGTATTGGGCTCGCACGACTACATTCGCCATTACCACCTCGTCTTCGTGGCTTTCGCCGGCTCGCTTCCGGTGGAGGTGGGCCTGTGTTACCTGCGCAGTTTGAACCGGCCTGCCGCTTATACCAGCTATACGCTGGCGCGGTTGGGGGTGGCGGTGACGTTGAACCTGATCTTGCTGATTCCATTCCGGATGGGCGTCTTTGCCATGCTCTGGAGTTCGCTGGTGACTTCACTGCTCATGGCAGCCTTGATGGCTCGTCTCACCCTCGCGAATGCGAGGATCCGGACTGATTTCAGTTTTCCGCTATTGGGGAGATTCATCCGCTACTCAGCGCCGCTGGGGGTGAGCGGCCTCGGCATGTTAGTTCTGAACTCGGCCGACCGTTTCTTTCTTCGCCGGTTCGCCTCCTTGTCCGAAGTAGGCCTCTATGCGCTTGCGTACCGGTGCGGGGTGCTGATCACCCATCTCCAGATGCCGTTCGGAATTTACTGGCGCGCGCAAATGTACTCCATTGTCCGCCGGCCGGAGGGCGAGAAGATCTATACCCGCGTGGCCACCTACCTGATGCTGGGGTTAAGTTTCCTGGTGCTATCGTTTGCCTTCTTTGGCGATCCCACCCTTCGGATCCTCGTACCCGCCTCCTACTGGCCGGCCGGAAAGCTGATTCCCTGGATTGCCCTGGCGTTCAGCTTGCGCACCCTGGGGGGGCATTTCCGGTGCGCTTTTCTGTTAGAGGCAAGGACCGTTTCTGAGCTGGGCGTTACCTCGCTGGGCGCCACCGTGGGTCTGGCAACCTACATTACGCTGATCCCCCGATTTGGAATCTGGGGCGCGGTGGCCGGCACCATGGCCGCCTTCGGAACCATGCTGGCAGCGGGCCTGTGGCAAGCACAACGGGTCCGCTACTTCCGCTTTGAGTTCCGCCGATTCGGCAAACTGACACTCACTGCGCTGGCCCTGGCAATTGCCTTTTCCCTCGTACGAACCGCCAACCCGTGGGTGGATATCTTGTTGGGTTGCGCCTTCGTCATGGCTTATCCGGCACTGCTGCTGCTGTTGCGATTCTTCGACGGCGATGAGATCCGGTTTTTTCTTCGCGCAGTAGCAAAGTATCTTCCGCCGGGTCTTCGCGCCCGCCTTCATATTCCTGGCCAGGGACAGCGCTGACCAGGTTCGGCGCCAGCGGGGTCAGCCCTCAGCCGCCTGCCTCTGAATCAGATCGGCAAGCATCCGGACCTGGCGGCGCATGTCAAACTGGTCGAGGAACCACTGATTGGGCACCAGCGATCTTGGCGGCAGCTCAAGGAACCGCAGCACGAGTTCGTCTACCTCCGGCTCCGGCAGGTCGGGTGGGATCGAGACGTGAGCCAGGCCGCTTCGGCCCAGGATGCGCTCCACTGGCGAGTGCCGCGGAGTGAAGGCGAGAATCGGTTTTCCTGCGGTGGCGTAGTCGAACAGCTTGGCCGGCACCTGCAGATCGGCGTGGTGTGGATTCAGGTCGAGCAGCAACAAGTAGTCAGCCGAGTAAATCTCGCGCAATGCTTCCTGGCGGGGCACGCTGGCGCCCGTATAGCTCAAGCACCCCCGGGCCTTGAGAAAGCTGAAGGCGGGTTCTGAGGCCAGAATGCAGCTTTGCTCGATGGCCCCAACCAGACGCACGTGCACGTCTCCGGTCTTCAGCCGGCCGTGTTGGATCAGGCGCGCTAGCGACCCCAGGAGGATGGCGGGATGGCGGGCGCCGTACAACACCCCCACGTGGGCGAGGACCCGGTACGGACGTGACGGCTGCTCCCGCGCCGGCGGCGCGGACTCGTCCGGGTCAAACCCGTTCCAGATGACCACGAATTTCTTGCTCCACTGCGGGTAACGCCGCCGCCAGCGCTCCAGCACGGTATCTGTGTTGGCGATTATCCAGTCGGCGCTCGAAAACAGCCAGCGCTCCATCAGTCTTTCACCAGCGTGCGCCAGCCGCCGCGAGCCGAGTACGGCGCCCTCATGGAAAGGGTTGTCCGAAAGCGGATCACGGAAGTCCGCAATCCAGGGGACCCCGTGCCGTTTCTTGATCCACAATGCGGCGAAGTGAGACCCGAGTGGCGGAGAGGTCGAGACCACTGCGGCCACCTTGCCGGTAGCTGCGAACTCCTCGGCTTTCGCCGCCGCGTGAGGAACCCAGTAAAGGCGCTCGTTATAGGGGAGCAGGAGCGACTGCGTCCAGTCTGCCAGCCGGGCCAGGGCTTTCATCCCCCTCGGCGACCTTGCTTGCGCCGGCACCCGGGCCACGAAGGGCTCCGGCTCTGGCGCCTCTCCATCGGCAATCACCTGGACGCAATGGCCGGCCTCCCGCAAGTATTTTGCGAAGCGGAAGGCGCGGGTAGCCCCGGAAAACATCATCGGGGGATAGGCATTCGCAATCAAGACAACGACCCCGCCGCCGTCCCGATGGGCCGCATCCCCATTCCGTGGTTTGTCCGGCTCCCTCGTGACGTCGAGGTTTCGCATGCGCTGGCTACCGCCCCCGACTCTGCCAGGCAGGAAGCTTAACCGGCCGTTGTTTCTTGCCCCGCTGCCATTGCTCCCCCCGCGGCACCAGCGCAAACCGTGGATCGTCATTCAACTGATTCTGCCCCGGAACGCGGTCACGCATGAATTCCCAGGCGCGAGTGCCGCTCAAGCTTCCGTCGTTGATCCCCGGCAAAAAGCTACTCGCCGCCAGGGCGATCCACGCGTACATCACGTGTTCAAACCTCTCCCGCGACTCATCCAAAAAGCCCTCTTTCACCGTCCCCCAACGCGTAAAGTACGGTGTGCCCTCAGCTTGCTGCCTCACTGGGATCCGATAGGAATCGACGAGGTACGGATTGTAGTCCGGATCACAGATCTGGTGCAGCAAGTTCTTTGCCATGGTTTCCTGCAGCGGCGCGATTTGTCGAAATCCCAACTCCTTGAGATATCCCCAGACGATATGGTTGAAGTTGTAAGACCATGGCGAGCTGGCCGCTGCCACCCGGTCCGTGCGCGTCCCCTGGCGTGACCCGCTGCTGCCACTGTCCAGGAACAACAGGGGGTTGTACCGGCCCCCGCCGACAGTGTTCCTGCCCCAGCACCACATGGATGGTTCCCTACTTTCGTCGTACGGCTGAGTGGCGCATGGACGGTAGAAAGCCCCGTGCCTGATGTTGTACTTGCCCTCCTTGACGGCTATGTTGTTGTTTAGCTTCTCGGTGAAATAAGCCTTCTCGGGCGAGCCGTCCGGCGCTGCAACGGCAGCGAAGGCGAGGTTGCGCAACGCCCATGCCTCGCCGCGGCTCTGGTCAGCGATGTAGCCCCAGTCCCAGTGCCGGCAGTAAAAGCAGGTCCGTGGATTTGAACCGCCCACGTCATAAGCCGCCCAGAAGTACAGCTCCTGGAGAAAGTACCAGTCTCCGGTGAGCATGTACGGCAGGAAAACCAGGCTGGGCTGGTGCGCCCGGTCCACTCTCCAACCACCGTCGGTCATCGGCCCCACCGGCTCGATCCGGTCGTCGGGGTTCGTCTCCCGCGCCGTGAGCGTAAGCGTGGTAAAGGTGGGGCGCCCGTCGATCGAGATTACCCGCCCGAAACCGGACGTGGAAGTGAAGTCGCCGATGTGAGTGAACCGCCGTCGCGTCTCGGATTCCCGGTAATGGATCGGGACGTAGCCGCTGACCGTGGCGTTGCCCAGGACGACATCCTCGAGCCGCGGGTCGAACGTATAAAGGTAGCGCAACGTCCACCGCGGGAACAGACCGATCTCCGGGCGGTCCCCGGTGGTACCGAAGTACTGGTTCAACTGGCCGGTCTTGTTCAGCTCGGCCCCACCCTTCCTTTGGAATCGTGCCAGCGTGTCCCGGATCGCCGCTCCGGAGACCTTCTTGCTCAAGTCGAAACTCGGTAGCAGCCGGGACTGGATCAGATACGGGAGGTTGTAATCCACCTGGATTGGATCGGGAGCCGAGCCGGACCAGTACGTCTTGCGCCATCTCGTCCGGGCGATGTGGATCACGCGGCCGCGAAACACGGTGGAGCGCCGGTCGCGGTCATTGTACAGGGTCGCGGTGTAAGTCTGATCCTGCAGCTTGCCGGTCCAGTCGTTCTCGACGATGTAGTCGACCTTTACGCCCTCCCAGCCCGGGTAAAAGGTTAGAACGAAGATGGGATGTAACGACCGGTAGCGATCTTCCGTCGCTGCTTGCCAGCCCTGATCCGGAACGATCAGCGGTTTCATCCAGGCTCTGTGAAGCGTCGGCCGCGTCCCCTCCTGTCCTCGCCCCGCGCGGCAGATCTGCAGCCGGTTCCCTTCGATCGAACAAATCCGGACCAGCTCCAGATCCACGTACGCGGCCAGCGGGGGCTGCCAATCCTTCAACGCGTCAGCATCCTCCTCACGCACGACCAGTTCCTCGGCCTCCGGCGAAGCGTCGGCGCCCAACCGCCCTGGCTTCAGCGTGCTCTTCCACCCGAAATCGTAGCGGAGCGCCGGCGTCCGGTCTTCCACGATGACCTGCGTGCAAATAGGTCCCTTCAGCCAGTAACGCACGCCGCTCGCGTCAGGGCTGCCGTTCCAATCCTCAAGCATTTGGCGCACGTCGGCCAGCCAACGATCGCGGGACCCGGGCACTACGGCCGCGGCCGCCTCGATGGCCGCTCCCCACTGGCCACCGTTGAAGCCGAGCCGCTCATCCTTGGTGAGGGCTCCCTGGTCGTGCGGCGAGGGCTGCTCGACAAACTCTACCCGCACGCCGCCAGGCTTCAAAGTGATCCAAAAGCTGAGAATGGCCTGCTGAACGCTGCCATCGCCCCACCGCGTCTTGACGTTACATTGCGTGGGGACGGGCGTCCCATCGACCGCTGCCTGGGCGTACTGGGAAATCTCTCCCCTGGCAAACACACGGGAAATCGTGACCGGGCGGCGCCGGGTGGATCCCTTGTCTGTAGCGCGGATCCAGACGGCGTTAGAAATCGCTTCAGCGTTCGCCAGGGCCGCGCACAGCAACAGTCCAGCGAACCTGACCCCGAAATTCCGCCTTGCCTGTCGTACCATCAGTTCCATTGCGCCCCGGACCAGCTCACGCTGGCTGGATCATTTCCCTCCACGGAGCCTCCTCCTGGTTGCGGTGGTACCGGTCCCAACAAGAGAGCATCAGCAGATTCCAAAGCTTGCGGTCATGATTCCGGAAACCGGCCTGGTGCTCTCGCCAGACGCGCCGCACCTCTCTCAGATTGCAGTACTCTTCCATTCTAGCCGCCAGGACAAGCGACTCGAACGGACGGCGCAACGTCTGCCGGAACCATTGCGCCAACGGGACCGAAAACCCCATTTTCCGCCGCCGCACCACCACCTCCGGAATCCGGCCCGCCGAAAGCAGGCGAAGAAGGTACTTTCCCTGCCCGTCGCGCAGCTTGTAATCGGTTGGAAGCCGGCCAGCAAACTCGGCAATGCGGTAATCGAGCCATGGGGAGCGCGTCTCGAGCGAATAGGCCATGGTGGCCCGGTCCGCCTTCACCAGGATATCGCCCGGGAGGTACGTCTCCAGATCTACTGCCTGGAGTTGCTCGAGCGGCGGCAGATGCCGCCAGCGCGTAAAGCGTTGGCGGTAGGCTTCGCGGGGCGAGTAACCGTGCAAGCTGCGCTGAAACTCAGGCGAGAGCACTCGTGCCAACTCTCGATCGCCGAACACGGACATCGAGCTGAAGTAGGCGCCGGCGAGCTCCTGAGCTACGTCGCGGAGCAATGCCTTCGCACGGAAGACCTGCGGGAGGTAATCGAACTTCGGGTAAAGTCTCGCGCCCAGGGAAACTACTGTGCGCCGAAACCAGCCAGGCAGCCGGCGCCGGATTTGCTCTTCGAGCATAGCGAAGCGGTAGCGCCGGTAGCCGGCGAACAGCTCGTCAGCGCCGTCGCCGGAGAGCGCTACCGTAACGTTCTCGCGTGTCATCCGCGCCAGGTAAAGAGTAGGGATCGCCGAAGAATCCCCGAACGGTTCGTCATAGTGGCGGATCAAAACGTCCATCATGTCATGGACATCGGGAGAAACCACCTTCTCGCGGTGCTCGGTCTGGTAGCGCTGCGCGACCGCCCGCGCGTAGGCGAGCTCGTCGAACCGCTTCTCGGTGAAGCCGATCGAGAACGTCTTGACGGGACCACTCTCCGCTCCCACCATGTGGGAGACCACCAGGCTGGAATCGATCCCGCCGCTGAGAAACGCCCCGAGCGGAACATCGCTGATCATCCGCCGCTCGACGGCGTCGCGCACCAGCGCTTCCAATTCCTCGCGGGCGTTATCGGCCGAAGCCTCGCCGGGAGTAAAGGCCGGTGCCCAGTAGCAGCGTTCCCGCACCTCGTCCGCATCGGTCACCGTAAGTGTATGACCGGGCCTCAGCTTATGCACGTCCTCGTAAACCGTCTCCGGATCGGGTACGTAGGACAGGCTGAGGAAATCGGCGACGCTTTCCGGCTTCACCTTCCTCGGGAAACCGGGCAAGCTCGCCAGGGCTTTTAGTTCCGATGCGAACGAGAAGCGAAGACCGGGGATGCGCGTTGTGTAATACAGCGGCTTCTTGCCCAGCCGGTCCCGGGCCAGCAACAGCCGCCGCTCGCGCCCGTCCCAGATGGCGAAGGCGAACATGCCGTTGAGATACTCGGGCATCCGCTCGCCAGCCTCCTCGTAGAGGTGAACGAGCACCTCGGTATCAGTCCGCGTAGCGAACCGGTGGCCTTTCTTCTCCAGCTCCCGGCGCAGCTCGCGGAAGTTGTAAATCTCCCCGTTGAAGACCACCTGGATGGTGCCATCCTCATTGGCTAACGGCTGACGCCCGCCGCGGAGATCGATGATGCTGAGGCGGCGGTGGCCGAGACCTACGCCGTCACCCAGGTAGTAGCCCTCCTCATCCGGACCCCGGTGGACGAGCGTGGCGCACATCTGCTCCAGCCACCGGCGCGGCGGAGAAGACCCCGGCTCGGTCAAATATCCAGCAATTCCGCACATTCGCTCTGCGCTTCCCCCGGGCGCCGCCGTAGC
>CAZXVW010000076.1:0-17660 GCA_964644025.1 uncultured Solibacteraceae bacterium | reverse complement strand
AAGAAGCGCCCCTCGCGGCTGAAATGCGGCACGCCCGGCGGGTCACCAACCACCACCGCCACCTCCGCCCGCCGCTGCTGGGCTTCCACCACCACCGTCGTGACTCCGGCCCCCACGGCCCGGACCACGCCATCAGCGCTGACCGAGGCTACCGCTGGGTCCAGGCTCTCGTAATGAACGCCCGCGGCTGGTTCCCGATCTGCGTTCGTGTAGAGCAGGCGAGCCGCCAGGGCCTTGGTCTCTCCAGGAGCGAGGAAGAGCTCCCGGTAACGCGGCAAGACTGCCCGGATGGTTCGCCCATTATCAAACGTGACCCGCACCTGGCTCATGGCTAACGGTCGTTTTGGCTCCGTCAACGAGTGCGCCGCGGCGAACAACTCATGAGGACCATTGGCAAATTCGGTCGTATCCAGCAAGACGGATACCCGTTGTTGGCCTCCAAAAATGATGCGAACCTGGTGACCGTCCACGAGAAACATTACCGCTTCGGTGGGCTCGACGCCGCTGACCTCGACCGTCCACTCGACGCGGCCACTCACCGGGCCGGGCGACGCCGGCAACAGGTGCCGCATCCGCGCTGGGCCGTTCACCACCTCGAACGGCACCGGCGCGGCGGTCGCCAGGATGCGGCCGGTGCTGTCCCGCGCCACGGCCGTGAGCTGCATTTCACCGTTCCACACCTCAGCCGAGTTCCATTCCAGCGCGTAAGGCGGCTCCGAAATCGGGCCGGCCTCAAGCACGTGGCCGTTGAGCAGAAACTCTACTGAAGCCACGCCCTGGATTCCGGTCACTTGGGCCGCGAGTGGGACCGTGCCCCGGACTACGGCATTCGCTGCCGGATGGATCACCTGGAGCGAACCCGCAAACACGCCTCCGGCCGCGAGGAGCCAACCAGCAACCCCGAGCGCTAAGAGAGGGTGCGTCACAATGCATCTCCGTTTGTGCATCAGGTAATCCTTCAGACGCTCATGGATTCGAGCGCTGGTAGGTGCCGTCCGCCGGTCACCGGCTTGCCACGCAGCGACCGCCGGAGCACATCGGCAAGGCTCGTCAGGGCTACTGGCTTCACCATGGCGTCGAAACCGCGCTGGAAGCTCACGTAGTCTGACTCGCCGAACGGAATCCACAGATCCCAGTGTTGGCCCGAATCGTTTCCATCCAGGTTTGCTTCATACATTGTGCCGTTCACCTTCATGGAAACCTGGGTGAAGCCTAGATCACGGCTCTGGTCCCGGATAATTCGCCAGCATTCTTGGAGATTGTCCGCCTGAGAAAGCCGCTCCTCCATTTGTTGAAGATGAATTTCTGAGCGGAGCAGACGCCGGAACGTCCCTCGGAGAATGGCCCTGCTCGCGACGTGGAACTCCACGTACCGGAGACTCCAGATCGCCAAGGAGGTGACGACGCAGAACATCACGACGATGACCGGTGAGAAGCGGTTTGCCGGAATGCTTTGGAGCAGAGAGAAGATCCCCGCCAGTCCGGAAAACCCGTAAATCATGAGAGCGATACGACGAGTGGTAAAACCGCGCTCGAGCAACCGGTGGTGAATGTGGCCACGGTCGGCGCCAAAAATTGGCTCATTGCGGAGGAAGCGGCGCGCAACCGCCAGGGCCGTATCCAACAGCGGCACGCACAACACCATCAGCGGCGCCGTCATACCAAGAATCGTGGCCGACTTGAGGCTCCACATTATCCCATAACAGCCCAACAGGAAGCCGACGAGCAGGCTTCCGGAATCACCCAGGAACACCGAGGCCGGGTTGAAGTTGTACCACAGGAAGCCCAGCAGCGCCCCGGCCAGCGGCACTGTGACCCACGCCAGTTCGAGATCACCGTAAAGGATGGCCGCCAGCGTCATCGTGATCGTGGCCAGCAGGCCGACACCGGTGGCCAGCCCGTCCATGCCGTCGATCAAGTTGAAAGCGTTGCTGCAGAGAACGAGCCAGAACACTGTTAACAGCAGGCTCCAGATCGGTCCCTCAAAGGCGCCGTGAATCTCTTCGATCCGAACCCCGATTCCAAAGGCGACGCCGGCCGCGATCGTTTGGCCCAGTAGCTTCTGCCACGGCCTGAGTCCGATTTTGTCATCGAGCAGCCCGGTGAAAAACACCAAGACGGCCGCGGGGAGAATCGTAAGTTCTTTGGGGATGGCGTTTCGGGCGATCGTCCCATCGGAAAAACCGAAAATGAGGAAACCTCCTGTCACCAGCAGGTAAACGGTCATAATCACCCAGCCGCCGACTCGGGGAGTCGGCAGCGGGTGCATTTTCCGTTCACCGTCCGGCCGATCGACGAAACCCAGCCGGTGCGCCATGCTGCGGAACAGGGGGGTGATTGCCAGGGCGATGGCGCACGATGCGAGACCAAGAACCAGTAATGAATACATGATCGGTTCAGCCTTTGTGATTCCAGGAGTTGACTGCCGCGTTTCCGCGACGGGCAACAGGCTGGTGCGAGAAAACCAATGCTGCCGGCGAGTCTGCCTCCAGCGTTGTATCAGGGAACGGCGACGGCCGGCCGCTCCAGTTTCAAGGAGCCAGCGGGCACTGATCTACCGGCCGCGACCCATTCGTAAACCTGCATGGTCCGGTTCACCATCGCCTCCACACTGAACTCCTGCTCCACGCGTAAGCGAGCCGCCGCAGCAAAGCGGGCCCGCAAGGCTTCATCGTAAAGAAGACGTGAAACAGCGCCGGCCAGGGCGACCGGGTCGGCGGGTGAGACGGTCAGGCCGGTTACGCCGTCTGGAGAAACGTACGGTACGCCGGTATCGAGCTGTGTATTCACCACGGGCGTCCGGCACGCCATTGCCTCGAGTTGAACGATGCCAAAGGCCTCGCTGTTGGCCACCGAGGGAAGCACAAAGACATCCGCCGCGTGGTAATAGGGAACGACATCGGCGACGCTTCCGACAAGGTGAACCCGAGATGCGACGCCGAGCGAGCGGGATAGCATCCTCAGTTCCTTGTGCTTAGGCCCGTCCCCAACGATGACCAAGTGGGCGTCAAGACCCCGCATCGCCCGAATGAGGTACTCGAAGCCTTTGTAGTAAATCAGCCGTCCTACGGCCAAGATCATCCGTGGTCCGAAACGCCGCCGGAGTTTGGCGACTGAATCCGCGGCACACTGATCGAAGCCATCCAGCGGTACGCCGAACGGGATGACGACGCAGCGGTCGCGGTGCCTGGCCAGCATCGGCGAGTTGTTCACGCTGTGAGGAGAGGTAGCGATCACGGCCGCGGCCTGTTTCATGGCCAGATCGCGGATCGGGTTCACTAGCTTGCCCAGGATCTTCTGCCGCACGATGTCGCTGTGGTAGGTCAGCACGAGCCGCCTCCGGACCCGGCTGGCCAGGTAGGCCAGCACCGCCGGAGGGTTCGGCAGATGGATGTGGAGTATGTCAGCGTTGCTGCGGTGGATCGCCCCCCAAAGCGACGGACAGATCGGAGCACCCGCCAGCCGGGACCAGGTGCCCAGCCGGGTCACGCGAATCCCGTTTACGTGCCCGGATTCTGTGGTGGTCTTAGCCCCCGAGACGACCACTTCTACATCGACATACTCATCCAGCCGTTCGGCGAGCATCTGCAAGTGAGTCTCGATACCGCCCCGGTACGGAGAATAATACTTGCCGATTTGCAATACGCGCAGCCGGCGGCCGGTTGGCGCCGGGGCGCGGGACTGCAGTCCGAAAGATCTGTGCATGCTCCCCTCCAGTTCGTAATCGGCCTGCCGGGTTCTATCAGCCTGCAAGCAGGCGTTGATAAATGGCCACCATCTGCCGGGTCGTCTCCGGCCAACTAAACCGGGCGGCATGGCGGATCCCAGCCCGCCGCCGCGCGTTCCATTCCAGCGGCCGTCTCCGGCGTTCGGTCAACATTGACGTCACGATTTCAGTCCAGGCGCCAACGTCAGCCACCGGACAATAAGCGGCGGCCGGCCCGCCAACTTCGCGCATCACCGGCAGGTCGCTGGCCACCACCGGAGTGCCGCACGATTGGGCCTCGGCGACCGGTAACCCGAACCCTTCCGCTGCGGACGGCTGCAGCAGCAGCCACGCGCGGCGATACAATGCCGCCAGTTCCCGGCGGTCGAGAAACGGCAGTTCCTCAATCGCGCCCGTCAGGCCCAGCTCCTCCGCCAACCTACGCTGCTCCGCTGTCAGCCGGCCGCCGGCCCGCAACAGCCGGACGCCAGGAAATCCCGTGCGTACCTTCGCGAGAACCCGGAGCAGCACATCGATCCGTTTCCGCGGGATCGTACTCCCTACGTGGAGCAACTCCGGACCGGCGCCGTCTGGTCTTCCTAACAACGAGTCAAGCCGCGCGCCGGCCGCCTGATCCGGACGCGGCGTGCATTCCGGAGCAACCCCGTTTGGCACCACCGTGATTCGATCGGCCCGAACCAGCTCATACCGGAGCAGCGCGCGCCGGGTCGCTTCACTGACACATACAACGTGCCCCGCTCGGCGGAAGCCATCAAGGATCCGTCGCGTCATCGCGCGGAACAAGCGCGGGCGCGGGTTTGCCGCGGGCTCCAACAGGCACTGAAACGTATCCAAGTCGTGGCAGGTCACCACCGTTCGTGATGCCGGCAACTCGTGGACCAACTGTGAATAGGAATGGTCTACCACGTGGAAGAGATCGAATTCCGCCCTCAGCCGGCGGACCGCCCTTGGACAATCCCAGAACCGGTTTATCAGCCGGTCGGTATTGAACACCAGGCGGTTGTTCCGCCACGCTGCCAGCCGGGTGAACCGCCGCTTCAGCAGCGGCCGGAACCTTACCGGACGGACCTGGCCGGAGTAGTCTCGTTCCAAACACGCAAGCAACATCTCGGCCACCAGGTCCATGCTGGGCCAGTTTTCCTCCGCCAGATCACTGATGAGCGCGACCCGAAATGGAGAGGCTCTCGTGACGCGGTCATCCTCACTTACGACAGTGGTTGGTCGCGCAGCCATTGAAAGTAATCTCGATATTGCTGTGCCACGCTCGTCACCGAGTAGCGCTGCACCCGCTCTAATCCCCGCGCTGCGAACTCGGCCCGGGCGGCCGGATCTCTGAGCAGGTTCGTAATGGCGGTGGCCCATCCATCCACGTCGGCCTCGGCCACAATCCTGCCCGCGTCACCGATCACGTGGGGGATCTCGCCCGAGTCGCTACCGATCACCGGAACACCACAGGCGAAGGCTTCGATCAGCATTCGGCCGAACTGCTCCCGCCAATTTCGCCGCGTCTGGCTGGGTGCCACGAGCAAGTCCATCGCCCCCAGGTAGCGCGGTACCTCGTCGTGCTTCACGAGCCGGAGGCACACCCGGCGGCTCCAGCCGCGGTTGGCGGCCCACGCACGTATCCTTCGCCCATACTCCCCGCTGCCGAGCAACAACAGACTCCAGTCCGAACTCCGCTTCACCTGCTCCATGGCTCGCAGCAAAACATCCAGGCCTTTCGCCTCTGTGAAGCGGCCGACGAATCCTACGACGGGCGGCGTAAGCCCCAACTCCAGCAGGACACTCGAACGTTCGGCGGACGAGAGCGGCCGGAAAACCGAGGTGTCCACTGCCAGGGTCAAGACCCGGCCGCGACGCTCCGGATAGCCACGCTGGAGCATCGCTTTGTATACGAGATTCGCCCCGGCGATCCAACCCTGAGCACGTTTCAGCCCGGTTCGTTCAAAGACTGAGAACGGGGGCGGATACCACTTCACATAGCTCTGTGCCGTTCGAAAACAGAACCGGGCCCGGCTACCATTCATCGCGGTGGCGATCTGATATCCGGCGTATATGTAAGGTTCCTCCCAGGCGTGGACTACATCGAACCGGCCATTTCGCAACAGCTCTTCCAGGCAGTGGTGGGAGTAGCGGAAGACATGGATCCGGCTGGTCCAGCGGGCAGGGACGCGGCACGTACTCAACTGGGATCCCGGCGGCTCGGGCTCGAAGCACACCGGCCGTAAGTCCCCGTGAAAAAACGCCGGGCCCGCGACGGTCACTTCCAGCCGCGGATCCCGGGCTACTTCGCGCATCAATGCCCGGTTAGCTCCGACCACATACGAGTGGCCGATGCTTAATACACGCAGTGACATTACTTAGGAAACCTCCAGGGACTCCGGAACCGGGTGAGCGTCCCGCCGGATTCTCCGCTGGGACCGGCGGCACGCCCGGCCGGCCCGCCATCCGGCAATGTGATGGCGCCACGTCTTCTGCAAGATCCTCGCTTCCCGGATGGGACGCCCGAACCGCCGCGCAGCCACCAACGCGCCCAGCAGACCCGGGCTGCTGACTGAGCCGGCCGCCAACAGGAAGGCCAGTCGCGGGAAAGCGAGATACCATGGGGAGTGCTTACCGAGCACGCAGGCGTAGTTGTAAGCGCCGTTGTAGATCTTCACCATGAGATCGCCGTCGCGCCCTCCCGCGTAGGCGGTATTGGTGGGGTGGTGTTCGACCACGTTCGCGTAGTCGAACAACACGCGGTAGCCCCGGGCTTTCACCTGCAAACAGGCGTCCAGCTCAAACATTTGCCAGTACGGTTTCAAGCTCTCTTCGAATCTGTCGAACGCCTGGCGCCGCAAGCTCAGGTTATAGCCGACCAAGTGGTCCACCGCCGCCGGGGAACGTGAGCGCCACGCGGGCACGTGGTCGTACATGTTTCCGTGAAGCTTGCCGAACCATGCCAGTTGACCCACCGGGCACCGTGTCTGCTTGGGAAAGGGCTTTCCATCCGGGTGGAAATTGTCCGCGGGGCCGCCGACCGCGCCAACCGTGGGATCTCCGTAATGTATCAGGTGCCGTTCGATCCAGTCGGATGGTGCGATGGCATCGTCGTCAATCAGCAGAACAATATCACTCGTTGCTGCAGCCAGAGCACGGTTCTCGGCCGGCACTACTCCGCGAATGTCACAGTGAACCACTTCAAGGACGCCCTCGAAACCGGCGCGGCAGCTTTCGGCCAGGTCTCGCGTTGGCGTGTCCTGCTTCTGCCACACCAGGATCACCTGCCGCGGTGGAACGGTCTGGTGCTGGAGCGAGGCGAGGCACTTGGCCAAGCTGGCCGGCCGCCCGAAGCTGGGAATCAACACAGAAGCTGTCAGGCTCGACATGCGGGCGTCCCTCATCCCCGGTCAAAGGCCAGCGACATGCGGCCCACCCATTCTTTCCGGCCAGCGGGAGTGAGATCGAAGATCCACCACAGCAGCAGCCCCAACAAACCGCAGAGACTCATCTCCGCCAGCAGCATGAACCACCCGGACGGAACATGCGACCGCGCCACCCACCAAACAAAGGCGATGAAAGGAAGCGCCCAGCGAAGCGGCTCGAAAGCCGCACGCCACAAACTGGCGGTGGAGGTCCCGAACAATCGCTTCGAAACCCGCGGCACAGCCCACAGATTGATGCTCGAATACGCGACCAGCGTTCCCAGGAGCGGGCCGATGGCGCCTAGGGTCACCGTGCCCGCGATGCCGACCACCAGGTTCACTCCAGTGGAGAGGGCCGCCGGCCGGATGACAGCTCTGGCATTGCCGGTCGAGGTGATGGGCCAAGTCCACATCTCGACTATGGCCACCAGCCACGTAGTCAAACAGGCCAGCAGACTGACGCCTTCGCCGGCGAAGTTCTCGCCCCCCACCCAACGGCTCGTGAAATGAAAGTTGTAAGCGGCAATCGTGCCCAGTACGATCAATCCCAGGGCGCTTACCATGCGGTTCAGTTCGATGAAGCGGCGCCGGAACAGGTCCATTTGTCCGTGAGAACGCAGCTCGATCAGCCCTGCCCACGTTGAAGTTCCCACCGTGCCCAATAGGGAGCGGACGATGATCGCCAGTCGCTGCGTGAGCAGAAACGGGGCCACCGCCAGCGCTCCCAGCCCCCAATGGATCATCATGTTGTCGCACCAGAGGCTGAGGCGCCCGGTCATGGCGTAGCTGAAAGTATCGATGTTCAGCCGCCGTAACTGCTTCAGGTTTTCCCGTTTCGGTTTGACCTGCCAGAAGCGCCGGAATTGCCGCGTGCCCAAGACCGTAAGAATCAGTAGCGCCGGCAGCCGGGACGCCACCGTCGCCGCACTCTGTCCGACCAGGCCCCAGCCCACGCGGGCCGCTCCAAGCGTCGCCGCCACGGTCAAACCCGCCTGGGCGACCAACATGGCGTTCACCAGGTAACCGCGCTGCTCGGTTTCCATTAGCCCTTTGAACACGCTTAACGGCAGCAGGCAAAGACCGAACAGCAAGATCACCGCCGAGACCCGCAACTCGCCTTTGCTCACCTCCTCCGGAGGCATCAGCCGGGGCAGCACTACAATCAGAGCGATGCCGGCTGCCGCGATAGCCAGGTCCACCCGGAAGTACGAGCGAATCGCGGCCGACAGCCACCCGCGGATTTCCTGTTCGTCCCGCCGGGCGACCGCCGGGGCCAACAACGCCAGGATCGACCCGGTGAGCCCGAACTCCAGCATGGTCAGGTTGCCCAGCCACTCCGATAGCACCCGGAAAGACCCGAAACGCTCGGCGCCTAGCCAGCGAAGCAACAGCGGGGTCGCCACGAACCCCAGCATCATCGTAATGGCCGTGAATGTCAGTCCGCTGGCCGCTGTCCATGTGCTCCTCCGCGTCCTGCTCACGTCGCCTCGCCATGCCTCCATCCGAAAGAAAATCGCCGGGTGTCAAGCCCGGTCACCTTGGCGTAAATGTCCAACGTTTCCATCACTGTCCGCCGCCATGAAAAATGAGCCGCCCGCCGTTTCGCCCGGACAACCAGTTCCGCCCGGTATCCCTCATCCCCCGCCACTCGTCCGAGCAACGTGGCCAGCTCTCTGGGATCGCCGAGTTCAAAAGTTTCCCCGCCGTCACCCAGAATCTCCGGCAGTGACGTGCGCCGCGCCGCCAGCACCGGACAGCCTGTCACCATGGCTTCGCAAAGCTGGAGGCCGAAGCCTTCGTATTCGCTCGGATACACGAAACAGAGAGCATCCGCATAGAGCGCCGCCGCGTGTTTGTCCTCAATCCGGCCCAGCAACCTGACCCGCTCGGCAATGCCCATGGCTTCCGCCATCCGGCGCAGCATGGCAATCTCGCTCTCCTTGCCCCCCGCCAACACCAGTTCAGCCCCGGGCGCCTGCGCCGTGGCAAACGCTCGCAGCAGGAAAGGGATGTTCTTCCGCGCTTCCCACCCGCCCAGGTAATAGAAGTATGGCCGCCGCACCCGGTAGCGGCGGAGCGTCTCCTGCTTCTGCCCGCTGGTGACAGGCTCCTCGAACCCCGGGTCAGCCGCGTTGAAAATCACGGTGATCTTTTCCGGGTGAATCCCGAACCGGTTGATGAGGTCACGCTTCGAATAGTTGCTGACCGTGATGATGTGGACGGCCCGCCGGCGGGCGATCCAACTGCTGAGCGCACTGCGCAGCGCCGCCGGTCTCCAGCACCCCGGCTGCCAACGATGGGCCGCGCCGGGCGCCGCGTCAATGGCATCGTGCAGCGTTAGGACCGCCGGCGCCGGTGACCGCCACGGCAGCCCGAAATGAAACGTGGCGTGAAACACGTCCACGCCGTCCACCGCGCACGCCTGCGGCAGCCACCACTGCTCCCATTTCAGGTAGGTCATCGGAGGCGCTACTCGTAAGGAATACCGGCCGCTCCGCAGCCGCCGTAAATGCACGTCGTGAATCGGAGCATCCGAATACAGGAATAACTGGACGCCCGCCTCCATCAGACCGGCCATCAAGTTCACCGTGTACCGGTTCCAGCCCCGAAGACTCGGCTCCGCCAGCAACCTGGCATTGAATCCTACCCGCACTGTGGCCTCGCATTGGACGCCACCGGCGGAATGATGCGCGGGGCGAACGCGTGCATCTTTCGCTGCACGGGGCGCGCCTCCGCGATCCGGTGATAGAGCCGTTCCACCGCCTCCGTCACGGAGGCGGGAGCGCAATAATACTGCAACACCTGGCGGGCAGCGAGTGCCTGGGCCCGGCCGCGGTCCGAATTTCGAAGCAAGTGAATGGCCCGCTCTACGAGCCCCTTGTCGTCCTCCGCCAAGGCGGCGTTGAAACCGTCCTGGATGGGCAGGCCTTCGGCTCCTTCCGAGTTCGTCACCACCGGAACGCCGAGGGCGAACGCTTCCAGGATTTTGACTTTCATGCCCGTTCCCCGAGGCGGCGCGTAGAGCAGCACGTCGAGCTGAGTGAAGTAGGGCACGATGTCAGGCACATCTTCGAGGATTGTGACGCCGGGCCAATCCGTGTATTCCCGAAACACGGAACGGGCGGCGTGTCCAATCATCATCAGCCGGGCGGCCGGCATGGCTTGCTGAATCGCCGGCCACAACCGGGTCAGCAACCGGTGACCCGCCCGCTGCGATGGTATCCAGTTGAAAGAACCTACCAGGCCGATCGTCGGCGGCACCCCATTGGCACGCGGGCTGCAGAGGAACGGATACAGACTGGCATCGATGCCGAGGGGCACGGTGTGGATTTCCGCGTCGGGATTCGCCTTCCGCGCCAGCGCGCTGAGGCGTGGTGTCAGAGTGCGAATCCGGGGATAACGCTGCAGGAGATAACGTTCTGCCTGGTAAGCCCGTCGCCACAGTAATCGGTCCCGCAGTGAAGCGGGCGTGTAGCCCTCCTGATCCACCGCCAGTGAATAATGCACATTCAGCAGCGACTTGTGCTCGTATCCCCGGCCGGCCCAGCCGCTCCAAAGTTGCTCCAGATGCAGCACATCGAACCCAGACGCTAGTTCCCGGCCAAGATCGCGGCGAAAGCCATCCCGAAACAAGTAGGAGTACGGACGCCGGATACTTGCCAGCTTCGCCGCCAGTCCGCCACCACGGCGCACCGGGTAGTAGCGCAAATCATACCGAGGGCGGGGCAATAGTTCTTCCGTGGCCGCGATTTCATCGGCGCCCTCGCATCCAATGAACGCCGTGACCTCGTGTCCCCGCGCAACTAACTCGCGCAACAAAACGTAGTACCAGCGTGCCGCGGCTTTGCCGAACGGCAGCGGCGGATCCATCAGGACGACAATGATTCGTAGAGGCTTCACACCGTAATGCATTTGACCATCTGCTCGGCCATGCGCGTCCAGGAATGAAGGCGCAACTCAGCCGAGAGCCGCGCCAGCGGTTGCTCGAACCGGCTGCGATTCCGCCGCCAGTGACCGAGCCGTTCCGCCAGTTCCACCGGGTTCTCGGGGTCGTTCAGCAGCAGCTCCTGTAACTCCGCCCGGTAGTGTTCCGCAATCCCGGCACTTCGAGTAACAACAGCGGGGATCCCCATTGCGAGCGCTTCCTGGACCGCCAGCCCGTAAGGTTCGTATCGAGTGGGAGCCACCACGAGGTCACAGGCGGCGAGCACCCGTGGGATGTCGTCCCGGAAGCCGAGAAATTCCACTTGGTCCGACAGGCCTTCCGCAGCTACTCTCCGCTTCCAGCCGGGTAACTCCGCGCCCCGCCCCATCACCACGAGATCCGCTTCCCACTCCGGCCGGCCATTGAGGCGGCGCCAGGCCTCAAACACGGTGTCAAAGCCCTTACGCCGGTCCCCGAGTCCTCCGATGAAAGCGATCTTCGTGGCTTGCAGCCTCCACCCGAAACACAGGCGGATTTGCCGCCGTTCCCCGGCCTTCGGGGGACGAAACTGCTCAGAATCTATTCCTAAATAGACCGTCCGGGCACGGCCCTCATCAACGCCCACCTTTTCCACCAGGTCGCGCCTGGTGCGTTCGGAATTGGCAATGATCACTCGGGCGCAACGGAGCGCCGCCGCCTCGCGGTCCAGCGACCGGCGGTGGTGCAGGTACGTTTTCAATGCGTGGGCCGCATGGGCGCGGCTCTGGGGAACATGGGATGCGTGCACGTAGTGAACCCAATTCACGTCACCCCAGATGCAGTTACCGCCGTTTACCACCACCCGGCCGCCGCGAGCGGCGATCCGCCGCGCGTGATACCGGCCAAGGTAATCCAGCCAGGGAGCACCGAGGAAATACGAATCGAGCGGTTTCGGCGCCGCGTGTTCGTACACGTTCGGGCGCTCCCGTAATTCGGCCGCCGCCCGGTGCGTCACCAGGTGTACTTCATCTCCGCGGTCCGCCAGGTATCCGGCCAAGGCAAAGTTGGCCCGGTCCATGCCACCGGTCTCCGCAAAGTCTCCGGCTACGAGAAGAAACAGGCTCATTGGGTTCCGCGTATCGCTTCGGCTTCCCGCCTGGCCACCCGCCGGCGGTACTCGGAATGCGCCGCGGCAAACAGCGCAGCCTGCAGTAGCCAGAACTCCATGCCGCCCTGACCAATGAAGATTGGGTAGTTAAAGGTGATGGCCGCCACTCCCACGCCGTAAGCGACCAGGATCGCCCCCCATATCCAAATGGCGCGAGACACACTGCGGCTGATCGCGATCTTCCAACTGGCTCGGATCGCCACGTATAGCGCCGCCAGGTAAGCCAGGATCAGAGGAATCCCTCCGTCGAACAGCCACCCTGTCCACTGGATCTCCACCCACATCGCCGCCCGGTCGGCGGCCGAATTGTGGCCGAAGTACCGGTTCGTCATTCCCCACTGTCCCAGTCCGGCGCCGAGCGGGTAGCGGGGAAGATGCTCGGTGACCGTAGCAGCCAGGAATCGGCCGCGGTTCTTCTGGTAGACCTCCGCCGGTGATCCCTCGGTCAGCGTGGCCAGGCGGCTCGTCACGCTCTCACCACCAATCGCCAAGGCGATCAGGGAGCCCAACGCCGCGGTCCAGATCAGCATGACTACCAGCAGAATTGATTTCGCCCAGTCACCGCGCTTGGCCAGAATCACTGCCAACACCAGCACGCAGCAGCACAGCATCAGCAACACCGAGCGGACCTGCGACATCAGCAATACCGCCAACCCGAGCAGCATGCTTGCCAGCACCACCGCCCTTACCCACACCCGGCTGGTCGTCAACGCCATCCCGATGCCGAACAGAATCGCGTAGAAACCCGACATCGCGGCCCCGCCGGGGACATCGGTGAGGCCCATCGGCCGCCACGTGAGCGCCCCAGACGCTGTGTGGATCATCAGACTCTCCAGGTAGTCGGCTCCCCGTCCGGCGTAAACGCTGGAAATATCTGGTTGCAGAAACCCTGGGTACCAGGTCTGTATCACCCCGAGCGCCGCACTGCATGCATGAAACCCCCAGAAGATCGTGAGCAGCCGCCGCAACGAGGTCGAATCGACCTCCAGACGCATGACCCAGAACAACGGCCCGAGAATCGCAAGATTCAGAAGCACCTGGGCCGTCCCCGCCGTCAACGTGTTCATGCCCGGATGCAACAGCGAGATAGCGTAGATGGCGATCACGATCCCGCCGAGCGCGGCCGCCGGGTGCCGGCGCCGGCTCTGCGGCAGAAACAGCAGCATGGCCAGACTGGCGCCGAACGCTGAGCTGCGGAACAGGACGCGGAACTGGGCGAACGGACCAGCGATCAGCGCGAGCTGGCACACAATCTGGAAGAGCAGAAAGTACTCCAGCCAAGGCCGGCGTCGCACAGCCGTGTAGGCCGTCTCCAGGTTCCAATATGGTGCAGTAGCGGCTAAACCCATCGGTAAACTCGGTCTTGAATCACCTCAGCAGCCTGCTGGACGGGGTCATGCCGCCCGGCGCTGATTGGCGGTGCAGCCCTTCAGGAGCTCTTGAAGTGCTCTGATCTGTGTTGCTGGATGGCACAACTGTCTTGCCCGCGCGGCCCGCTGGTCCCCGCCGGAGCGAAGCTCTGAATCTTCCATCAGTCGCCGCAAAGCGGCGGCCAGTTTCAGAACGTCGCCAGGTGGTGTCAGCAGTCCGGATTTTGCATCCACAATCTCGAGCGCCCCGCCGAGCGCCGTCGTCACCACCGGCAGTCCGGCGTAGAGTGCTTCGATGAAGACCACCCCAAATGGCTCCGGCGCCGTGTTCGGCTGGCAGAATATGTCCGCCGCCGCCAGTAAGTCCGGAACATCGTTTCGCTGGCCCGTGAACCGGACCCGCGAGGCGATCCCCAGCTCCCGCGCCGTCTTGCACAGTCGCTTGAAGTAGGCCCGTTCGGCTGGTTTCTGGGGACCTCCCACCATCCAACACGTCCAGCTACCCCGGTCCGCGAGTTTCGCTAACGCCTGCAGATGTGCCAGGTGTCCCTTCCAGGCCTCCATCCGCCCCACTTGCACAACAACCAGGTCGCTTTGTGAGGTCCGGAGCATCTCTCGGACCGCGGCCCGGCCACGGCTTCGCTCACCTGCGCCCGGAGACGGCACCGGGCAGTAGAGCACTCGCCGCGGCGCTTTGGGAAATAGGCCGGGGGCCTGGCGCGCGGTGAACCGGCTGTTGCATATGACTAAATCGGCGGGGGTTCTCCCGGCCCACCGTTCCAGCCAGTGCGTGCCGCCGGTGGCGTCGTGCATCCAGAAAACAAGTGGAAGCCGCCGGCCCCGCACCACCGGGCCGAACACGACGCTCGGCCAGGACATATGACAAACCACGGCATCAAACTGTTCCTGTTCGATCAACGCCTTGAGCCGCCGGCGCGCGCGCCACACCCGCAACGGGTTCCGGAGCCGCACTTCACCGAGCGAATGAACTCGTGCGCCCGCCGACCGGAGTTCCCTGCTCAGCCGGCCCGCAAAACACAAACCGAACTGTGGCTCCATTTCCGGGCACTCATTCCGGTAAACTTGCAGGGCAAGCAGGGTTGTCTCCACCCCACCATAAAGGTTACCGCTGTGCAGGTGAAGGACCTTCATTCTGGCTCCCTCACGCCGCCGCCCGCCAGCCAATGGGCCGCTCCACCAGCAGAGACTCGTAAATGAGCAGAATCTGGGCCGCCAGGCGCCTCCGGTCGAAACGTTTCACTGCCGTCTCTCTCGCGGCCCGGCCCAGGCGGAGCCGCAGCCGCTCATTCTCGGCCAGCACGCGAATCTTGGCGGCCAAGCTCACCGCATCTCCAGGATGGTGAGCAAGCGCGGTCACCCCTTCTTCAATGAGCTCGGCGGCGCCGCCGTGCGAGGCTACGATCACCGCCTTACCGCACGCCATCGCTTCGGCGATCACCAAACCGAACGGTTCGGGCCTGGTGCTGCCGTGCACGACGATATCGAGTGAGCGGATCACCGCCGCAGTTTCACCAACGTAACCCGTGAACACCACGCGGTCTTCCACGCCCAGTTTGCGCGCCCGGTCCCGGAGCTCATCCAGGGTATACTGGCTCCCCCTGGTCTGGTAAACGGGACCACCGACCATATAGGCGCGGAACGGTAACTCCGGAGGCAGCAATGCCAGCGCCTCAAGAAATACTTCCTGTCCCTTCCACCGGGCGAACGTCGCTACCAGACCAATGCGCAAATCTCTTCTCACCGAAATCCGTTCTCCGGGGACGTCATCCGAGTCGGCGTTGGCAACCACCGGCGAGAAACGGTCGAGGTCGATTCCGTTGTACACGCAACAAATGGAGACTCGCCCCCTGCAAACTGTTTCGAAATCTGCCGCCACACTGCGCGAAGGCACAATGGCCAGCCGGCAACGCCTCGCGTGGAGCCGGATCAGAATCCGCATCAGCGGCCGCTGGCTTACGTAGTCATGCACGTGCCAAATCAGGGGCACCCCGGGGAGTTTGAGCCAGCTTGCCAGGATGTGCATCTTCAGCCCGTTCGTTTGGATCACGTCCGGATCCGCCGCCCGGACCACCTTAGATAACCGCCGGATATACCCGACAGCCGCCACCGCCGCCCGGAGTGCCGCGGGCAACATCGCGAGCACCCCGATTCGGGACCTCCGCCGCCCCCGATCGAGCCCCGAATCCCCAAACTCCGATAGAGCACGAGGGAATCGCAAAACCCGGGTCTTCACCTTCATGAGCCGTGCTCTTCTCACCAGCGGCCCGTCCGCCGCCGCAATCAGAGTGACATCGGCTCGTGGTGATTGTTCCCGGACGCCGCTGAGTAAATTAAGTAAGACATTTTCGGCGCCACCGATCTGGCCCACGGGATTTAAGTACAGGCTTTTCAGCGCTTTCCGCATCGGATTCTTCCTTCGGGAGAAAAGTGGCGTCTTCAAATCTTGTCCAGCTCTGTTGCTCAGACCGTCCGGTCCACGATGAAGCCCGTTTATTCTATTCCTCCAGCTACGCTGGCAAGACGAAGTGGAACCCGGATTGCACCTTCAAACGCTTTGAACCCGTTTTCACGCAGGCTGTACTCGGCGCCTAATAATGTTACGCCAAGTATGTATTCTTGACATTCCCACTGGAAAGAACTTCCAGGTCACCCACGTCACCCACCGGTTGATGGGGAAAACCACCCATTCCTCCACCGGATCTGTCGAGGCTGCCTCCCGCCGGCACCGGTTTGTCATGAATCCGGCCGGCGCCACCGGCGGATCAGCTCTCATCGGGGTGTCGCAACTGGTGGGCCGGGCTCCGGCGGTAGGGGCTTTGGCAATCCAACTCTACGGCAAAGCAAATCGTATGCACGGAGATTCCGCCCAGCCCCGGCATCCTCTTGGCCGCCGATCAACAGAACGACGTACAGACGTTTCTCAATACTTACATCCGGACTTCACGTCATGTTAATTCTCAACAAGACAATCGGCTCATTTCTCGCTCGCCTGCCTCTCGGTTTACTCGCCTTGGCGATCGGGAGTCCTTGGCCCGGCGTGGCGGCGTCCACTGTGGTAATCACATCTCCCGCCGATAACACCACCCTGCGAGGGACCATCCGTCTGGCCGCTCAAAGCATTGGAACGCCCGAGGCAGCATCCGTGGAGTTCTTACTCAACGGCCGCTCTCTCGGGCCGGGCCGGATCGCCACCCGGCCCTTCGAGCTCGACTGGAACTCAGCCTCCGTGTGGGACGGCGACATGGAACTCGTGGCCGTCGCCCGCGACACAGCCGGCCGGGTGATCAGCACCAGTCCCCCGGTGCACTTTCAAGTGGCGAATGATTCGACGCAAGCTTCACACCTCGAGCCTGCTCCACCAGGTCCGGCCAGTGGGTGGGTCAACTGGACGATTCGGATCCGTACCGCCGACCCCATCGAAGCTGTGATGTTCTTCGTCGACGGCGAACAGGTGGGCATCGTTTGGGGCAACCGTCAGCTCGCCACCCTGACGCTGGACACGACCCGCTTCGCCAACGGACCGCACGAACTGTTCGCCGGCGTCTACTCGCTGGTCGCACCCAAACGCCCGGTTGCGATGACGCAGGTCAGCGTCACCTTCGACAACGGACGCGCCGTCCGGGCCGTGCTGCCGCGCTACCGGGAACTGTTCATGACGTCCGGTCAATCCGTGGCGCTCTCTGCTTCCCTGCTCTACACCAATGGAGACCGGGCGCCGGCCGCTGCCGTCAGCTATCGAAGTGAGAATCCCAGCATCGCCTCGGTGAGTTCCGGCGGTGTGGTGCGAGCCGTGGCCGCGGGCGTCACCAACATAATCGTTCAAGCGGAACGACATCAGACCCGCGTCCCGGTCGTCGTCGGTAACCCACTCGCCGTGCCCCACTTCAGCCGCGATGGCCATCTGCTGGAAAACTACGACCCTGGCCGGTCTCTGTTCGTGCGCACCTTGTTCAATCTTGATCCCGTCGAACTCAATCGCAAACCGGGGTTGACAACCCGGCTGCAGGCTGCCGGCGTCAACGTCCTCACCAGCGGTTTCTGGGCCCTGCCTCAGGACCTCGAC
>CAZXVW010000075.1:0-17682 GCA_964644025.1 uncultured Solibacteraceae bacterium | reverse complement strand
GGGACGCCGCATCGACTGGATCCTGTATCGCGGCAACATCAAGGTGCTCGAAGCCCACACGGTCACTCACAACCGGGATGGCCGTTACCCCTCCGACCACTACCCGGTCTTCGCCAGACTGCGGATCGAGTAAGTGATCCAACCGCCGGCAGCCCCCATGGCGGCCCGCTGGAGTCGCCAAATCACACTCGCGCCGGCGGCTAGCCAAACCAATTGCGGATAGCCGCCTTGCCGTTGTGGAAACGGCGGCTCGCCGGCCGGATTTTCGAACTTTCTCCCTTCGTCTCCCGGGCGGGGCGCGGTTGAAGCGTCCCGGCCGCCACCGCGCCGTCCAACTCAACGGCACCTTCCCCAGCCGGTTTCCTTTCCGGTCCATCCGCAACAAGCTCGACGCGACCAACTACTTCCTGAACAAGGCCGGCGCCCACAAACAGAAGCTGCGCCTCAACAACTTCGGCTACAAGGTCGGCGGGCCGGTGATGAAGAATAAGCTCTTTTTCTTCTGGAACCACGAGTGGCGCAAGATCCGGCGCGACCGGATCTTTAACCAGCCGGCCATTTCCGCCGCCCCGCTTGCCGGCGCCCTGTCGCCCTGACCCCTTTGCACCCTTGGCGGGGCTGGCGTGCCCCTCACGCCGCCGGTGACTTCGCGCCCTTGTGGAATTCCCGGAGGAAAATCGTGCCGCTCACAAAGTAGATCAGCGTCGGCAGGATCAACCGGCCGTGGAACGCGGCCAGGCTTCCGGCGAAATCCGCGCCCCCGGCGCCGGCCACGCCGATCGCCATCACCAGGCAGGCCACCAGCGAGGCCGCCGCCACCAGGCCGGAGACCCACTCGACCAGCGGGTTCGGCCGATCCGCCGCCGGAGCCGGCCGGCGCGGGGCGGTAGCCGCCGCCCGGCTCTCCGCCGGCTCGGGATACCGCTGCCGGGCGCCGGCGAGAGAAGCCAGAACAATGTAGAGCAATGACGTCAGTACGTAGACCGGCAGAAACAGGAAGAACAGGTGCAGAACCCCGGCGCGCTCCAGCGCCAGCCCGACGCTGAGGGAAACCACCCAGGCAACCAGCCCCGGCCAATTCAGCAGCAGCTTGCGATGAGACGCCCAATAGCGCGTCAGGCCGAGGCGGGGAAAGATCCAGTGCTCGGTCACCACGATCGCCCCGGCCGGCGCCAGCAGCAGGCCGTAGATGCCGACGAAGTTGAGCAGTTTCGTGAACACGAACGGGAAGCAGGCCACCAGCGTCGTCACCGTGCCGGCGGCGGCGGTGACCTTGACCCGGGACCAGTTCGGCGTCACCGCTTGCAGCGCCAGGCCCGCCCGGTACAGCGTCGGGTTCGACGTCGTCCACCCGGCGATCACCACCGCCAGAATGCCCGCCACTCCGAGCGCCTGGTAGCCGACGTCCCCGGAGTCCAACTTCACCAGTGGCGTGCCCATCATCAGCGCGGCCCCGGCGCCCATCATCCCGGCGCAGATCCAGGCCAGGTAATGGCCCAGGAACATGCCGAAGGCGGAGAACAGCCCGTAGCTGGCCCGCGGCGCGTACCGGAACAGCGCCATGTCGGATAGCCCGCCGTGCATCGCCAGATTGCAGATCCAGGCGAACGCGGCCACTTTCCAGAACCCCAGCGGCGGGCTGCCATCCGGCGTCACGCCTGTCCAGACCACCTTCCGCGCCATCTCGAAGAACTGGTCCCAGCCGCCGATGTGGCCAATACCGGCGGCCGCGCCGAGCCGGGGCAGCACCACCAGCGCTCCGCAGACGAACATCAGCAGCATCCACGGCGAACAAACGCTGGCGAACGACGCCAGCTTCTTGAAACCCAGAATGGCCAGCGTCACCACCACCGCGCCGACCACCAGCACCACCGCCACGAAACGCGCATCGGTCGGGTACCACTCCACCTGGGCGGGAATGCCGAACGGGATCCGCACGGCCGAGGCCGAAACGGTAATCATGCAGCCGGCCAGGATGCAGTACAGCACGGCGTTCAGAACGTTGTAAATGACGGTAAGCATCGGCCCGCCGATCCGGCGGAGGTACCAGTACAATGTCAGCCGCGTCTGAACCGCGATCGGCGCGCAGATCAGCGTCCAGGTGAGCACCGCGAGCAGGTTTCCGATTACGAGGCCAATGAAAATGTCGCGGACGTTCGCCCCCCAGCTCACAAAGGTGACTCCGATGACGAACTCGGTGGCCGCCACGTGCTCGCCGGCGAAGGAACCGGCGAAGTAACCGGGCCCCAGCAACCTGTCTTTCGATACCGGTTCGCGGTCAAACTCGTACAGCTTGTCCAGGCTCCGGACCGCCTCCGGACTCTGCGCTTCCGCCATTCCGTACTCTCCTGTTCTGGTGGCTTGACGCGGCCCGCGCCAGGCGTTGCTGGCGGGCGCATCGTTACGTCCCGGCAGCAGCGCACTCGGCGCCGCGCCAGTGAACTAGAATATATGTTCCCGGCGGCGGTTCGCCACCCCAGTGCAACGGGCCGGCATTGCCGGGCCGGGCGTGGTGCACTTCACGCCGCCTGTCAAAGAAGAGGAGGTACCCGATGCCAACCTGCCGCATTCCCCGCCAGGCATTGAGACCGCAGCCCGGGCTCGTCTGGAGCTTGCCCGCGGTGATTTCCGCTCTTGTGCCGCTGCTGGCCCTGCCGCTGGCGGCCGTGTCCGCCGAGCCGGCCGGCGGCGCCCGCATCCACGCCCGGAACGTGTTGTTCCTCATGGCCGATGATCACGCTCCGTACGTGATGGGAGCTTACGGCAACAAGATCATCCGCACGCCGAACCTCGACCGGCTGGCCGCGCAGGGAGCGCGCTTCGAGCGAGCCTACGTGAACTCGCCGGTGTGCAGTCCTTCCCGGCAGTCGATCATCACCGGCAAGCTGCCCCACGCTGCCGGCGTCACGCTGCTCCGCACACCTCTATCACCCCGCCAGCTCACCATCGCCGAGCACCTCAAGAAGTTCGGCTACGCCACCGGAGCGGTGGGCAAGATGCACTTCAACAGCAACCTCAAGCACGGCTTCGATTACCGCGTGGACCGCCGGGAATTCCGCCAGTACCAGAAAAGCCACCCGCCGCGGCGTCCCCCGTCCTCGGTCCTGGTGCGGCCAACGTGGCGTCCTTTCCGGGACCCCGCGCGGATCTGGCTCAACGCCGATGTCCGCCCTTCCGCCTTGTATGACGCCGACAGCGAGGGAACCTACTTCGTGCACCGGGCCATCGAATTCCTGGAAGAGAACAAGGATCGTCCGTTCTGTCTCTGGCTCAGTTTTTATGAACCTCACTCACCGTTCAATTTCCCGGTGGAGTACGCCGGCAAGTACGACCCCAACGAGATGCCCCTCCCCCCGGTCAGCGCTGAAGACGGGCGCTGGATCCCGGCCGAGTTCCGAAACCTTACTGAAGAGGACAGGCGGGGGATCGTGGCCGCTTATTACACCGCGGTGGAATACATGGACAAGAACATCGGACTGGCCTTGGACGCGCTCAAACGGCTCGGCCTCGACGGCAACACCCTGGTGATCTACGTCGGCGACCACGGCTACCAGCTCGGCCATCACGGCCGCTTCGAGAAACACACCATGTGGGAAGAGGCCATCCGCGCCCCGCTGCTGGTCCGCGCTCCCGGGCTGAAGCCCATGGTGACCGACGCCATGACGGAGTTCATTGACCTGGCGCCCACGATTCTGGACGTGCTCGGCGTCGATCCCATGCCGGGCCAGCAGGGCAAGAGCTTGCTCCCGGTGCTTGAAGGGAAAACCAAAACTCACCGGAGCTACGTCTTCAGCGAGTTCCTGCCCGACAACAAGGCGATGATCCGGACCGCGCAATACAAGTACATCTTCACCACCGGCGAGCACGACCTGGAAATGCACTATGCCACCGGCTTCGGCCCCCCGGGCATCACTCACCGCCTCTATGATGAACAGCGCGACCCGCACGAGTTCCACAACCTGGCCGGCTCCCCCCAGTACTCTGGCGTGATCAAAACCTTGCAACTGAAGATGCTCGAGCGGTTCCTGGCCACTCACCCCAGGGCGAAGGAGTTGCCGCCGCAACTGTCGCTGGAGGAGGCCCTCGTTTGGTTCTGCGAACCGCCGGAGCTGCCCCGGGAGTGAATGGAGGTCCCAATGATGCGCCCTGGATGGATTAGCTGTTTTCTGTGGCTGGGGTGGCTCGCCTGCTGGAGCAGCGGTGCGCAATCGCGGCTCGCCGAGCTGCGTTGCGAGTACCTGGCTGAGCCGCTGGGGATCGATGTTCCGGCGCCTCGCTTCTCGTGGGTGATCGAAAGCGCCGGACGCGGCATCCGGCAGACCGCGTACGAAATCCTGGTGGCCACCGCGCCCGAGAAACTCACCCGCGAGCAGGCTGACCAGTGGCGTTCCGGCAAGGTGGCGTCGGCCCGCTCAGTCAACGTGCCTTACGCGGGCAAGCCGCTGGCTTCCGGCACTCAGTACTTCTGGAAGGTGCGCATCTGGGACCAGGCGGGCCGGGTTTCGCCGTGGAGCCGCCTCGCCCGCTTCCAGACCGGTCTGCTGCGCGCTTCGGACTGGAAAGCGCGCTGGATCGGCGACCCCGATCCGAATGATCGCGCGCCCTTGCTCCGCAAGCCCTTCCGCGTCAACGGCCGCGTGCGCTCCGCCTTCGCCTATGTCTCCGGTCTCGGTTACTACGAGCTGTACCTGAACGGGCGCAAAGTCGGCGATCATGTCCTGGACCCGGCGCCCACCCAGTACGAAAAGCGCGTCCTCTACGCCACCTACGACGTGACCGGCCTGCTCCGGCAGGGCGCCAACGCCGCGGGCATGATGCTCGGCGAGGGGCTGGCGGCCAGTAGCTTGCAGGATAAGAACCGGTACTACAACCGGGCGAAGATCTATCCCGGCCCCGTCGCCTCTCCGCGCGGAATCCTGCAGTTGGAGATCCAGTACGCGGACGGCAGAAAGCAACTCGTGGTGACGGATGCAAGCTGGAAGGTCTCGGCCGGACCGGTCACCTTCAACAATTTCTACGGCGGCGAGGATTACGACGCCCGGCTGGAGAAGCCCGGCTGGGCGTCGCCCGGCTACGACGACACCGGCTGGAGAGCGGCCGCCATCGAGGATTACCCCGGCGCTCTAACTTCCCAGTTGATTCCGCCAATGAAGGTCATCGATACGCTCACCCCTGTCCGCAGCACCCACCCGGCGCCGGGCACTTACGTCTACGACCTCGGCCAGAACATTGGCGGCTGGTGGCGCCTCACCATGAGGGGCAAGGCTGGAACCCGCGTCATCGTGCGGGGCGCGGAGACACTAGCCGACAAGAAGTTTCCTGAGCCGCTGTCCGGCAAGCTGACCATCAGCGTCAAGAACCACCACGGCCTGGGCGGTTATTACTTCCGTGACGCCATCACCCGCTACACGCTCAAAGGCAAGGGCGTCGAAGTTTACGAACCGCGGTTCTTCTACAGCGGCTTCCGCTACATCCAGGTGGATGTCGATCCTCCGGGCGGGCTCAACGAGATCAGCGTGGAAGGACGCACCGTCCACTCGGCCGTCGAGCCCGCCGGCGAATTCCATTGCTCGAACGAGCTGCTCAACCGTATCCACCACATTTGCCTTTGGACGCTGAAGAGCATCCTGCAAGGCGTACCCATGAGCAATCCCCACTCGGAGAAGTACGGCTGGACGGGCGACGCTGGCCTGTTTGCCGAGTACGCGAACCATTGCTTCCGCATGGCGCGGTTCTGGACGAAGTGGCTGCGGGATATCCGAGATGCGCAAGCCATCACCGGGGGCGGCGGGTTTCCTTCCACCGTGCCCAATTACCGCACGAACAAGAAGCCCACCACGCCGGCCTGGGGCGCCGCGTACCCGTTCATCACCTGGTACGTCTACCGGTATTACGACGACCGCCGCATCCTCAAAGAGAACTTCGCGGGCGTCCGGGCCTGGTGCGACCATTTGACGTCGCGGGCGGATCACTACATCGCCTCCGGCATCTGGGCCGATCACATGGCGCCGGGAGTTTCCCCGGACGGCGAAAAGCTAGCTCTTGGCCAAACGCCGGAGCTGGCTCCCCTGGTCTCCACCGCCTATTACTACGCCACGGCGCGGACGGTCTCGGAAATCGCGAAAGTGCTGGGCGAGACACGGGCCGCCAGTGAATACGCGCGCCTGGCCGAACAGATCCGCCGGGCTTTCAACCGGAAGTTCTTCGACCCTGCGGCGGGAATGTACAAAACGCCGCCCACCCGCCAGCGCTATTTTCCCCTTCAGACCGCGAACCTGCTGCCACTGGAGTTCGGCCTGGTTCCCGCCTCGCAGGAACGATCGGTACGCAACAAGGTGGTGACCGACATCGCCACCACACACGATGGCCACCTGATGACGGGCATCTTGGGAACCAAGGCCCTGGTTGAAGTCTTGCCCAAATACGGACAGCAGGCACTGCTTTACCGGGTGGCCACCCAGACCACGTACCCGGGCTGGGGTTGGTGGATCCGGCACGGCGCCACCACCCTGTGGCAGAACTGGTCCGCCACCGGCGACCAGAACCACGCCATGCTGGGGCCTATCGACGAGTTTCTGTTCAACGAGTTAGCCGGAATCCAGGCGCCGACCCGACCGGCGACAGATGCCGGCTACCAGCGTGTCCGGATCCAGCCCTTCTTGCCGGAAGGTTTGGCTTCGGCCTCGGCCAAGCTCCGGACCGTGCACGGCGAGGTCGTCTCCCGGTGGAATCGTGCGCCTGACGGCTTCCAACTACGGGTGACGCTGCCGGCCAACACCGTTGGCGTCGTAAGCCTCCCGGCAACCGCGGACCGCGACATGGTCATCACTGAGGGGGACAGTCTCGTCTGGAAAGAAGGTTCCTTCCGGCCGGGCACGGCCGGCTTTTCCGGCGCAGTGCGCCAGAAGGGGCGGATCAACTTCAGCATCGGCTCAGGAAGCTATGTGTTCCGCCTCCAGCACGGCTCCGGGCCAGGGGACAACCCGTAAGCCGTGGCCCGGTTTCCGGAGGGTTTCCACCCAAGTTAATGATATGGTGGTTATAGTTCTGCATCCGCGCAGGAGTGCGGAACGTCCAAGAAATCAGCGCCATGTTTGCCGCCCGAATCATCCCTGTCTTGTTTTCCGGCCTCCTCCTGATGGCCCAGCAGGAACTGCCCGAGCGCACCTTCCGGACCACGGTGAGCGAGGTGGTCGTGCCGGTCACTGTTACAACCGCCAGCGGCAGCTATGTCAACGGCCTGGAAGCCCGCGACTTCCGGCTCTACGACAATGAAAAATTGCAGGACATTCGCCTGAATCTTACTTACAGCCCGGTTTCGATGGTGGTGGCGATTCAGCGCAACGCCGAGGTGGAAAACATGCTGCCGAAGATCAAGAAGATCGGCAACATGCTCGCGACCCTGGTGATCGGCGAGCAAGGAGAGGCCGCCCTGGTAGCCTTCGACCACCGCCTGAAGACGATCCAGGACTTCACGAACGACGGGAGCAAATTCACCGCAGCGCTGGAGAAGCTGATGGCCGGCAGCTCGACCAGCCGGATGATCGACGCCGTTTTCTATTCGATCAACCTGCTGCGCAAGCGCCCGAAAGACCACCGGCGGATCCTGGTCCTGATCTCCGAGACCCGCGACCGGGGCAGCGAAGGCAAGATGAGGGACGCGCTCGTCCAGGCCGAGTTCAACAACGTCATCATCTACACGATCAACATCAACCGGGCGGTGGCGAAGTTCACGCGCTCCTCGCCGCCGCCGCGCCCGAACCCGTTCCCTGTGGCATCGCGGCCGCTGCCGGGCGTGGGTCCACAGACGCCGCAAATGGTGAACCAGCTTCGGGGCGACCAGTCATTCGATTTCGTGCCGGTGATCACCGAGATCTTCACCCAGGTGAAGGCTATCTTCATCCCCAACCAGGCTGAGGTCTTTACCCGGTATACCGGGGGCCACGAATATTCCTTCATTGGCCTGAAAAGCCTGGAGCGGGCCATCGCGGATCTGGGCGAGGAGCTGCACAGCCAGTACATTCTCACGTACTCGCCCAACAACCTGGAGGAGGGGGGCTATCACAAGATCCGGGTCGAGGTGAACCGGCCGAACTTGGTGGTGCGCACCCGGCCCGGCTACTGGATGGCCGCCAAGTACACGGATAGCCAATGAGCGGGCACGCCGCCGGCTGAACCGGCCGCTTAATATGAAACCGGCCGGGCGGCCCCTCCGTCTGATGGAGAAAGAAACGGATGCTACACTGATTATAAGGTTAGTGTGTAACCACACGAGGAGGCACCTTTGAGCGACGCTAACGACCTTCACTACATCCCGCCCCCCAGCGGCCCGGGATTCAAGATCCCGATCCTGTTTGGGATCGTCATTGCGCTGGCTGCCGCCAACATTTATCTGTTCCTCCAGATCGATCAAATGCGCACGGAAGTGGCGACCATGCAGGATTCGCTGCTGAGCGAGATCTCGGATCTGCGCGAGGCTTCGACGGTAACCAGCCAGACGCAGCAGCAGCGGCTGGAAACCCTCCGTGAGGAGCTGGCGGCCGCGCGCCGCCAGGCCGCCATGGCCGCCGGCCAGGCGAAGGCCGAAGCCACCAAGCGGGTCGAGGAACTGGCCCGCAAGCTCGAAGCCGAGCAACGGCGCCAGGCCCAGGAACACCAGGCCGTCAAGCAGGAGCTGCAGCAGGTGGCCAAGGCGACTGACGCCAACAAGAGCACCATCGGCGAGGTCAAGACTTCGGTATCCAAGACCAAGTCCGAACTCGACAAGACCATCTCCGCACTGCGAAAGGTCACCGGCGATCTTGGCGTTCAGAGCGGGCTGATCGCCACTAACGCAAAGGAGCTGGCGGCGCTGAAGGCCCTCGGGGATCGCAACTATTACGAGTTCGATATCCGGAAGACGAAGCGGCCCGTTCGCGTCGGCGACATCGCCTTGAAACTCAAGCACACCGAACGCCAGAAAGGACGCTTCAGCCTGGAAGTAACCGCCGACGACAAGACGGTCGAGAAGAAGTACCGCACCATTAACGAACCGTTGCAGTTCTACGTCTCTACGGCGCGGCAGCCCTACGAGATCGTCGTCAACAAGGTCGAGAAGAACCGCATCGTCGGCTACCTGGCGACGCCAAAGGTGAAAATCCCTCGCAAGGGCGACACGCCAGCGACCACCACCGCGAAGAAGGCCGGCACGTAACAGGCTGCATTCCATTCCGGACAATCCGCGCCCCGGCAAGCGCGGAGAAGCCGGTTAATTCAGCTCCAGGTACGAGGCGAACAGCTTCTTGTTCCCTCTCACCGTAATCTTTGTGTTCTCGCCCAGGGACAGGTTCCCGGTGAGCGTCAGCGTGTAATGGCCCCGCATCACCTGGAAGATGCGCCGGGCCGGAGATCCCTCGACATCCCGGGCGACGTTCCGCAGGTTGAACGGCGCCCCCCCGGTTCGCCGGGCGAGCCTTTCCAGCAGCGACCGGTTGTAGCCCATCAGGTAAACCGGGTAGATCGAAACCCCGTTGCGGCGGGCCACGGCCACCACGTCCCGTTCGGAAACCCGGCTGGGACCGTCCACCCCGGTCGTCAGCAGTACGATCACCCGGCGAAACGCGGCCCCCTCGAATCCTTCGTCGGCCGTGGCGTAGAGCGCGTCCAGCAGCCGGGGGCTGTTGCCGAACTTGATCCGGGTGAGCGCCCGGCGAAGCAATTCCTTGCTCGAAGTGAAGTCTTGCACCAGGTCCGCCGCCGAGTCGTAGGCCACGATCGCCATCTGCTCGTTTTCACCCAGCTCATGGATCAACGCCGGGGCCAACGAACTGACCGATTGACCGATCAGGCTCGACTCCAGCAGGAGCACCACGTCGATCCGGCCCGTGGTAAACTCGCAGGCCTCGACGCGGCGGCTGATCTTGTCCGCGGTAACAGTGAAGTCGCCGGCCTTGAGCGTTGTCACCGGCGACCCGGTCTTCCGGTCGACGACCGTCACCAGAAGCTTGGTAGCGCCGGCGGCGGGCAGCGTCAGCGCCAGCATGAGCGCCAGCATTCGCATTCGTGGCATCTTCGCGTCCTCCTCGCACGAAAGCGCCGCCATCGGCGCAACTACTTGTAGTTGTACCGCCTCGCCGCGCCTACTTCCACTCCGGCGGCCGCGGCCGTGCGCCGGAGGCTCCCCGCGCCGGTGGCGCCGGCGCTCACGACATCCGGTTCACCAGGGGAGTGCGGTAGAGTTCGCCGGTTTCGGGGGAGCAGAAATAGATCATCCGTTGCCAGATCGTGATCCCATGGGGCACAATCAAGCGGCCGTCCGCCTTGGGACCGGCGAATGGGAGCATGTGCTGCTTGATCACCTTCCCGCTGGCCGCCTCCAGCTTGAAGAAAGACCGGGAGTAGCCGTCGGCGCACCACAGGCTCCCGTCGAGGCCCCAGGCCAAGCCTTGCGGGCAGGCACCGGGAGCCGGCATCGAGCGGAGCACGGAGCCATCCTGGGCCTTCATGACCAGGATCGTCGCCGTGGGCGGAACGGCGAGGAACAGCTCCCCGCGGCGCCAGGCGAGACCCTGGGCGCCGATTTCGCGGCCAGATTCGCCTCCCAGGCCCCATCTCACCGGCCCGCTGCCCGGAACGTCGAACTCGGCTTTCCGCCGCACCGTTGCAAAGTCGGTGTGACCGTCCTTCTCGCCGAACTCGACGCGGATCATCTTCCGGCCGTCGTCGCCGGCGATCCACAGGCCCACTTCATCCGACTCGATGGCCGCCGGCCGCATCGCGCCGGTGTCCACCTCGACCTTCACCTGGCCGGTGGCGAACTGAACCAGGTACGCCTTCGCTGTCTCGGCATCGAGGATCCAGAGGCCGTCGCGCGTGGCTTTCAGGCCGGTGGGACGCGGACCGGGCGTTCGATAGCGGCGGTCGACACGGTCGGCAACGGTGGTCGGGAAGCTCGGACCGGCCAGCGCCGGCAGGCCGGCCACGCCCAAGCCGAGCACTCGCAGACAATCCCGGCGGTCCAGCATGGGGATAGTTTACCAAGTGTCCACGCGCCCCTGCTCAGCCGGGCGGAGACCCGGCGCTGGCAATGGAGCCCCTTCCGCCGGGCGCGGCCACCGCGGCCGACATTGCGACGCCTGCCGCGTTGAATTTCCCTCTGTTAAGATCAGCAGTTATGCCGAAAAATCCGGACCGGGCGCCGGCGGAAATGACCCTCAAGGCCGTGGCCCTGGGGCTTTTCCTCTCGCTGGTGTTCGGGGCGGCCAACGCCTACCTGGGAATGAGGGCCGGGCAAACGGTGGCAGCCACCATTCCGGCGGCGGTGATCGCGATGGCACTGTTTCGCCTGCCGGCGTTCCGGGGCACCATCCAGGAGCAGAACATCGCCCGCACGGCAGCCTCGGTGGGGGAAGCCCTGGTGGCCGGGGCCATCTTCACCATCCCGGCCTTCCTGATGGTCGAGATGAACGGGCGCCGGCTCTGGGAGGACCTGCGGGACCATTACTGGGAGGCCACTTTCATCCTGCTGGTGGGCGGCCTGGTCGGCGTCTTTTTCATCATCGTGTTGCGGCGGCCGCTGTGCGTGGAAGCGAACCTGCCTTGGCCGGAGAGCGTGGCCAGCGCGGAGATCATCCTGGCCGGCGAGAAAGCAGGAAAGGCCGCGCGCCAGATCTTCGGGGCCATGGGGTTCGGCGGGCTGCTGCAGGTCCTCAAAAGCGCCAGGGGGCTGCAAATCTTCCGCGAGTACAGCGAGGGTTTCTGGAAATTTCCCCGGTCGGTGATCCACCATTTCAACTATCAGAAGAAACCCATCGGCGCGGTGACCCATGGCGGCGGAGTGGCCTGGAGCACGCCGGCGCTGTCGCCCGCGCTTATCGGCATCGGCTACATCATCGGTCCGCGATACGCGGCCATCAGCGTATCGGGGGGCGTACTGGCCTGGTGGGTGTTCATCCCGCTGCTGCTGTTCTTCGATCCCGACCTGGTGCGGCGGCTCGGCGGCCTGGCCCACCCCGCCCCGGACGTGCTCGCCTACACCGTGTGGTACAACGTGGTGCGGCCGGTGGCCGTCGGGGCGATGCTGGTGGCCGCGTTCAGCACCCTGTTTTCCATGCGGTCTTCCATCTCCCGTTCGCTGCGCGGCGCCTTCCAGGCTTCGGCGGCGGCGGCCCACGAAGACGCTCCGCTGGAGCGCACCGAGCGCGACATTCCCGGCAAATGGGTGGGGCTCGGCATCCTGGCCCTGCTGGTCCCCATCACGGCGATTTACTACTACTTCACGGTGAGCTGGAAGGCGGCGGTGATCTCGGCCCTGGTGATGACGCTGACAGGGTTTCTGCTGTCGGCGGTCGGCGGCTACCTGGTGGGGCTGGTGGGGTCTTCCAATCAGCCCGTCTCGGGGCTGACGCTGGCCGGCTTGTTGCTGGCGGCCATCGTGCTGCTCGCTTTCGGCGTGACCGGCCCGGCCGGGGTCGCGGCGGTGCTTGGCGTGGCGGCGGTGGTTTGCTGCGCCTGCAGCGTCTCCGGTTCGCTCATCCAGGACTTGAAGGCCGGACACCTGCTCCAGGGCACGCCGTGGAAGATGGAGCTGGTGGAAATTCTTTCCGTGCTGCTGCTGGCGTTCTTTCTGATGGGACCCATCGTGGCGCTGCACGAGGCGAATCTCGATACCGGCGGCATCGGTGGACGCGCGCTGCCGGCGCCCCAGGCGGGCTTGATGGCGCAGCTCGCAAAGGGCATCGTCGGCGGACAAATGGCCTGGGGACTGCTGGGGATCGGCGCCGCGCTCGGCCTGGGCCTGATTCTGTGCGGCGCCCGGGCGCCGATGCTCATCGCCGTCGGCATGTACTTGCCGTTCGACACCACCTCGGCGATTTTCCTCGGCGGGGTGTTGCGCTGGGTGGCCGACTCCCTGACAACGCGCTATCCCGAGGCTGAAAAACGCGAGGCGGCCGAAAGCGGGACCCTGATCGCCAGCGGGCTGATCGCCGGGGAGGCGATCATGGGCATCCTGCTGGCCGTGGGTTTCATTTCCGGTTTGCCTTCGCTCACCGAACTGCTCACCGGCGCCGGCGAGCTCAGCTTCTTCCCGCGCTGGGGCGGCTGGCTTTCACTGGCCGGCTTTGCCAGCCTCGCGTGGGTGCTGATTCGGGTTCCGACGCGAGCAAGCGGCGCGCGTTAAAGCAGCAGCGAAAAGCCGGCCGAAACTTCGAGCTGGCGGATCATGCCGCTCTGGTTGGGGAAATCGAAGGGTTTGCCGTTCCAGTAATCGTGGACGTCGAAACGAACCCCGAACATGGGACTCACCCGCACCTTGATGCCGGCCCCGTAATTGAACCCGAACTTCGTCGAGCCGCCACCTGAGGTCGCCGACAGACCCGGCCAGGCATAGTTATTGAAGTGCACTCCGCCGGCGGCGAAGGGGCGCACGACGGAACCTTCCGGCAAGCCATAGACAAGGAAGTTGTAAAAGCCGCGGTGAATCGCGGTTCCTTCTCCCTCGGCACCGCCGAACTTCATCTTGGTCCGGTTGTAGGAATAGCCGAACTCGTGTCCGAAAAAGCGGTAAGTGTTCAGCGTGAGGCGGAAACCCAGCAACCACCCGTTGTCCAGCGAGACATTCCAGACGGACGCGCCGTCGAAGGAAACCTGGCCGATATCGTTTCCGCGCAAACGGTAGGCTCCGCCAAACGCCCCAATTTCGGCCACCTGCGCCGATGCGGTGACGGCGCCGGCCAGCAGTACAGCGATTCCGATCCAGTTTCTCATGACTTTCGCCAATTATAGCAAGACGACATGCACCATGCCGGGGCCGTGGACACCCTTGACCAGGATTTGCTCGATGTCCGCGGTGCGGCTGGAACCGGTGATGATCACCATGGAACTGGTTTGGGCGGCGGGGTTCGGCAGGAGCATGAACAGCTCGTCCAGGCCGGTCAGCAGGCGCTGGCGGGGCAGGACCGCCACGTGGACAGGAGGGAGCAATGACACCAGGCGCGGCTCGGCGGCCGAGGAAAGCAAGACGAGGCTTCCGGTATCGGCCAGCGCGTAATCCGCACTGGTAATGCCCACATCCGCAGCGGCGCAGGCCCGGCGGAGCTCGCGCTCCCTGGAAAAGCCGGTGGCCACCCCAGGCAGTTCCGTGATTCCGCACTCGCGCAGGAAGGAAGCATTCGAAGCCACCGCAGTCTTTCCTTCGATCAAGGACGCGACGCGCGCCCGGGCCTCGGCGGCCGAGGAAACCACGTGCACGGCGCCCGACAACCTCTCCAGCGCCTCGGAAAACATGGCGATGCGGCGCTCGAGGTCCACTTCCGGAGCCTTGAGCAGGACGGGCGGAGGCGCGGAGGGCTGCTGGCCGGCACTGCGGCCGATGGCGGTGCGAACCTTGTGCAAGATGTAATCGCGGGCCATCATTCCTCCCGAAGGGAAGATTCCACCGGTGATCGCGAGCGCCACATTTGCCGGAAGGTCCGGGCCGGCGGCGGCGGCAGATCCCGTTCGCTCAGCCACGCCTTGAGCGGGCCGGCGTGAAACGGCAGCGGCAGGCGGCGCAGCCAGCCATCGCCTTCCTCAGTGGAAAGCGCCGAGGCCAGCAGGCTCACCAGCTCATACAACCTCGGATGCCGCATCACGCGAGCCCACAGATGAAAGGCAAAATGTTCCAGGCGGCCACTCTTGTCCCGGGCCCTGGCCTTCACCACCTCGTGGCGCAGCTCGAGCAGGATGCGCGGGAGATCGATTTTCACCGGGCACACGGCCGCGCAGGCGTCGCACAGGCTGGAAGCGAACGGGAGCCAGGGATGTTCGCTGATGCCGTGGTACTGCGGCGTGATGATCGCGCCGATCGGCCCGGAGTAAACCCACGGGTAGTTGTGACCGCCGACCTGGCGGTAAACGGGGCAGTGGTTCAGGCAGGCGCCGCAGCGGATGCAGAACAGGGACTCACGCTTGCCGCGATCGGCCAGCAGCCTGGTACGGCCGTTGTCGAGCAAGACCAGGTAGAACTCCTCGGGGCCGTCAATCTCATCTTCCCGGCGCGGCCCCGACAGGAAAGAAGTGTATACCGTCAACGGCTGGCCGGTACCGCTGCGGCCCAGGAGTTTAAGGAAGGTCGGCAAGTCCGCGGCGCGGGGAATCAGTTTCTCGATGCCCGCGATGGCGACGTGCACGCGGGGGGCCGTCGTTGACAGCCGGATGTTGCCCTCGTTTTCAATGATGGCCACCGAGCCCGTCTCAGCAATAACAAAGTTGGCTCCGGTGATGCCGATATCGGCCGCCAGGAACTTTTCCCGCAGCACGCGCCGGGCGATCATCGTTTGCTTTTCCGGTTCCTCTTCACGCTCGACGCCCAGCCGGTGGCTGAACAGGTCGGCGATCTCGTAGCGGGTCTTGTGAAGTGCCGGGGCCACGATGTGGGAGGGACGCTCCCGCGCCAGTTGGACGATGTATTCTCCGAGGTCCGTCTCCACCGTTTCCAGGTCCTCATCCTCGAGCCGGTGGTTGAGATTGATCTCCTCGGTGGTCATGGACTTTGACTTCACGATCCGCCGGGCGCCGCGTTCCCGCGCCAGACGGATGATGAACTCGGCCACCTCGCCGCCGTCCCGCGCGTAGACGACCTGTCCGCCGTTTGCAGTAACCTTCCGTTCCAACTGCTCGAGGTAGTAGTCCAGATTCTCCAGTGTGTGTTGCTTAACCCGGCGCGCCTGCTCGCGCCACTGCTCGAAGTCCGCAGGGGCGGAGATCGAATCCCGGCGAGCTTTCATCAGTCGCCCCGTGGAGGCGTAAATGGCCGTAACAAGCCGGGTGTCGGCCAGGGTTTCACGGATCTTGGCATGGAGAGCGAGGGCCATGGCGGTTCGCTAACGGCTGGCGAGCACCTCCGCCAGGTGGAGTGTTTCAACAGGCGCGCCGAGACGCGACAGTGTCCCCTGGATCTGCATCAGGCAACTTGCGTCAACCGAAACCACGGCGTCGGCCCCGGTACGCAGGATCGACTCGACTTTCGTGCGCGCCATGGCGCCGGAAATCTCGGGAAACTTCACCGAGAACGTGCCCCCGAAGCCGCAGCATTCCTCGGCGATGTCCATCTCCCTCAGCGTGAGGCCGCGGACCCGGGCGAGCAGCCGGCGGGGGCCGTCCTTGATGTTCAGCTCCCGCAAGGCATGGCAACTGTCGTGGTAGGTGACCACCTTGTCCAGGCGGGCGCCCACGTCCTCGACGCCCGCCACTTGCAAAAGAAACTCAGAGAACTCCCACACGCGTCCTCGCAACGCCTCGACCGTTTGCAGGGTGTCCGGCTCGCGGCGGAAAAGGTCTTCGTAATGGTTGCGAACCATCGCGACGCAGGAGCCCGACGGAGCGACGATGTATTCGGCATCGCGAAACACGTTCAGGAAATGCCGCGCAACCTGCCGGGCTTCTTCCCGGAAGCCGGTGTTATAGGCGGGCTGGCCGCAGCAGGTTTGCGCCTCGGGGAAATCCACCCGGCAGCCGATGCGCTCGAGCACTTCGGCCATCGCCATGCCGACGCGAGGAAAGAGCTGATCCACGATGCAAGTGACAAACAGGGAAACCCGGAACGGCATGAACTCTAGATTGTATCATCCGGGATTCTGATAGCGCATGGCGCCCGGCCGGGCAATCACGGAGGCACGCCCCCCGGGTCCGCACAAAAAAAGAAGAGGGGCCTCGCGGCCCACTCTTTGGTGCTCGAAATTCTCTCGGCGGGGTACCGGTGATACCGGCCTCGGCGCTTCTCACCGCAGCCGGCGGCGGCGCCACAGCGCCAGGCCGAGCAAACCCGTTCCGAGCAGCAGGTAAGAGGCGGGTTCCGGGACGACCTCGATACTCACCTGAGCACTATCGAAGTAAAAGTCCCCGCTGGAAGACCGGATAAGAAAGTCCCAGTCGTCACTGCCGTTCGTGATGTAGCCAAACGCAGAGGCGGCATACACGACGCCGCCGCCATCCAGCCCCACAACCGTAGTGGGATACCAGGTCATATCCAGCGTGGTCGGGGTTGGAGAATCGGCGATGGTAATGTCATCCCACACCATCACGTACGGGGAGCCTGCATCGGTTAGCGCTACATCGGCGCTCTGTGAGCTGTCCGCAGCGTCATCAAACACAAAATGAAAATCGGCCGACAACACTTCGGCCCCCGGGAAACTGGCTCCCGGAAAGTCCAACGAAAAACTATACGTCGCCGGGCCAACGTCGCTGATCAAGACGGGGCTCGCCGGCGTGTGCGTGGCGATTATCGTAGTGGCACCCACCACACCGGCACTCACCAGCAAGACGGCAAGGACCCGTGCGATCATCCTGGTCGCCATACCTTTTCTCCTCCGTTTATAAGGAGCCAGCCGCGTAGCCGGAGCTTGCTCTTCCCTTTCTACACTACTGTTGCTAACCCTGCTTGTCAATGGAAATCTGCTGATTCGCCCGGAGCACAGGCCTATCAGTACCAGTACCACCTTGCGAATTGGGCTTTCTCTGCCCACGCTAGGCCGGCTTGTCCGGCGCCTCAGGGCACGCCGGGCAAACGGGTCCTCAAGGCCTGGGCTTCGCCGGCGCCGGTCACTACCGATGAGAACTCCTCGGGGCGCGCTCCGCAGCATGCCTGAGCGGGGCTGAGGTCGTTTCCCAACCAGACGGGCTCAGAAAAGAAGAGCACGACTCTCCCTGATGCTGTGGGTCAAT
>CAZXVW010000074.1:0-17856 GCA_964644025.1 uncultured Solibacteraceae bacterium | reverse complement strand
GGACTGGACGTATAACCTGCCGCCACTGCGGCTCCGAACTCAAAGGCCAACTCGTGGATCCGGGCAGCGCCCCCGGACCCCTTCCCCGCTCCGCCTCCCCACCCTACACTTCTTCCCAGTGACCGCCGATCAAAAAGGAGTACCCGTATTGGAGGTGTACCTTGGAACAGCAACTTGCGTTCTTCCTGGCGCTTGCAGCGGGCCTGATCTTCGGCGGCTTGGCCGTCTGGTTGATGCTCCGCGCCGATACCCACAACGCCTACGCCCGCGCCAAGGCCGAAATGGAAGCCGAACACCGCGCCTTGACCGAGCGGCTCAGCGGCAAGGAGGCGCGAATCGCCGAGCTCACCAGGGATCGCGACGAACTCAAGGCGGAGCTGGAAGAGCAGCGGAAGCAAAACGCCGGCCTGGAGGCGGCCAAGGCCGAACTCGAGGTCCGGCTCGCGCACAACGAACAGGCCGCTCAGGACAAGCTCGCCCTTCTCGACGAAGCGCGCGAAAAATTCTCGGAAGCGTTCAAGGCGCTTTCGGCGGACGCGCTGAAGAGCAACAACCAGGCGTTTCTCGACCTCGCCAAAACCAGCCTGGAAAAGCTCCAGGCCGACGCGCACGGGGATCTGGAGAGCCGGCAAAAGGCCATCGCCGAACTCCTCAAGCCTCTCCGTGACTCCCTCGGCCAGGTCGACGCCAACCTCCGCGAACTGGAAAAAACGCGCGCCGCTGACTACGCCGGCCTCTCCGAGCAGGTGAACGCACTCCGCCGGATGCAGGAGGTGCTCCGCACGGAAACCTCCAACCTCGTCAACGCGCTCCGAACACCCTCGGTCCGCGGGCGCTGGGGCGAAATCCAGCTCCGCCGCGTGGTCGAAATGGCCGGCATGTCACCCCACTGCGATTTCGACGAACAGGCAAACGTTGAAACCGAGAACGGCCGCCAGCGGCCTGACATGGTGATTCATCTCCCCAACCAGCGCCAAGTGGTGGTTGACGCCAAGGTTTCCCTGAAAGCCTATCTGGAAGCGCTCGACGCCACCGGCGAAGAGACCAGAACCGCCAAGCTCCGCGAACACGCCTCCCAGGTGAAGGCCCACTTGCAGCGGCTCGGCGGCAAAACCTACTGGGAGCAGTTTTCCCCGGCGCCTGAATTCGTCGTCGCCTTCCTCCCGGGCGAAGCCTTCTTCAGCGCGGCGTTGGAGCAAGATCCCGGCTTGATCGAGTACGGCGCCCAGCACCGGGTCATCCTGGCCACTCCCACCACGCTCATCGCCCTGCTGAAAGCTGTGGCTTACGGCTGGCAGCAGGAAAAGCTCGCCCAGAGTGCGCAGGAGATCTCCAACCTCGGCCGCAGCCTCTACGGCCGCCTCAGGACCTTTACCGGATACCTCGAGGAGATCCGCAAGAACCTGCAACGCAGCGTCGATAGCTATAACCGGGCGGCCGGCTCCTTCGAAAGCCGCGTGCTGGTAAGCGCTCGCCGGTTCACCGAGCTGGGGGCGGCGCCCAAAGGAGAAATCCCCGCCCCGCAACCGGTTGATAAGTTCCCCCGCTCGCTCCGGGCCATTGAAGGCGCGGTGACGGACTCGGACACGCCAGCCCCGGAGTTGCCCGCAGCGGTTGGACAGGAAGACGCCGCGCCCGCCCCGGGCCCTGCCCCGGCTGCGCAGGAGACACCCGGCCCGGACCGGACCGCTGAGCAATCCCCCGCGGCTGCCGGCCCCGGCGGGCAAACCTCGTCCCTGGCGCCGGAAGCGGCCACCGCGGCCGAGCTTGTCGCAGAAGGGTCCTCCGCCTCCCCGCCGGCGAAGACCCCCGCCCAGGAATCAGCACAGCCACCAGCGGTCACCGGGAACGCGTCTCCGCCGGCGATTGACTACCCTTCGTTTGTTAAGACGAGCTGAGCCGGCCGGGCCCTCGTAACGAAACGGCCGCCTCGCTCGTCCATTAAATCGGGCGGACCAGCTCAATGGCCCGAGGCGCCGCCGGCAACTGACGGCGCAAAGCCAGTGGGCTGCCGGATGTTTGGAAACCCGGCGAGAGATGGATGCTGTTCCCGTGTTCCGGGCGGTTTCTCCTCCGGCGCCCGGCAGTTCGCGCCGCCGGTGTTCACCGCCCGGGACTCGCGAACGGCCTCACGGCGGTCTGACGATTAAATCCTCCTGGATGGCGGCCCGGTTTCGGCCGGAAAACCGGGTCGCCGCCTTTTTCCCGACCCGGTTATCATACCTAACAGATGGTCCTTCGGTCCCTGATCGTCTTGCTCTTGCCGCTCGCGATGAGCGCCGCCGGCTCCTGGACGGCTTTTCGGGCCGGCCCGTTTGAAGTGCTCACGGCCGCCGGCCAGCGCCCGGGGCGGGAACTGCTCAACACCCTGGAACAGCTCCGCTACACGCTCGGCGTCGTCCTGGGCAAGCACGATATCGAGCCGGTATGGCCAGTCCGCGTTTCCGTATTTGACTCTCCGCGGCAGGCGCGAGGGGTCCAGCTTTCCACCCTGAAATTGAGCCGCGACGCCTGGGTCGGGGCCGTGGTGAAGAACGGCCCGCTGCCGATTCGAGAGTGTGTGCGCTTGCTGCTGGAAGCGAGTACCGGACGAATGCCCGCCGAAGTCGAAAGCGGCCTCCTCGATGTGTTCTCTACGATTCAGGTCCAGGCAATCCGTATCACGCTGGGCACGCCGCCACCCTCCGGTCGCCGCACCATGGCCTGGGCGCGGGTCCACCTGCTCACGATAACTCCGGAATACAGCGGCCGCGCGCCGGTCTTCTTCTCCAATCTGGCGCACGGAGCTGACTGGGAAGCGGCTTGCCACAACGCGTTCGAGAAGACACCCGCTGAACTCGACGCCGAAGTGCAACGCTACCTGGCCGCCGGCAGCTTCCCCGCGCGGAAGATCTCCGGCGCTCCCATTAACCCTCGCCGCGACTTCGTCCCCCGCCAGGTGCCTCCGGAACGCGCGCGCCTGGCTTTAGCGGACCTGCTCGACGGTGAGGCCGCCCGCGCCGCCTACCAGGCCATCCTCAACGAATTCGGCAAGGTCCCCGGCGCCCTGGAAGGCCTGGGAGACTACGCCGGGGCGATTGACGCCGGCAGCAAGAGCGCGCGGTGCTGGCTCGAGTTCGGCCGCCGGCAGAGGGAGCCGGCCAAGGCCCGGGCCGCTTATTCAACCGCCGCCGCGCGAAATCCACGCTGGGCCGAACCTTATTTCCGGATGGCCGAACTGGACTCCGATCCTGCCCTGAAGGCCCGCCACCTGAGGAAGGCAACCGAACTGGAGCCCCGAAATACGGCCTATTGGCAGGCGCTGGCCGAGGCCTGCCTGAAAGCCCACGACTTCGCCGGGGCGGGCAGGGCCTGGTCCGGCGCCCTACGCTCAGCCGCCAGCCAGGCCGAACGTGAGCGCTTCCGCCAGGCCCGCCAGGCGGTCGAGCGGCAGCGCGCCGATTACCTGGCCGGCGAACGCCGGCGCCGGGCCGAGCAGCGCGAACGCGAGCTCCAGCGCCTCAAGCAGGAAGCAATGGACCGCATCCGCGCCGCCGAACAGCAGGCCAATGCCGCCACTCCGGAGGCGCCCAAGGGCCGCGTTGTCGTCCCGTGGTGGGATGATACCCGCCCGAAGAGCAAGGTCCAAGGATTGCTCACCCGGGTGGTTTGCTCCGGCGCAACGGCCCGCCTGCTGATCCAGGACATCGGAGGCAATACAGTCCGGATCCTGGTCAGGGATCCCTCCAAGGTCGTGGTTCTCGGCGGCGGCGAGCGCACGCTGGCCTGCGGGCCCCTCAAACCGCCTCGCCGGGTCACGGTCGAGTACCTCATCCGTCCGGACGCCCGGCTCGGCACAGCCGGCGAAGCCAGCGTGATCGAGTTCCAGTGATGCCACCCCGCTTGCCGCCACGCTGGGTGGCCATCGGCATCTTCACCCTTTCGGCCGCCTTGAACTATCTGGACCGCCAGATCCTGCCCGCGCTGGCCCCATTGCTCCGCCAGGAATTCGGGCTCTCCAACGCCGGCTACGGTCTCCTGCTTTCCGCCTTCTCCATCGCCTACGCGGCCAGCGCTCCGGCGGCGGGCCTGTTCATTGACCGGGCGGGCCTGAACCGCGGCGCCTGCGCGATCGTCGCTCTATGGTCGCTGGCGGGTCTCGGCACCGGCCTGGCCGGAAGTTTCGCCGGACTGCTGGTGTTTCGCGCTGCGCTCGGAGTGGCCCAGGCCGGCGGCGTCCCGGCCTCGGGCAAGGCCACGGCGATTTACTTGCCACCGCAGGAGAGGTCGCTCGGAACCGCCACCACCCAAATCGGCTTGAGCGCCGGCGCCATCGCCGCTCCCCTGGTGGCCGCCTGGCTCACCCCGGCTTTCGGCTGGCGCTCGGCGTTCCTGCTCACCGGATTGGCTGGCTTCCTGTGGATTCCCTTGTGGCTGGCCACGGCGCGCCGGGTGCGGGTTCCTCCCGCAACCGGGCGAGTCACCGCCCCCCGGCCCGCCGGGATGCTGGCCGACCGGAGACTGTGGGGGCTGATTATCGCCACCGTGCTCTACATGAGCCTCTACAGCCTGTGGAGCAACTGGACAACACTGTATCTCGTCGAGGAACAAGGCCTTACCACCCAACAGGCCAACCGGACCCTGGCTTGGATTCCCCCGCTGTTCGCAAATGTTGGCGGGCTGGCAGGCGGTTGGCTGGCCCTGCGCTGGATCCGGAGCGGCGTCCCGGCGGTTCCCGCCCGCCTCAGAGTGTGCTGGTGGAGCGCGGCGCTGCTTCTGCTGACCGCCGCGCTGCCCCTGGCTCCGGCGCCCGGGCTGGCTACTGCCCTCATCTGCCTGAGCTTCTTTTGGACCACCGCCATGAGCGTCAATGTCTACGCCATACCGCTCGACATCTTCGGCGCGCGCCGGGCGGCCTTCGCTGTTTCCACGCTGACTTGCGCCTACGGTGCGATGCAAACACTGGTCTCGCCCGCCATCGGCGCCATGATCGACCGGTACGGATTCGGTCTCGTCTGCGTGCTCATGGCGGGCCTGCCGCTTGCGGCCGTCTGCATACTGCAATGGACGCAGAAGCCGGAGTGAAGCCAGGCCGTTCCGCGATCACGCCCTCCGCCACTCGGCCGGGGTTTGCCATCCCGGACACCGCCACCCCTGCCGCCAAGAACCTGACGAATCGGCTATTGTAATGAGATTTCAATCATGGTAATGTCACAAGTGAAGGGACGGTCCTCGGCGGCCGGACCATTTCCGTTTACGATGATTGCTGTCGCGTCTATTTACCGAGCAGCCACATCTGAAATCCCCACCTGGCGCGACGGCCTCATTCCCAAGGGAGAGACTTTCTATGGAGAGACTGAGCCAAGAGGAGCTGAAAGCGCATCTGATGGAGACGGATGAAGAATTCCGCCGTTTGGCGGTGGCGCACTCCGAGTACGCCCGTAAGATTGAGGCCCTGGAAGCCTTACCCTATCTGTCCGAGCAGGAACGGATGGAAGAGGTGAAGCTCAAGAAGCTGAAACTCCATGCCAAGGATATGATGGCGGCTATCATGAACCGCCATAAAGCCCATGTGATGTAACCCATCGGGTGTGTGCCAGTCCCCGATTCTGAGCCCGGTCCGTACCCAGGCGGGACCGGGCTTTTTCCTCTTACCGGTTTCGTAGAAAGCTCCCGATCCGCTCCGCCGCCTCCATCAGGTTCTCGTACGAGTTGGCGTAGCTCAACCGCAGGTACCCTTCCCCGTAAGCGCCGAAAGCCGTTCCGCTCAGAGCGGCCACGCCGGCCTCGGCCAGCAGCCGGTCGGCCAGGTCCTTGGATTTCACCCCGGTGCCCGTAATGTTCGGGAAAGCGTAAAAGGCGCCCTGGGGCAGCCGGCACCGCACCCCCGGCAGCGCATTCAGTCTGGCGATGAAAGCGTCCCGGCGCCGCTGGAACTCAGCCACCATCCTCTCGGATTCTTCCTGCGGCCCGGTCAGCGCCGCGATCGCCGCCCGCTGGGTGAAGCTCGCCGTGCAGGAGTTCGAGTTCACCATCAGCTTGTTCACCGCATCCACCAGCCACTCCGGCATCACGCCGTAGCCGATCCTCCAGCCGGTCATCGCATAGGTTTTTGAGAAACCGTCCAGGATGATCGTCTTCTCCAGCATGCCCGGCAGGCTGGCAATCGAAAACGGCCGCTCGTCGTAATAGATCCGGGAATAGATCTCGTCGGCCAGCACGATCAGGTCCCGGTCCTCGACCAGCCCGGCGATCTGCCGCATCTCGTTCCTGGGAATCATGCCCCCGGTGGGATTGTGCGGCGAGTTCAGAATGATCATCCGGGTGCGATCATTCAGCTTCTCCTCCAATATGTTCAGATCGAAGGAGAAGCCCCGCTCCTCGACCAGCGGCACCGGCACCGGCGTGGCGCCGGCGACGCCGATCATCGACTCGTAAATCGGAAAGCCCGGGTTGGGATAGATCACCTCGTCGCCTTCCTCAAGCAACGCCACCATGGAGAAGAAGATGATCGGCTTGCCCCCGGGAGTGATCACCACGTGTTCGGGCCCTACCTTGATCTTGCGGGTTTCCGAAATGTGCGCCGCCACCACTTCGCGCAACTCCGGCAGGCCTTGCGTCGGGCCATAGTGTGTCCACCCCTCATCCAGCGCCCGCTTGGCCGCCTCGACAATGTGCCGCGGGGTACCGAAGTCCGGCTCGCCGAGCTCCAGGTGCACCACGTCAACGCCCTGCGCCTCCAGCGTCCGCGCCTTCACCAGCACCTCGAACGCGGTCTCCACCAGGATTCGGTTCATCCGTTGCGCAAGTTTCATGATCGTTCCCCGGGCCGGCTTCCGCGCCCGGAAAATTTCCCCGGACACGTTTCGCCTGCCACCACCCATAATAGTATTAGAGTGAGCGACCGAACTGCTCTCCACGTTTTCCGCGCCAGCGCGTCATCTCTAATAGAGTATGAGCGCGCTGGCCGAACGACTTGAGGTATCCATGAGCGAGGCTGTGCCGCGGGTCCTGGAGGAATCGGCGGAACGGCAAGACCGCTTCGTCTCGGAAAACCTGCGGCGGATCTTCGTCCAGATCTACCGCATCGTCGGCAACGTCGAGGATGCCCAGGACCTCACCCAGGAGGCCTTCATCAAGGCGCTCCAGCGCTCCAGCCAGCTCAAGGATACCAGGAAGGCGGCTCACTGGCTCTCCCGCATCGCCACCAACACGGCCATCGACTTCTTGCGCCGCCGTGGGCGCGCCACTTTCTGCGACATGGACGAGCTGGCCGAGCCGCTCACCGCGCCGCCGGCGGAAAGCCCGGAACAGATGCTGCTCCGCTCCGAGCGGCACCTGTACCTCGAGCGGGGCCTGGCCGTGCTGACCGAGAGGGAAAGGACCGCTCTCGTGCTCCGCGACGTGGAAGGGTTGCCGGCCGGGGAGGTGGCCCGCCGCCTCGGCTGCACCAAGGCCACCGTCCGTTCACATATCGCCAACGCGCGCATTAAGTTTCGCCGGTACATGGAAAGGAGGCAGGTATGACTCATCCAGACGCCTCGGAGCTGGCCCTGTTCGCCGGCGCTGATCTTCCCTGCTGGCGCCGCTGGCGTCTGGCCCGGCACCTGAGGCACTGCCCGGAGTGCCGCCTCGAGCTGGACGTGTTCAGGCGCCAGCGGGACGCTATCCGGCAGGCAGGGACCGAGCTGCCGCCCGATCTGAATTGGAGCCGCCTGGCCACCGACATGAAGGCCAATATCCACTTGGGCCTGGCCGCCGGCGAGTGTGTGGCTCCCCCGGAATTGAAGTCCCGCCCGCTCGGCTGGCGAATCGCCGCGGCGCTGGCTTCCTTCGCCCTGGTCATGATCAGCGGTTGGTGGCTTCAGCTCCCCCATCCTCACTGGCGGGGGCGGGCCGCCGCCGAGGGAATCGTGCTCCAGGCCACCGGCGATGGCATCGAGTTGAAGCAACAGGACCGGGCTTTGATGCTGGTGCACGCCAGCTCGGAGCCGGTATTGGTCTCCGTCGACCTCGAGGGCGTCATGGAAGCCCGTTACATCGACGATCAGACCGGCATGGTGACAATCAACAATGTGTATGCGCAATAAGTTGGCATTGCCGGGCGCCGTGATCTTGCTGGCGCTGGCGTCGGTCCCCGCCGCCGGCCAGCCGGCTCTCAAGATTGAGTTCCCCCCCGAAGCCCCCGTTTCGGTAGTGTCCGCCGACTGGGGATCCTCCCGGGTTGCGCCCCGCGGCGGCGCCCTCGTCGTCAATCTGAACACCTCGCTCCGGCTGAAAAACACCGGACAGCGGCGCATCCGGGCGATTACGCTGCTGGTGTTCGCCCAGGAAGTCACCCCCGGCGGCAAAGCAAGCGTCTCCGTACCCAGCCTGGACGTCGGCCCCGGCGAGGTGTTTCCGGTCCGCATGGACCTCCGCTTGCTCCGCCCGCTCAACCAAGGCGCGAGTCCGCTCGTGCGGGTGGATCTGGACGGGGTGCTGTTCGATGACCTTGGCTTTTACGGTCCCAACCGCCTCAACTGCCGCCGCCTGATGACCGTCTGGGAGCTCCAGGCACGGCGGGACCGCGCTTACTTCAAGCAAATCTTGCAGGCGAAAGGCCCCGCCGGGCTCCGGGAGGAGGTCCTGTTGAGCCTGGCCCGCCAGGCGGATCGCCCCCGCCTCAATGTGCGGGTCGCCCGCTCGGGCCGCGCTACTAACGTCGACGCCACCCGGCGGCTGCAGTTCAGCTTCTTACGGTTCCCGGACGCCCCGGTCGAACCGCTGGCCGGCAGCGCCCGGCTCAGCAACCGGGAAGCCATGGCTCCACAGCTCGAGGTGGTGAACCGTTCCCAGCGCTCCGTGCGTCACATTGCCATCGGCTGGATCCTCCAAGATGCCGAGGGAAGGCGCTTCCTGGCCGCCTCCGTCCCCGCTGATCTGAAGCTGGCCCCGGGCCAGAAGACCCGCATTGTCTCCGAAACCGCGCTCCGCTTTACCCGGCCGGTGAGTGTGGAGGCGATGACCGGCTTTCTCAGCCAAGTCGAATTCGACGACGGCGAACTCTGGATTCCCAGCCGCGAGAATCTCGCGGCCGGCCGCCTGGACCGCTTGGTGGGCCCCTCTCCCGAGGAACAGCGCCTGACGAACCTCTACCGCCGGCGTGGCCTGGAGGCCCTGATCGCCGAACTCAACAAGTTCTAAATATCCCGGGCGGCTCTCCCCCCTCGAATGCCACCCGAAACCCGGAAACCCGGGAACAGGATACTTGTCCCGGCGCCCCGGGCTTCAGTGGATCGAACAACTCCGGCGCCGCCGCGGCTGGCTCGGCTTCCTGGCCTCGGGCAGCCACTGGCCCCGGTCACCGCCCCACCGCTGCCGCAACCTCAGCGAAACAAATCGCTTGCCCGCCCACGCTGCTCGAATGCCCCGGCGCGCGTGCTATAACTGAATCGGTCCGGCTCGGCTGCCGGCCGCCACGGTATTTGAAAACTGAATCAACCGCCACAAGATACACAAAAAGTGGCGAATCGAACCCAATTCGCACCTAACTCTATTCATATCAACAGACTCCGTTGTGGAAAAGTACCCGGGTTCACGCTGCCGGTTGCCTCGTTTTCTCCGGCCCGCAGCCATGGAAAACGGGCCGTATATCAACGTATCTCATAGTAAATAAGTGGCTTCTGCCGCGATAAGCCGGTGCACACCTGTCCGCCTGCTACTGCCGCTGCTCGGGAGAAAACTGAAGAAACGAACCCAATTTCGGCCGCTGTGGACCGCGCCGCGCTTCCCAATCCGTCGTCGCCTCGGGCCGCGCCCGCACACCGCAACAGGCCGCCTTTAGTGCGCTCATTGTGCGTTCCTCATCGCTTCCCGGCCGCCCCGATGACCGCCTCTCCAGCCCCGGGCGGGATAGCGCGCGGCAACAAGCGTAGAATTGCCTTGAGGAGGTATTCGACAATGTCCGACATCAACCGCCGCCGCTTCATAGGATCAGCGGCCGCGTCCGGCGCCTTCACGATTGTTCCCCGCCACGTGCTCGGAGGCACGGGCTATGTTCCTCCAAGCGACAAGCTGACTATGGCCCACATCGGCATGGGCACGCAAGGCTTCCGTGAACTGGAGAGCCTGCTCGCCAGCCCGGAGATCCAGATTGTCGCCGTATGCGATCCGAACCGCGACAGCAACGACTACGTCGAGTGGGGCAAGAACAGCATCCGGCGAATCATTCGCAAGCTGCTCGGAAACCCAACGTGGCAGGAAAACGGCACCGGCTGTCCGGGAGGCCGGGAAATCGGCCGCCAGGTCGTGGACGCTTACTACGCCCGGCAACGGGGCGCGGCGAACTTCAAGGCCTGCACTGCCTACGCCGACTTCCGGGAGCTGCTCGATAAGGAAAAGGACCTGGACGCGGTCAAGATCATGACCCCGGACCATCATCACGCCACTATCTCCATCGCGGCGATGAAGAAAGGCCTGCACGTCGTCATGCACAAGCCCATTGCCAACCGCATGTACGAAGCCCGGCTGGTCATCGAGACCGCGCGCCGCACCGGGGTCGGAACTCACCTGCTTGCCTACGGCAGCGGGGAGCCCAACCGGTTGATCGCCGAAAAGGTCAAGCAAGGTGTCATCGGCACGCTCCGGGAAATCCATAACTGGTCCAACCGCCCGGTGTGGCCGCAGTATTCCGAGATTCCTAAGGACCGGCCGCCGGTTCCTGAGGGCTTCGATTGGGAGCTGTGGCTGGGACCCGCGCTCGACCGGCCCTATCATCCGCACTACACGCATACGGTCTTTCGCGGCTGGTATGACTTCGGCGGCGGCTCGATGGCTGACATGGGAATTTACAGCCTCTGGCCGGTGTTCACCGCCTTGAACCTGGACGCTCCGGTCAGCGCGGAGGCATGGCCCACTCACGCCTGCGCGATCGTCGATCATGTCAGCCGGCCGGTGAAGAACGATTTCTCTTTCCCCATCGGCTGCCGCATTCACTTCAAGTTCGCCGCGACAGCGGAGCGGCCGGCCCTGGACCTGTTCTGGTACGACGGGGGGATGAAACCCCGCCTGCCCGAACAGATCGAGGCGCACGACATACCGGTGGCGCGGGAAGGTATCCTCTTTGTCGGCGACCAGGGAACCATCCTGGCCGGCTTCCGGGGCGACAGCCCGCAACTGTTTGTCGGAAACAGCCGAAAGCCATTGTTCGAGGAACAGCCCTCGCCTCCCAGGGCCGCACGGCGGCAGACAGATCCCCGGGAACGCACGAAGCCGTGGCTGCAAGCACTGCTGACCGGCAAACCGTCCCCGGGCAGCTTCCTGAACGCCGGACCGATTTCCGATGCGGTCAACCTGGCCGCCGTCGCCTTGCGAGCGGGCGGGAAAGTGCTGTTTGACAGCGAGAACATGAAGATCACCAACGTCGCCGCAGCCAACCGGTACCTGTATCGCGACTACCGGCCAGGCTGGGAACTCTGAGCGTTGCCAAGGCTGTCTCGCCTCCGCCGGGGGGAGATAGAGGCACTGAGAGGCGCGGGCGGCCGGTCAACCGAGCCGGCCCGGTGCGGCGCCGCCTTCCAGCAGGCTGCCGGTCAGTTGCCGCAAATCTTCGGCCAGGGCTTCGAGGAACTCTTCCTCGGCGGTGTGCAGAAAGAAGTGCCCGCCGGGGAACTCGCGCAGGGCGAAGGAAGCAGTGGTTTGCTCGCCCCAGGCGGCGACTACCTCGCGCGGCAGGCGCCGGTCATCGAGACCCATGTAGGCGCGAATCGGTACACCCAACGGCGGCTCATCAGCGTAAACGTACGTCCGGCCGAGGTTCGCATCCGCCCGCAGCGCCGGCAGCAGGAACTTCAGCAGTTCCTCGTTGTCGAGGACTTCCTTCGGCGCGCCTTCCAGTTCCCGCAGCTCTTTCAGGAACTCTTCCTCGGTGGCGGGCGGTGGCGGGATGTGACCGCGCCTGAGTTGCGGCGCCCGCGCCCCGGCCACCAGCAGCGCCACTGGCAAGGGAAGCCCTTGCCGCCGCAGCCAACGGGCCAGCTCGAAGCTAATCATTGCTCCCATGCTGTGGCCGAACAGCGCGAACGGCAGTTCCAGATGCGGCTGGATGGCGGTGGTCACCGCGTCCACCATCTCTTCGATCCGCTCGATGGGCGCCTCCTTGGTCCGGCTCTCGCGGCCCGGCAGCCGCGCCGGCGTCACCGCCACGCCCGCCGGCATCCGGGAAGCCCAGTTTCGAAAAACGGACGCACCGCCCCCGGCGTAAGGAAAGCAGAACAGGCGCAGCTTCGCTCCGGCACTTTGCGTGATATTCGGAAACCAAGGATTGGCCGGCGCCGTGTCGCCGGCGCGCTGCTTCAACCGTAAGGCGAGCAGAGCGCGCTTTTCCGGCGAAAGCGTTTCGACAGGGGAAGCCGGGCTGCCGGCCGCCGGCGCCGCGGCTTTCGCCGCTGGAAAACGCTTCACCGGCGAGGAGAGAACTTGACGCAGAAACTCTTCAAACGGACCGACGTCGAGATGACGCGCGTAATTGAGAGCCGCGGCCCGCGACTCCCGCGACAGCCGCTCGTAGTGTTCCCTGTCCGAGATCACCGCCCGCAGCGCCTCTTCCCACGGGCCGATGTCTTGCTCCGGGACCTCGGCCACCGGCACCATCTGCTCGTCCACCCGGGACAGGTAACGCTCAATCGGCCGCACCGGCAGCAGGTAGTCCACGCCCATCTTGGCCTCGGGAATGCCGCCGACATTGCTCGCCAGCACCGGGATGCCGCGGAGCATCGCTTCCACCACGATTCGCGATCGCGCCTCGGCCCACAGCGAAGGCACCAGCAGCACGCGCGTTCGCTTCAGAATCTCGTCGATGCTGTCCGCCGGATCGAGAACCCGGATGTTGGGGTGACGGCTGAGCGCGGCGCGGTCGGCCCGCGTCGTCCCCCAGGTGGGAACCGCCGCAAAGCCCACCTCCGGCATCCGCGCGGCCAGCGCCAGAAAGATGCTGATCCCCTTCACCGCGCAAGGATTCACCAAGGTGACAAATTCGTTGTCCGGCCGGCCGAGATTGGGCCACGGACCCGGCTCCAGCAGCGAGATCGGCAGCGCCACTGCTTCGATGCCGGACCACTTCCGGATATAGCCGGCCACGTACCGGCTGACGGCGGCCACCCCGTCGACTTTGCGCAACAGCTCCGTTTTCTTCCGACTGGGAAAGGCTGCCTCCGGGCCGAATGGCAGCGCCAGCGTCGTGCGCGTGAGGTACACCACCCTGGCCCGGTTCGGACCCAGCGCCACTTCCAGCAGCATCTGCGCCGGATCGTCGGTCGAGACCAGGATTACATCCGGCTGCAGGGAGGCGATCTGCGCGGCGAAACAGGCCCGGAAATTCGGATGGCTGGTGACGGCCCGGACCTCAACCCCGTGCAAGGAGAAGCGAACCACGCCCCCGTCAGCCGACACGCCGCGCACCGAGCGCGAAGCCAGCTCCCGCAGGTAGCGGCGGTGCTCGGCCTCGCCGAACCGCGTGTGCACGCGCGCCACTACCCGGCAGGCATGGCCCCGCGCCGCCAGCGCCTCCAGCAACAGGCGGTTGGACTTGTCGCCGCCTCCGTAGGCCGGGTAGTAAAGCGAGTTTTGTGCCAGCAGAACGCGCATCCCGTTACTGACTCAGTTTCCGTTGGCGCCGCCGCCCGCCCGTTCCCGGAGCTTCCGCAACAGCAACGCGCGCCGTTCGGGCGAGAGCTCTTCCAGCGTTTCCCGGCCCGCCGGCGCCTCCGCCCCCGCCGACACGGCGGCGTGTCCGGTGGCCGCCGGCTTCAAGGTGAGCAGGAACTCTTCCAGCCGCGACGCCTTCACCGTCGGCACAAACCGCAGCGCCGCCTGGCGCGCGGCTTCCGACTCCCGTTCGTAAAGCTCCTGGTCCGTCATCAGCTCTTCGAGCGCCGCGGCCCAGGGTTCGATGTCCTGCTCCGGCACCACCGGGATCGGCATGCGGTTTTCGTCGAACACCGTCCGGTAGCGCTCGATTGGCCGCACCGGCAGGATGTAGCGGGTCCCGGCCTTGGCCTCCACCAGGCTGCCCATGTTGCTAGCCAGCACCGGCACCCCCCGCAGCATTGCTTCCATGACGATCAGCCCGAACCCCTCGTACCACAGCGCCGGCATGAGCAGGATCTTTGTCTTCATCAGCACCTGCTCGATATGCCTCACCTTGCGGAGCATTCTGACGTTGGGCAGGCTGCGCAGCCGCTTCAGATCCTCCTCGGTGGTCCCCCAGCCCCGCAAGGCCCCGAACTCATATTGCGGGAAGCGCGCCGCCAGAGCCAGAAAGATCGAGATCCCCTTCACGGCGCAGGGGTTAATCATCGTGATCAGCCCCTCTGCTTTCGGGTCGCGCCGGGGAAACGGTCCGTTCCCGTAAACCGGGGGATGGATGATGATGGGTTTCCGTCCCAGGTGCCGCTCGACGTATGTCGCCGTATGGTTGCCGATCACGACGATGGCCGCCGCCCGCGCCACCAGTTCCGCGCCGGCCGGGCTCGGATTCAGACTTGCCGGTCCGAAGGGGAACATCTGAGGCGTGTGCGCCAGGTAGACTACACGCCCGGTAGCCGTCCGGTGTGCCTCGCTGAGCAGCACCTGCCCGAGGTCCTCGCTCGAGACCAGCACCCAGTCCGGTCGAAGCCGGAGAATCTTCCGCCGCAGCACCAGGCGCAGCCGGGCCGGGTCCGTGACCGAATAGACCGTGATGTCACCCCGCCGCAGCTCGTCGAAACCAAGCCTGGGATCGGTGCGAACCTGGGTGACGCGAATCTCCTGGTCCTCCAGGTCCGCCCGCACCCGTTCCCGCCGCGAGGGCGTGTCCTTCGGAATGGCCGGCGCCACCACCCGGCAGTCATGGCCGCGCGAGGCCAACTGCTCCAGCCACACCAGGTTGCTCCGTGTCGAGCCGCCCCGCGGGGGGACGTAGGAAGCGTTGGCTGTGAGCAGGATTCGCATCTCAGATGGGTGAGCCGTCCTCACCCGCGTTTTCTTCTTTTTCGATCAGCGCCCGGACCTCCTCGTCGGAGAGGCCCTCCAGTTCCTCCAGCAGCGCTGCGTACTTGTCCGAGCCGGCCCGCTCGATTTCGTAGAGCTCGATCGCCTTGGCCAGTTCCGCCACGCTGAACACGCCGGTGAACACTACGTCAAGCGGCAGGTCGACATGGAACGTCTCGCGCACCCGCGAGAGCAACTGCACCGCCAGCAGCGAGTGGCCGCCGAGGTCGAAGAAGTTGTCATTCACGCCGACCTGGTCGACCTTCAACATCTCCGCCCAGATCTCAGCCAGCCGCCGCTCGAGCGGCGTCCGCGGCGCCTGGTAGGTGACCGCGCTGGCGGCGCTCGAGTGCCCCTCGGCGCCCACGCGCCGCAGAATTGCCGCCGCATCGCAGAGTTCGGTGGCTATCCGGGCGTAGTCAATGCTGCGAGCCGCCGTCGCTTCCGCCCGCCGGTCTCCGGCGGCCTCGCGCGCCGGCTCTCCCGGCTTGCTCTTCGGATTGTAAGTGATCCGCGCCGCGTAGGCGGCCGGTAGCCGGTAAAGAAAACCGCCGGGGCGGGGCTGCTCGTATGCAGCACCCACGCTGCGCAACAACTCCAGCGCGGGACGGTTTCTGGCGGTCTCCAGGAAAGGAATCTCGACCGTCGGCAGGCCTCGTTCGACGGCGATCTCCCCCAGGGCGGCGAGCATCTGATGTTCCACGCCCCGGCCCAAAGCCCGGCAGCTCAACAGAAACGTGTCGAGGTTTACCGACCCGGCGCCGGCGACGAACAACATCACGCCCACCAGGCCGTAGCTGCCGAAACGGTCGGTAACGTGCACCGTCAGGCATTCGCCACCGCGCTGGTCGAGGAACTCGCGGATCTCCGCCTCCGAGCGCCGGATGGTGGTGAAGTTCATCTGGTTGGTGCGCCGCGTCAACTGGGAAACCCGCGGAAGCTCGCCGGGCTGCATCGGCCCGATTTCCACCTTCAGCTCAAGGGCGGCCAGAAACTCCTCCAGCGTCACCGCCCGCTGCTCGAGCTTGCGGCGTTCCAGCCGCTGCCCGTACATTGCCGCGCGCTTCTTGTCCTCCTCAGTCGTAGTGAGGTGATCGAACGCCCACACGTGCCGCAGGAACTGCGGAATGCGCCCGGCCTCGGCCGGCAACTGCAAGGTGAGCACTTCGGGGCAGCCGGCGCGGACGGAGGCGCACTCGGCCGGGCTGTCGTCGACAAAGATGAAGCTGTCCAGCCCCAGCTCCAGCTCGGCGGCAAGCTGGCGCAGGTTTTCACATTTCGGGTCCCAGTTGATCCGCCAGGCGATGAAATGCTCCTTGCGCAGCGGCATCTCCGGGTGAGCGTCGAAGGTGGCCCAAACATCTTCCTCGTTGTTGCGACTGGCGATCACCAGCAGCATCCCGGCTTCCCGCTGCCGCACCATGAACTCCTGCAGCGCCCGGTGCGGAGCGTCGATCACCACTCCTTCCGGGCCGTCCTCACCGCAGATGCCGCGCCACAGGGTGTTGTCGCAATCGAGCGCGATCACCTTGTAAGGCGCCGTCCGCATGGCATGGATCTTCCGGGCCACCAGCGAGCCGAGCGCCGCAAAGAACTCGGGAGTGTACGGCACGTGAGCCAGCCGCTCGGCGTGCGCGTCATGGTAATCGCGGACCGGATACAGCGCCGCGAACTCGGTGGAGCGGACTACATGAACCGACCCAGTGGCCGCGAACGCCGACGCGATCCGTTCCTCCATCCGCTGGAGAAACGCCGCCTCTTCCGCCTCGGCCAGCCGCTCCGGCGTTGCCGGGCAGAGGCACACCAGAAACGGCGCCGGCGTGCGCGCGGCCGCCGCCGTGAGCGCTTCAACAAAACTGCCCACATTCTCCTCGATCCGCGCCCGGTGGCCGGCGGCCGCCGGTGACACTCCGGCCCAGTCCTCCAGCCGCACCAGCACGAGGTTCACGCCCTTCCGGTTGCTCCTTACCAGGCTGGCTGGGTCCAGCAACTGCTGGAACACCTGGTTGTATGGCGCAAACCGGATCCGGTAATCGAAGCCCAGCTCGCGCATCCAGAACGCGAGTACTTCCTCCACCGCCTCGGCGGTGAACGTGGCGCTCACCGCGATCAACGGCCTGGTCGGCCCGGCCTCCGGGGCGGGCTTGCCGGCCGCCAATGCCGCGGGCAACGGGAACTCGGACAGCCGCGTCTCGGGCGAGCCGACAGCCGCCGCCAGAATGTCCAGGTAGGCGGTCAGCAGCGTGCGGATGGTTTCCGCGTTGTAGACGTCCTTGCTGTAAACAGCCAGACCGCGCAACCGGGGCGCGGTCTCACCCGCAGCCGCCGGCTCTTCGACGATGTTGACGAACAGGTCAAAGTCGGTGGACCCGGAGCCCATCTCCAGGGCTTCCAGCTCCAGCCCCGGTGTCTCCGCCTCCGGCAGCAGCGAGCGCACGAGGCTGAACATCACCCGGAACAGCGGCGTATAGGAGGATTCGCGGCCGGGCCGGGCCGCCTCAACCACCTTGGCGAACGGCAGTTGCTGGTGCGCATACGCCTCGAGCAGGCTCTGACGGACCCGGGCCAACGCTTCGTCGAAGGCGGGATCGCCGGACAGTTGTGCACGGATGACGAGCGGCGCGGCGAAGAATCCGATCAGCCTCTCCAGTTCCGGGTGGTTGCGGTTGGCGTTCGTCGTCCCGAGGACCACGTCGGTCTGGCCGGCGCAGCGGGCCGCCAGCAGCTCGAAGGCGGCCAGCAAGACGGTGAACAGCGTCGTGTCGTGACCGCGGCAGAACGCCGTGACTGCTTCGGCCAGCTCTCGCGGAAAGGCGATCGTTTCAACGCCCGCTTCGAAGCTCGGCGCGGGCGGCCGGGGACGGTCCG
>CAZXVW010000073.1:3165-17953 GCA_964644025.1 uncultured Solibacteraceae bacterium | reverse complement strand
ATGCTGACCGGCACGCAGATCGGCAAGCTGAAGGAGCATTCCGGGCTGGGCTGGGTGTCGGCGCTGCGGGCTCGATCTGCGGGCACGGCCCATCTTTCACCGTACGCCGGACCACGTGCGGGCGCACATCTTTCTCTGTCTGCCGGCTTACTATGTCGAGTGGCACATGCGGCGGACGCTGGCGCCGCTGCTGTTCGACGACGAGCAACTTCCCGGGGACCGGCTGAGCCGCGACCCGGCGGCGCCGGCCGAGCCATCGGCGGCGGCAAAGAGAAAGAAACAGCTTCGCCAGACCGCGGGCGGGCTCGCTGTGCACAGCTTCTCGACGCTGCTAGGAGAACTCGGCACGCGCTGCCGCAACACCTGCCGCACCAACGCCGGCGGTTCCGGTGCGAGCTTTAAACTGCTGACTGAACTCACCCCGCTACAAGCCAAAGCCTTCCGCTTGCTCGGCCTGTAGCCAGAGACGAGAAACTCCTTTCGGACCTTTCACTCGTAGTGTCAATCAGATAGCACTTGGTGGAGTTTGGAACTTCGGGCTAGCGGCCTCGCGGGCGGTTGCCGGTGATGCCCCGCGGGCTGGTTCCCACCACTACCTCGAAGGCTCCGACCGAGGGGGGGCGGTCCGGCGGGAGCGGCACGCCCAGGAAATCACGTCCTCCGCTGTTCTCTATCCGAACTCCGGCGCCGATGCCCGGTGAGCCGGGGCGCAGCCGGCAGCCCAGCAGCGCCTGAAGGCCGGCCGGGATCACCGGGGGATGAAGGAGCTGGGGATCTTCGCGAATGGCGCGCGCGTCGGCCGGCGCGTTGCGATGCTCTCCCCAGTAGAGGTTGTTCTCGAAGACGGTGTTCAGCGCCTGGCCGTAATCATACGTGGCCCACTCCTCCGTGTAGAAGATGTTGTTGGCGAACCAGGTATCTTCCGGCCAGGGGCCGCCCCAGTTGTTCATCTTCAGCAGCGTCCGGTCGATGTTTCCGGGCGGCTTCCGGTTGACGTAGATCACGTTGTTGTAAATCTTCGTATTCTTCACCGGGCCGCTGATATGGAATATCGGCGAGACGCCGGCGTGCTTGCCCACCGCGCGGAGGCCGTCGTTGATACTCACGTTATAACGGATGACGCTGTCCACGTTGCCCACGTTGGCCGGCAAGCCGATCTGGCCGTTGGTGCACACCAGCAGGAAGCCGCCTTCGTTGTCGTGGCTGTAGTTGTACTGAATCAAGGTATTCCGGCAGTTCCAGTCCGCGTCGAAACCCTGGGCGTCCCACGGCGCCTTGTGATCGCTCACCTCGTTGTACTGGATCACCGTGTTGTCCGAGCTCCAGGGCCAGATCCCGGCGGCCGCATCCCCTTCGGGCAGCAGGCGCGGGCAGTCCCGCATCACGTTGTATTCGACCAGCGCGCCGTCACAACCGATCGGCACAATCCCATCACCCGGAATCTGCTCCAGCAGGTTGCCGCGGATCACCACGTGGAGACTCGGATACCAGTCCTGGCGCTTCCAGTAGGCGCTGTGGCCAAGAATGCCGTTGCGTTCACAGCGCCACAGGTGGCAGTTCTCGATCAGCAGGCCGTCGAACCGCGACTTGTTCTGCCAGCCCTCGTTGTGCCACAGAATTCCGTAGCCGGCCCCTTCCTGCTTCACCAGGCTTCCGTTGACGTCATGAACATCGAGGTTGCGCAGGTGAATGTGGTGCGCCGTGCCGAAGTCCTGCAAGTGGAGGTAGACGCCACACCGGTGCGGCTCCCGCTGGTCGCCATGGTTGGTGATTTCCAGGTTGTTCACCTCCCAATACTCGACGTTGTACAGGTACAGCGCCGCCGGCATCACTCCCCCGCCGTCGATGCGGGGCTTGACGCCGTCCTCGTACTGGTCGATTACGATCGGGCGGCCGGCCGCGCCGGAGCCTTGCGGTTTCAACTGACCCTCGTAACGCGTGCCGGACTTGAACAGGATCCGGTCGCCCGGATGAAAAACTTCCTGGTTCACCCGTTCCAGGCTCTTCCATGCAGTGGCGGGAGAAGTCCCGTTCTGGGAATCATCGCCGAACTGGCTGTCCACGTAATAGTCAGCGGCGCGTGCCGCCCCCACCAGCAAGACGAGAAGCAGTGTCGAACGGATCCAGATCTTCATGGCGCACCTCGTGTTCTCCAGCATAGCGCGGCGGTCCGCCCTTGTAGCCGGGACCGGCCCGCTACGTATACTTGTAGCAAATGAGCACCGCGCGATTCGCCTTCCTAATCGCCGCCGTCCTGTGTGGCTCAGCGGCAGGCCTTCACGGCGAGAGAAATCTCCTGGCCAATCTCGAACGGTCCGATCTGAAGCAGTTCCAGCTCGACAACGCCGCCGTTTTCTTCGACCCCGGAGCCAAATCCCTCACCATTACCTTCCGCTACACGCGGGGGGAACCCGAGGTCAGAATTCCTCTTCGCCGCCTGGGATGGCCCACCGACTGGTCGCGCTACCGGTCAGCTCAATACACGTTCCTGGCAACCAGCCAGGAGACGGTGGCCATCGGGTTCTCGAATGGGGAGACGACGAAGTTCTTCATCACCGAACCGCTCCCGGGAATCCGGATCTACGGGGTGATTCCGTTCGACGCGTTCGTGCAGACCCGCACGATGACGCCCCTGACGCCCCGCGGCTACAAGGTCTGGCCGCAGCGGCTGTTCACCTTCGATCACGTGGAGGAGATCGTCTTCCGGATGCGCTATCCCAGCCAGCCGTCCCAGTTCACTGTTTACAACTTCACCTTGCGCGAAGACGTGCCTGAAGACGACATTCTGGACAAGAAACCGCTCATCGATCGTTACGGCCAGTGGATCCCCGAAAACTGGCCGCACAAGGCGCACAACGACCAGCAACTCCGCCGGCTGTGGGACCGCGACCGCCTCGAAGATGCCGAATATCCCTTCTGCCCGCTCGGCGGGGATTGCAGCCGCACCCTCCGCGCCACCGGCTTCTTTCGGACCGAGAAGATCGACGGCCGCTGGGTGCTGGTCGATCCGCACGGCCATCCGTTCTTCTCCACCGGGATGGATCTGGCCGGTTACCGGCAAGGCAGCTTCGCTACCACGGTAACCGGCCGCGAGTATCTGTTCGAGCAACTCCCCCCGCCGGGCGAGGCCTGGCTGACGCCGCACCGTGACGTGAGTTTTTACGTGGCGAACATCATGCGGCGGTTCGGAGACAACTGGCAGGAAGAATGGACGGCGCACACGATCGCCCGTCTGAAAAGCTGGGGCTTCAACACCATCGGCAACTGGTCCGACCGGGAGCTGGCGGTGGACAGCGGCATGGCTTACGTGCTGCCCCTCTCCGGCTGGACCACCAGGAAGCGGTTCCCGTTCCCATACGATTTTCCCGATGTCTTCTCCGAAGAATTCGAGACCAACGTGGACGCCGCCGCGCGCCGCCAGTGCGCCCCTCTCAAGGACGACCCCAACCTGATCGGCTGGTTTATCGGGAACGAACCGCACTGGGCCCGGCCCTTTGGCGCCTTGCGGTCCTGGGCGGACACGCTGCTGGCCGATCCCGAGCCTTCCGCGACCAAGGAGAGACTGAAGGCGCTGCTGGCCGCCAACCCCGAGCGGCAAGAGGAGATCAAGCGCGAGTTCTTGTTCACCTGCGCCCGCCGCTACCTGGAGGTGGTGACGAGGGCCGTCCGCCGGCATGACCCCCACCACCTTGTTCTGGGCATCCGCTTCGCCGGCCGCCCTGAGGACGAGTGGATCAAGATGAGCCGGATGTTTGACGTTTTCAGCATCAACATTTACTCGCGCGAGTTCGCGCCGGAGGCGGAAACGGTTCGCCATTATGCAGAGCTCTCCGGCAAGCCGGTCCTCATCGGCGAGTTCACCGCCGCCACGCCGGGCCGCGGCCTGCAGGGCCTGTTCTACTACGGCCACAAGGTGCGCAGTCACGCCGAACGGGGTAAAGCTTACCGCTATTACGTGGAGAACGCCGCAGCAAGCCCTTACATCGTGGGCACGCACTGGTTCCAAATGGTGGATGACCTTCCGACCGGCCGGCCCAGTGACGAGGAACGCCTCAACTACGGCTTCCTCAACGTGATCGACCTTCCGTACCCGAACTTGGTGCGCGCCGCCCGGCAGACGCACCGGCGAATCTACGAGTTGAAGTTCGGCAAGACGGAGCCGTACAGCGTGAAGCCGGCGTACAACTAGTGAGAACATCGTGAGCGGGCCGCGTTTGGCGCGCGCGGCCGCGCCGCCCTTTCCTTCCGTCCCCGGATTGTGGTATCAGAAACTAGAACGGGCGGGCCGAGGCCATGGCGAAGACCGGGGAACTGCGGATCGGGACCTCGGGGTGGACTTACGCCGACTGGCGGGGCAGCTTTTATCCGGAGGATCTAAAGCAAAAGGAGTTTCTTCGATATTACTCCCGGCACTTCTCGACCACCGAGATCAACTATTCCTTCTATCACCTGCCGAAAACCACGACGTACCAGAACTGGGCCGCGCTGGTGCCCGGGGACTTCCTGTTCGCAGTGAAGGCCAGCCGTTTCATCACGCATATCAAGCGGCTGGAGGGCGTGGAGGAAGCGTGGCAGACCTTCCTGGAGCGCGCCGCGGTGTTGGAAAAGCGGCTGGGGCCGATCCTGCTGCAGTTCCCGCCCTCGTTCAAGGAGAGAATGGATCTTCTCAACCACTTCTTACGCCTCAGTGGGGAACTCACCCGCGCCAGGCTGGCCTTCGAGTTCCGCCACGCGAGCTGGTTCAGCCCGGATGTGCTCGAGGCGTTACACGAGTTCGGCGCCGCGCTGGTGATCGCGCAGTCCGAGCGCTATCCGCAGGCGCCGTGCGTGCCCACGGCGGAGTTTGTTTACCTGCGCTTTCACGGCCCCGGCCAGTTGTTCGCCTCGCGGTACTCGGAAGCACAGTTACGGCCGTGGGCGGAGCGCATCCGGGGCTGGCTCCGGGAAGGCCGAACCGTCTATGCCTATTTCAACAACGACTTTCACGGCCACGCCATCGCCAACGCCAGGCAACTGGCTCGCCTGGCCGGCGCGGCCGAAGTCCCCGGGGCCCCGGCTGGCCGTTGACGCTACCGGCTCACTCGCCGGGAAAGATCTCCCGGGTAAGGTTCTCCTCCTCCGGTTCCTTGGCCCGACGGGCCAGAAAGAAGCCCGCGGCGCCGGAGGCCAGCGCCAGTGCATAGAACACCGCTGACAACAGGGCTGATCCCGGTCCCCACTGCAACGCGGCTGCCGCCACTACGGTCCGCACCGCCCAGCCCGTTCTTCCCGTATAGCGTCCCGCGGGCGGCCGCCTCCTCCCCAGCGACCTTCCCCAAAAGTGCGCAAACCCGACACACATCAGCCCGAGCACTAGCTTGAGAATCCAGAAGCGCACCGGCATGACACTACTTTACTTCACTCTGATTTGACGGCGCTTTAGCGCCGGGAGCCGCCTGCGGTCTCCGAAGCCGCGGCGAACGCAGTCTGTTTCGGTGGCCGGCCAACCTGGCCTGCGGCTTCCTGCTACGGATTTCTGCTGCGGTTGCGTTTGCCGCATCCTGTGTGCTACGTTAGCCGGTTTGAAGCCTCTATAATTCTTGAGCAGCATTTCACTTTTTGATTTCTCAAGAAAGTCTCCCGGCTAGGCCACATGGACGCGGTACTTGACGCTCTCGGCGGGCTGCTGCTAAAAGCCCTACCCACCTTCATCCTTTTCTTTGTGCTTCATTTTTATCTCAAGCTGGTGCTGTACCGGCCGTTGGACCGCGTGCTCGGCCAGCGGTGGCAAGCCACCGAGGGGGCGCGCCGCGCCGCCGCAGAAAGCATGACCCGGGCCGAGCAGAGGACGGCGGAATACGAGGAGGCCCTCCGGAGGGTTCGGGCCGAGATTGCCCGGGAGCAGGAACAGGCCCGGGAGCGGTTACGGCAGGAACAGAGGACCGCGCTTGCCGCCGCGCGGAAGAGAACCGCGGCCTTGATCGATGAAGCCAAGGCCCGGCTCGCCACCGAGGCCGAGCAGGCCCGGCAGGCACTTGAGGCGGATAGCGAGGCTCTGGCCGAGCAGATCACCACTGCGCTGCTGGAAAGGAGGGCCAGTTGAGAAGCCGATTATCGCGCCTGCTGTTGTTGATCGTGCTGCCGGGCATCCTGCTGGCGGCCGCCGAGCACACCAGCTCCGGCGCGGAAGAAGCCGGCGGGCAGCACGAGACGTTCTGGAAAACGGTAAACTTCGTCATCCTGGTCGGCGCGTTGGGCTGGGGACTCAAGAAAGCAGGCGGCAAGTTTTTCCGCTCCCGCACGGAAAACATCCGGCAAGAGATGGCCGAGGCCCGGAAACTAAAGGAAGAGGCTGAAGAGCGGGTAGCCGGCATCGAGCGCCGCATGGAAAAGCTGGATGAGGAGATCGCGGAACTGCGGGCCTCGGCCCGGCGGGAGATGGAGGCCGAGAAGGCCCGTTTCCGGAATGAGACGGAGCGGCTGCTGGCCCGGATGCAATCCAACGCCGAGCGGGAAATCGCTTCTGCCGCCAAGCAGGCGCGCAATGAGCTGCGCGCCTATGCCTCCGAGCTGGCGTTGCGGCTGGCCCGGCAAAAGATCCGCCAGCGAATGACGCCGGAAGTCGCGGGGCGGCTGATGGATCGATTTGTGAACGAGTTGGGACGTCTCCCCCGGGGGCTCAACTAGCAATGACACAGGCCGTGGCAAATCAATACGCCCGCGCCCTCGCCGACATCGTGCTGGATCCGGCGGCAGGGCTGGAACCGCGGGAGGCGGTGCGGCAGTTGTCGGAGTTCGAATTCCTGCTGGCCCAGGCTCCCGATTTGCGGACCGTCTTGCTGAATCCGTCCGTGCCGCCGGCGCGGAAACGGGCCGTGGTCTCCCGGCTGGCGGAATCCCTGGGCGTGGCGGTGCTGATCCGGGACTTCCTTAGCGTGGTCATCGACCACCGCCGCATCGGCCTGCTCGGCGAGATCCGGCAGGCGCTGGAGGATCTGCTGGATGAACGCCTGGGCATTGTTCGGGCGAGTGTAACCTCGGCCGGCGAACTGGGCGAGGCGCAAAGGATGCGGCTTTCCCGCCAGATCTCGCAGCTTACCGGCAAACAGGTCCGGTGTGAATTCGAAGTGGAAGAAGATCTGCTCGGCGGGGCGATTGTCCAGGTGGGCTCCACCATCTTTGACGGCTCCCTCCGCGGGCAGTTGGAGACGCTCGGCCGGCGGCTGGTGGAATAGGAAACGCTTATGGCTCAGATTCGAGCAGACGAAATCGCTCGCGTGCTGCGCGAGGAAATCAAGAACTATGAGGGTGCGGTCAGCGTGGCCGAGGTCGGTTCGGTGATCTCGGTCGGCGACGGCATCGCCCGCATCCACGGGCTGGAGAACGCCATGGCCGGCGAGTTGCTCGATTTTCCTCACGGCGTCGTCGGCCTGGCATTGAACCTGGAAGAAGACCAGGTGGGCGCAGTGTTGCTGGGCGACTTTGAGGAGATCCGGGAAGGCGACCAGGTAAAGCGCACGGGCCGGATCATGTCCGTGCCGGTGGGAGAAGCGCTGGTCGGGCGGGTGGTCAATTCGCTCGGGGAACCGCTGGACGGCAAAGGGCCCGTGGTGACGGACCACTACAACCCGGTCGAGCGCCTGGCCCCCGGGGTCGTGGAACGGCTACCGGTGAAGGAACCCCTCCAGACAGGGCTCAAAGCCATCGATTCGATGATCCCCATCGGCCGCGGCCAGCGCGAACTGATCATCGGCGACCGCCAGACCGGCAAGACCGCCATTGCCCTGGACACCATCATCAACCAGAAGGGCGGCGACGTCATTTGCGTTTACGTGGCCATCGGGCAGAAACGCTCCACCGTCGCGCAAGTCATCAAGACGCTGGAGGATTACGGCGCCATGGACTACACCATCGTGGTTTCCGCCTCCGCTTCAGTGGCCGCGCCGATGCAATACATCGCCCCTTACGCCGGTTGCGCGATGGGCGAGTACTTCCGTGATCGCGGCCGGCACGCTCTTTGCATCTACGACGATCTCTCTAAGCACGCGGCGGCTTACCGCGAGATCTCCCTGCTGCTGCGCCGTCCTCCGGGCCGCGAGGCATACCCCGGCGATGTCTTCTACCTGCACAGCCGCTTGCTGGAACGCGCCGCTAAGCTCAACGAGGCCAACGGTGGGGGCTCTCTGACCGCACTGCCGTTCATCGAGACCCAGGCCGGTGACGTTTCGGCCTACATTCCGACCAATGTCATCTCGATCACCGACGGCCAGATCTACCTGGAGGCCGACCTGTTCAACGCCAATATCCGCCCGGCGATCAACGTGGGCCTGTCGGTCAGCCGCGTCGGAGGCAGTGCGCAGGTGAAAGCCATGCGCCAGGTGGCCGGCTCGCTCCGCCTGGAGCTGGCCCAGTACCGGGAGCTGGCGGCGTTCGCCCAGTTTGGCTCCGAGCTGGACAAAGCTTCCCAGGCGCAATTGAATCGCGGCCGCCGGCTCACCGAGATCCTGAAGCAGAAGCAGTTCGAGCCGCTGCCGGTGGAAAAGCAGGTGCTCATCATCTTCGCCGGGACCAATGCTTACCTGGACGATCTTCCCGTCGAGGCCTGCGGGGAGTTCGAAAAGGAACTTTACCGGTTCGTCGACAACGCTCACGCGGACGTGTTGACTCGTATCCGCGAACAAAAGGTGCTCGACGACGAACTCAGAAACAAAATGCACGAGGTGGTGAAGGAATTCAAGCAGCGTTTCCTCGCCGAACAGCAGGCTCGAACCGGAAAGTGACCCGATGCCCAGCCTGATCGACATCCGCCGGCGCATCCGCACGGTGAAAAACACGCAACAGGTCACCAAGGCCATGAAGATGGTGTCGGCGGCCAGGCTGCGCCGGGCGCAGGATCGTGTGCTGCTGGCGCGCCCCTACGCGCGCATCCTGGGGGAGCTGGTGGCCAGCGTGGCTGCGTCGCTGCCCCGCGACGAGTCGGCGGCGGCTCATACGCTGCTCGCCAAACGGCCGGAGAAGCGGATCCAGTTGCTGCTGTTTACCTCGGACCGGGGCCTGGCCGGGGCCTTCAATGCGAACCTGATCAAGGCGGCCCAGCAGTTTCTGGCCGGTCACGCCTCGGCCACCGTGGAAATGGAATGCATCGGCCGCAAGGGGCGTGACTTTTTCCGCAAGCACGGGGCCGCCATCGTCGGCGAGCATATCGGGCTGGCGGCGCGCGCCACCCACGAGGAAGTGGCGCCGATCGCCACCGCGGTCATGGACCGGTACCGGCGCGAGGAAGTCGACGCCGTCTACATACTTTACAACGAGTTCAAGAGCGTCCTGTCGCAGAAGCTGACGGTGACGCGAATTTTGCCGATCGAGCTGCCGGCCGGCAAGCTGGAGACACGGACGGAATACATTTTCGAGCAGCCCCCGGCCGAGCTGCTGGGGCTGCTGTTGCCCCGCTACGTGGAGGTGGCCGTTCATCATGCGTTGCTGGAGTCGACCGCCGCCGAGTACGCGGCCCGGATGACGGCCATGGACGCCGCTACGACGAACGCGGGGGAGCTGATCGACAAATTGACGCTGCACATGAACCGGGTCCGCCAGGCCAGCATCACCCGGGAGATTATTGAGGTGGTGAGCGGAGCTTCCAGCCTGGAGTGAACAGCGGGGCCCGTTCGTCAGCCGGATGAGGGTTTTATGGAAACTGCAACAGAAACCGCCGTCGGGAAAGTGATCCAGGTGGCCGGACCGGCCGTGGATATCCAGTTCCCCGAGGGGGACGTCCCCGTCATTTACACCGCGGTGCGGATCACCAGTGAAGGCTACACCGTGCCCGAGCCGATTGACATCGTTGTCGAAGTGGCCCAGCACCTGGGCGGCGGCCGGGTCCGCACCATCGCTTTGAAACCGACCGACGGACTGGTCCGCGGAATGAAGGCCGTGAGCCTCGGCGGGCCCATTACCGTCCCGGTGGGCAAGCAGACGCTCGGACGCGTGTTGAATGTGCTCGGGGAGCCCGTGGACCACATGGGCCCGGTGGAGACCGAAAAGAGGTACCCGATCCACCGCCCGGCGCCCAGCCTCGAGGAGCAGTCCACCGAGCTGCGAATGCTGGAGACCGGGGTGAAGGTGATCGATCTGCTCGAGCCCTATCTGCGCGGCGGGAAGATCGGCCTGTTCGGCGGCGCGGGCGTCGGCAAGACCGTCATCATCATGGAGATGATCCACAACATCGCCTTGAAGCACGGCGGGGTCTCCGTTTTCTCCGGCGTCGGCGAGCGCACCCGCGAGGGCAATGATCTTTGGCTCGAGATGCAGGAATCGGGGATTCTCGATCCGAAGGACTGGCGGAAGTCCAAGGTAGCTCTCATTTACGGGCAAATGACCGAACCGCCCGGCGCCCGTCTCCGGGTGGGTCTGTCCGGCCTCACCGTCGCCGAGTACTTCCGGGACGAAGAACACCAGGACGTGCTCCTGTTCATTGACAATATCTTCCGCTTCACTCAGGCCGGCTCGGAAGTCTCCGCCTTGCTGGGCCGGATGCCCTCAGCCGTCGGCTACCAGCCGAACCTGGCCACCGAGATGGGCGAGCTGCAGGAACGGATCACCTCCACCAAGTCCGGCTCCATTACCTCGGTCCAGGCGATTTATGTGCCGGCGGACGACTACACGGACCCGGCCCCGGCCACCACCTTCGCCCACCTGGATGCCACCACGCAGCTCTCGCGGGCCATTGTCGAGCTGGGCATCTACCCGGCGGTCGATCCGCTGGCCTCCACTTCCCGGATTCTCGACCCGCGCATCGTGGGCGATGAGCATTACGATACCGCCCAACAGGTCAAACAGATCCTCCAGCGCTACAAGGACCTGCAAGACATCATCGCCATCCTGGGCATCGATGAACTCTCCGATGAAGACAAGCTCACCGTGGCCCGGGCGCGCAAGATCCAGCGGTTCCTTTCCCAGCCGTTCCACGTGGCTTCGCAGTTCACCGGCCGCGAGGGCAAGTACGTGGAACTGAAGGACACCATCCGCGGGTTCAAGGAGATCGTGGAAGGCAAACACGACGAGATTCCCGAGCAGGCTTTCTATATGCAAGGGACCATCGACGATGTGCTCGAAGAAGCCGAGCGGCTCAAGAGCGTCAATGTCTGAGAAGGAAATGGACGAGACGTTCCAGCTCGAGATCGCCACGCCGGACCGGTTGCTGGTGCGCGAGCGCGTCACCGAGGCTGAAATTCCGGCCGCCAACGGCTACGTCGGAATTCTTCCCCAGCATTCTCCCCTGCTGGCCGCCCTCGGCACCGGGCCGCTGTGGTTCACCACCGCCGGCGGCGGCCGGAAGACCCTGGTCGTATCCGGCGGCTTTCTCGAAGTTCAGCCGCATCACGTGCGAGTGCTGGCCGACCGGGCTGAGCAGGCCGAAGAAATCGACCTGGAGCGCGCCCGCCGGGCGCTCCAGCGAGCCGAGGAACGGCTGCGGAACCCGGCCGAGAAGAACATCGACATCGCCCGCGCCCTGAACGCCATGCACCGCGCCCAGGCCCGCCTGGAAGCCGCTAAGCAGCGTTAGCAGCCTCCCCGGGGCCGGGCGGGACCTCTGTTCCGATGCTCAGCAGACAGCAGAAAAAGCGATCATTCCGCTCACTTGGCGAAGTGCTTGTACAAGGCCCACGTCACCCAGCAGGACGCCAGCAGCACCACTCCCGGGATAATAATGCCCAGAATCGGACTGCCGATGGGATGCGTTTGGCGGGCCAGCGCCAGCCAGCTCATTTCTGCTTCTCCTTCCGGTGCTTCCGGTAGGAGCGCCACGCCAGCAGCAGGCCCAGAAACGAAGCCACGTAGGCGATCGTCATCCCGATCACCATCGCGAATCCTTTATCCATTGTTTTCCTCCCAGCGCGCCTTGCGCTCCAGTTCCTTCAGGTACTCCCGCTGGCGCTTCTCGTATTCCCCGGAGATCACCTTGAGTTTGGGGTCGGCGATCCAGTGCATCACCAGGGTCAGCACGATGCCGGCGCCCAGGACCACGTAACCGGCGGGAATCAGCAGCAGGCTGAGAGCCACCCCGACGGTCAGAGCCGCGTAGGCCAGCGGCGAGATCACGATGACATACCAGTCTTCCTTCGTCCACTCGTCGGCGTCGCTCGGTGTCCAATTCCTCCGGATGATGGCCATTGTTCGCTTCCCCACTCTCTTACCCGCTCGCCGGGATGGAGGCCAGCAACCCGCGCCGCGCGGCCTCCCGCCGCACCGGGCCCCACCAGCCGATCGGGCGCGACATCACGTAATAATGCACCAGGTGATCCATGCTCTCCGCCTTGGTCAGGAAGGTCACCGGGATGTAGATCAACGCGCCGAGGACCATCAGTATCCAGAACTGCTGGTAATCGGGCAGCGCCGGAAGAATTCCGTAATTGGGAAGCACCCATACTACCAGCCAGCTTAACCCAAGGTTGGCGATCCACGAGGAAAGATATCCCCAGGCGTTGAACCGCCACCAGACCACTTGCAGGATGTTCGGTAGCCAGATACCGGCGGCCATGATCCATAGCGCGAAGATCAGCCACTCGGTGATCTCCTCCATCATCAGCCCGTAGAAAAACGAGCCCACCAGCAGCAGCAGCGTGGCCAGGCGCCCCACTACCACCAGTTCCTTCTCGGAAGCTTCGCGTTTCCAGTAATGCAGGTACAGGTCCCGCGTAAGGTACATCGCGCCGAGGTTGAGCACGGCGGAGATGGTCGAGATGTGAATCGCCACGATCCCGGCGAAAAAGAACCCGACCATGCCGGCCGGCAGGTAATCAAATCCGATCCGGTACCAGGCCATCTCGTACTCGCTGGTCTGCGTCATATGAGGAAACATCACGTAGAAGCCAAGAATCGCGACCGCCCATACCGAGTTCCGCATCAGGACCAGCGCCGTGCCCCACCAGATCGAGTAGCTGGCGTCGCGCACGGTCCTTGCGCTCTGGATGCGCTGCGCCTCCACGTACCAGTCAATCGAGGTTCCCATACCGAAGCCGCCCAGTACGGCGATCACCATCATGGTGACGAACCAGGCGATGGGGAACTCGCCGCTGAACCAGCCGGTGAAGGCGAACGGATTCAGTCGGGCCGCCTCGCCCATTTGGGTCAGCTTCGCGACAATCGCACCCGGCCCGCCAGCGGCCACCACGCCCCACATCGACACCAGCAGGATGACGGAAAAAGCGATGACGCCTTGCAGGAAGTCCGCCATAATGACACCCCAGTAGCCCGCCGCCATCACGTAGATCGCGCAGAGACAGGAGAACGACACCAGACCCACCCAGGTCGGCCAGCCAAATACGTACTGGCAAACCTTGCCCATTGCGATGCCGACCCAGCCCAGCATGAACATGCACATGAAAACCTGGAAGCCGGACATCCAGCCGCGCAGCAGCTCCGCCCCCAATCCCTCGAAACGGACCGTGTTCCACTCGGCCTGGGTGTAGGCGAGTGAGCGCCGGAAGATGCGCGTGGAAACGAAGGCGCTGATGGCGCACCAGGCCGAAAAAAAGCTGTACCAGATGCCGACCAGCCCGTAGCGGTAGATGACGCCGCTCATCCACATCGGCGTGTCGGTGGCCGTGTGCGTGGCGTACACCGAGGCCGCCGGCAGCCACCACGGCAGGCCCCGGCCGGCCAGGAAAAAATCGGATTCGCTCCTTTTCCCCAGCCGGTAGAAGAGCGCACCGGCGCCGACCATGATGAACAGGTAAAGGCCGATCCACAGCCAGTCGAGAAAACCGAAAGCGGCCATTATTGCTCCGGGACCCTGCGCAGCCTTCGGCGCGCGAAGTCCCTAGCATATCGGTGTGGGGGATTTCCAGACAAGCGGGGCTTGCTGATACCGTGCAGTGGACCCCGCGGCCCGCCCCTGCTCTTACTCGCTCAGCCCCTCGACGATGGCCTTGGCCCCTTGCATCAGCATGCCCGTTTCGGCTCCGCAGCCGATGAACCGCATGCCACGCTCCTTCCAGTACCGCGCCAGCTCCAGCGGGCGCGTCTGGATCCCGGGCGTCACGCCGTGCTCGAGGCAGGCGTCACGGATCTTTCCGATAGCCTCGACCATCTTCGGGTTGAAGAAGTCGCCAGGCACGCCGAGCGAAATCGACAGGTCCACCGGGCCCACCATCACCACGTCCACCCCCGGCACGGTAAGCAGTTCGTCGCGGCGTTCCACCGCCAGCGCCGTCTCAATTTGCAACACCACCAGCGTGTTGGCATTCGTGTGTTCAGCGATCTCGCCGATCGTCCCCGGCTCGTAGTTCATCTGGGGCGGACCGAGCCCGAAACCCCGCACTCCCACCGGCGGGAACTTGGTCCAGCTTACCGCCCGCTGCAGCAGCTCCGGTGACTCCACCCGGGGGAAGATGATCCCCGCCGCCCCGTTGTCCAGCGCCCGGGCCACCAGCGAATACTGCAGATCCGCCACGCGAACCAGCGGGCACAATCCCGCGTCCTTCGCCGCCCGGCAGATTGCGTTGATCGATTCGATGCCGAAGTTTCCGTGCTCGGCATCGATATAGGTATAGTTGAATCCGGCCGCCGCCAGGATCCGCACGACCTCGGGAAGGCGCAGCGTGTTGAATGCGCATCCGTATTGCACCTTGCCCTCGGCCAGCGCTTGCTTCACCGTATTGATGTACATAAGAAACCCCTGGAAGCCTCAGGCCACCAGCAGCAAGTGGTCCGGGCATTCCAAACGGACATTCTCGTAAAGCCGGCCCACGAAATCAAGGCCGTGCTGCGCCAGAAACGGGAGTATCGTGTAGAAACGCTCCTGCAGGTG
>CAZXVW010000073.1:0-3065 GCA_964644025.1 uncultured Solibacteraceae bacterium | reverse complement strand
CTCGCGCAGCGGTTCCAGCCCGCCGAAAAATGCATCAAGCGACAGCCCGTACCGTTTCATCAGTTTGGCGGCCCGGGCATCCACCAGCGTAAAGCTCGCTCGCGGCGCCGTCACCGGCATCCGCCCCAGCAGCGCGCGATACAGCACTTGCGATTGCGCGTAATAGGCGATCTCGCCCGGCCCGGCCACCGTGGCCGCCGTGGGCAGCAGGAAATCTTGCATCACCGGACGCAACAGCGCGTTCGGGGAAAGTTGCTCCGCCTGGTCAGCCAGTTCAGGTTCCGAGAGCCGGGTGTCACCCGCTTGAAAACCGTCCCCCAATTTGCGCAAGGCAAGCCTGCGGCCGCCGCTGAGCAGGAAGAACAAGGACCGCTGCGGCGTCACGTGAACCTGCGCGTGGTAACCCGCGCTCTCCAGTTCCCGGTTCCGGTCGAGCAGCATCCGCGTGAGTGCATCGCTGGCAGCCAACGCTTCCCGCAACAGCGGCTTCGCGATGGCCCGGACCGCTGGCCGCAACGGGTCGAGGAACAACACCCCGTAAGGAGCCAGCAGCCGCCGCAGCAGATCGCCGAACGCCGCACCAAGCGTTTGCCCCGGCGCGTAGCAAGCCTCGGCGAGCACCGCGATCTCCTCACCGTGAGGGAAAGGAGCCAGCAAGCGACGCAGCGCCTCGAGCGGCGGACTCGCCAGCGGAATCTCCCCGGCGGGCCGCTGGCGGAAGCCGCTCGTCTCCACCCGAAGCGCTACCGGCTGTCGCGACTGGTCGAACAGCCAGCAATGGTTCACCTCTTCGGCGTCGTGATCTTCGGTCGCCATCCAGAAGACCGGAACGGCGGCCACGCCCGAAGCGCTCAACCGCCGCGCCAGCTTCACCGCCGTCAGCGCCTTGTACAGCGTATAGCACGGCCCGGTGAACAGGCCCACCTGTTGCCCCGTGGCCACGACGACCGTGCCTTCCCGGGCGAGCAATTCAAGGGCCGGGCTGTCGCCGTTCTGCTCCCGTAGCGCCCCGGTCAGGGCTGCCCGGCGCGCCGCGGGGAAATCGATTTCCCGGGCTGCCCTGGTATAGGATTCGGGTTCCGCCGGATTGCCGCCGTAAAACCTCTCCACGCGGTCGAACCGGTACAGGAAGTCCGTGAACAGCTTCGAAGCGCCGGGGAGTTCGCTGTGAGGGATACTGGCTGGTTCCATCCGCAGGTCCAAGCCTAACAGATGATGCCAAGGGCGCAAAAGTTGCTGCGCGGTGCGCGCTCCGGCCCGCGGGTTTGCTACTTTCAAAGTGATGGCCGGCCAGGCGACTGTGCCCCGGCCGGCGAGAACCGGAAATCAGAAACCGCCAGTCCGCCATGCCCGGCGTCTATATCTCCTATCCGTTTTGCAGCCGGAAGTGCACGTACTGTAATTTCGCCTCCGGCCCCCAGCCGGCGGAACTGGAGCGGGAATATGTTGAGGCCCTGCTCGATGAGATCGCGGCGTACGCCTGGCGCTGGCGCCCCGAGACGGTTTACCTGGGCGGAGGTTCCCCGAACCGGATGACGCCGGAAGCACTGCGCCGCCTGCTGGACGGCGTCCCCGGGCGGCCCTGGATCGAAGCCACCATCGAAGCCGCTCCCGGGGAAATCGGACGCGAGCGCGCCCGGCTGTGGGCCGCTTCCGGCATCACGCGCGCGAGCCTCGGCGTGCAATCTTTCGTGCCCGGAGAAATCATCCCGACCGGACGAAAATACGCGCCGGAAACCGTGGCCGCCGATATCGACGAACTGCGCCGGGCCGGAATCACCCGCATCAACGTCGACCTCATCGCCGGGCTCCCCGGCCAGACGACCGCGAGCTGGTCCGTATCGCTCGACTGGATCGAAAAGCTCGGCGTGGACCACGTCTCCGTCTATATGCTCGAAGTCGATTCCCGGAGCCGGTTGGGCCGCGAACTGCTGGCGGGCGGGACGCGTTACCACGCGCGGGAAGTTCCTTCCGAGGACGTGATCGCGGAACTGTACGAACAGGCCGTCGAGCGCCTGGCCGCAGCCGGAATCCGCCGCTACGAAATCTCCAATTTCGCGCGGCCCGGATACGAGTCCCGGCACAACCTGAAGTACTGGCGGCTGGAGCCGTACGCCGGCTTCGGCGCCGGCGCGCACTCGTTCGACGGCCGCCTGCGCTACTGGAACGCCGAGACGGCCCAGGACTACCTCGACCGCTGGCGGCGGCGTCTACCCGCCACGGTGGGGCAGACGCCGGCGAATCGGGCTGAGGAACGCTTCTTCCTGGGACTGCGGCTCACCGGGGGCATCACTCTGAAACCGGAAGAATGGGAACGGTATCGGACGACGATTGCGCGGTTCCTCGAAGAGGGCCTGCTCGAGCGCGCCGGCGACCGTCTGCGATTGACCGCCAGGGGCCTCCTGCTGTCCAATGAAGTATTTCAGGAGTTTCTGACAACATGAGCGGACCGGAACCCGTAGTTGACTTGCGCAGTGATACCGTAACGCGGCCTACCCCCGAGATGCGCCGCGCCATGGCCGAGGCCGACGTCGGCGACGACGTCTATGGCGAAGACCCCACCGTGAACCGCCTGGAGGAGCGCGCCGCCGAGATCTTCGGAAAGCAAGCGGGCCTGTTCGTGCCCACCGGAACGATGGGCAACACCATCGCCGTGAAGATCCACACCACTCACGGCCAGGAGGTGATCTGCGAAGCGCGCTCCCACGTCTTTAACTACGAGCTGGCCATGATGGCCTGGTTCTCCGGCTGCGTCGCCCGGCCGGTTGCGGCCCCCGGTGGCATCCTGCGCTGGGACCACATTCGCCCGGCGGTGAAACCCTTGGGACCGCATTGGGCGCCCACCGGCCTGATCGAACTGGAAAACACGCACAACATGGCCGGCGGCACGGTGACGCCCAAGGAGGTGATCGACGAGATCTGCGACGAGGCGCACGCCCTTGGCCTGAAAGTGCACCTGGACGGCGCCCGCATCTTCAACGCCGCCGAGTACCTCGGCCTGCCGGTGAACCAGATCTGCGAAAAGGTCGACACGGTGATGTTTTGCCTTTCGAAAGGACTGGGCG
>CAZXVW010000072.1:0-18036 GCA_964644025.1 uncultured Solibacteraceae bacterium | reverse complement strand
TGAGGGCCATCACCACCGCCCTGGCCTCCGATGCAACTGAGCCCATCTCGCTGACCATCACCGAGACGGCCCCCGATCCCCTCACCTTGGCCGATCTCAAGCCACTGCTACTCGACATCAGCAGCGATTTCAGCGGTATTACAGGACTTTATGTCAAGAATCTTTCCACTGGCGAGGAACTCACCCACAATGTCCACGTGGTGTACTCCGGAATGAGCCTGCTCAAGGCCGGCATCCTGGTCACCGCCTATCGCGTCTGGGACGGCGACCTGCCCGAAGATATCCAGCTCAGCGTCTCCTACATGATCTCCGAGAGCAACAACGCCGCCTCCAACCTGGTACTCATGGGCATCGGCGGAGGAGACGCAACGGAGGGAGTGAAGCTGGTGAATGAGACTTTCCGCGACCTGGGCCTGGCTCGCACCTTCATGCGCCAGCCATATTATGTCGAGGGCGGGGTGCATTGGCCGCCCATTTCCAAGCCAGAACTGCCCGAGGTGAAAGTGCCGCCCGACGAGGCCGCCATTGACACCCATCCCGATCCCATGATGCAGACCCGGCTAGCCGACCTGGCCGTGCTGTGGGAGGCGATCTACCGGGGCTGCCAGGGCGAGGGCAAGCTGCTGGAAGCTTATGACAACCTCACCGCCGAGGATTGCTGCGAGATGTTAGAATGGCTGAAGACCAACCCCGTGCGCAGCGTCATCGGGGCCAGTGTGCCGCCGGAGGTGCCCATCGCCCACAAACACGGCTGGGTTGGCGATACCCGCTCCGACATCGGCATCGTCTTCACCCCCCAGGGCGACTACCTGTTTGGCCTGCTCCTGTGGGAGGACACCGACTGGATCAACTGGGACCGCTGCTTCCCCATCTTCCGCCGCCTCTCCGCCACCGTCTACAACTACTTCACCCACGCCCATTCATTTATGGGCGAAGGTCTTGGGATGGGCGAAGGTCTCCCGACCGAGCCCAGTCCCGCCTCGGCCAAAGACCTTCAGCAAACAATAACTCCCCGCATCCTGGTGGTTGAACACGCCGAGGAGCGGGCCGCCGGCCTCCCGGGGCACGGCGAAGCCCACCGGCAGCCCATGCGAGTCGTCGCTGCGGGCAAGTCCGGCCATACGATGACGGTGACTCTGGAAGCCGAGCTACCCATCCTCCGCGAACGCTTCCAGCGGACTTTCCGCCTCGTCGACGGAGAGAACGTGATCTACGTGGACAGCGAACTGGAAAACCTGCTGGGGTTTGACCGCCCGGTGGTCTGGGCCGAGCACGCCACCATCGGCTCTCCGTTTCTGGCTCCGGTGGTGACCGTGGTGGATCTGTCAGCCGGCCCGTCCCAGACCAGACCCTACGCCCCCGAAGACGACCGCCCGCACCGGCTGGCGCCCGGGAAAAACTTCGTCTGGCCCATGGCGCCCGGCCGCGACGGCCGGCTGATCAACCTGAGGGCGGCGCCGGCTCACCCTGACTCGCTGGATCACACCACCAGCCTCATGGATCCCAACCGTGAGCTCGAGTTCGCCACCGCGCTGAACCTGGAAAAGCATCTGCTCGTCGGCTGGGTCTTCCGGCGAACCGAATACCCGTGGCTGCAAACCTGGGAGAGCTATCCGCCAACGCTCAACATGGCCCGGGGGCTGGAGTTCTCCACCCAGCCGTATGACGTGCCGCGGCGGGAATCAATCTCACAAGGCAAGATGTTCGGCGTCCCGACCTACCGCTGGCTGCCGGCTAAGTCGAAGATCTCGACCCGTTTCCTGCTCTTCTATACGCGCGTTCCCACGAATTTCCGCAAAGTCGATGATGTGCGGCTGGAAAACGGGCGTCTCGTCATTGAAGACTGGATCAGCGGCCAGCGCGTCACGCTGGCTGCCTCCCGGGGCTTGGGACAGGCGCCGGGCCCGTAACCGGGTGGGGCGGCGTACGGGCGGCTGTAAACTGGAGGAGATATGTTACTGGCACTGGACGCCGGCAACACCAACATCACGATCGGCGTGTTTCGGGGCGGTGAACTGGTGCACCGGTGGCGGCTCCGCACCGTGCACGAGCAGACCGAGGATGAGTGGGGAGTCCTTCTCCGAGACCTGTTCGCGCTGGCCTCGCTCGATTTCTCGCTCATCGACGGCGTCATCATCTCCAGCGTGGTGCCTCCGCTGGACCCGACGCTCAGCGAAATGTCCCGGGATTACTTTGGCCGCGACCCCCTCTTCGTCACTCCCCAGACCGACACCGGCCTCCGAATTCTTTACGACAACCCGAGCGAGGTGGGCGCCGACCGCGTGGTCAACGGCGTGGCGGCCTACCATTATTATGGCGGCCCATGCGTGGTGGTGGACCTCGGCACCGCCATCACCTTCGACGCCGTTTCGGCCCGCGCGGAATACCTGGGCGGGATTATCTGCGCCGGCATCGGGATCGCCGTGGCCGGGCTGTTCGCCAAGGCGGCCCGCCTGCCGATGGTGGACTTCCGCGAGCCGAGGCAACTGATCGGAACCAACACGGTGGCCTCGATGCAGTCCGGTCTCTATTACGGCGCCATCGGCATGATCGACGGAATTCTGGAACGCCTCATTGAACAGCTCGGCCCGCAGACTCGGACCGTGGCCACCGGGGGCCAGGCGGAATTGATCATGCGCGGCTCCCGCTACATCAACCAGGCCAACGATAACCTCACGCTGGAGGGACTGCGGCTGATCTGGGAACGGAATCGGAAATCGTGACCGAAACCGGCGACGAGTGGCACTTCAATTACTTCAACTACTTCACCGAGGTGGAAGAACATTTCCAGAAGGCGCGCGGCACGGGCCTGTTTCTGCTTTCCCCGCTCGACTGGGCGCTGGTGGAAAGCTGGAAAAACGCCGGCATCCCGCTGGAGGCCGTGTTGCGGGGAATCGACGCGGCGTTTGAGAAATGGAGGAGCCGGAAGCGGAAGTTCCGCCAGATCAACTCGCTCGCCTACTGCACCCAAGCGGTGATGGAGGAAGCGCAGGCCATGGCCGAAATCGCGCCGGCGCAAACCCGGCCGCCGGCGCCGCCCTTCACGCTGGAAGAGCTGCGCCGTTACCTGGCCGCCGGCCTTGCCAGCCTCCGCCAGCGGCCGGACACCAGCTATGAAAGCATCGCTGCGGCGCTCGAGAAGATCGTGGAGGAGGCGGAGAGCCATTACGAGGATCTCGAGACGCTCGAACAGCGGCTCACCGCCCTGGAGGACAAGATGGCCGCCGTCGCCCGGTCGCGCCAATCCGATGAAGACCTGTTCCAGGTGCGCCGGGAACTCGACCGCCAACTGCGGCCCTACCGCGGCAAGATGACCGCCGCCCAGCTCGCCATGCTCGAGAAGCAGTACCTGGACCGCAGGCTGCTCGAAAACGCCGGCCTGCCGCGCCTGAGCCTGTTCTACCTGCGGTGACGGCCAGGGGCGCTCAGGTTTGGCATATATATGTTATGATACCTATATGAGGCGCACTACCATCTTCCTGCCGGACGAGATGCACGAACGGCTGCGCCAGGAAGCATTTCGAAGGAGAGTCAGCATGGCCGAGTTGATCCGTTCGAAGCTGGAAGGACGGCCGTCGAAAGCTGCAGCCCATTCGAAGAAGGATCCTCTGGAAAAGGTGATCGGAATCGTTCGCGACGGGTCCCTCACCCGGAACATTGATGAAGAAATCTACGATCTCTGAAACCCCTGCCCTATTCATTGATACCTGGGGATGGCTGTGCCTGGCCGACGCCGGGGATCCCGCACACGAGGCGGCCAAGCAAACCTACCGGCGTTACGCCGGCGCGGGACGCCTGGTGACCACCGATTATGTCCTCGATGAAATGATGACCCGGTTGTTCTCGAAGTGTCCTTTCAAGCCGGCACGAGCATTCTGGAACGCTGTTCGCCAGTCGGCGCTCAAAGGGATTCTGACGATCGAGTGGATCGGGCCGGATCGGTTTGACAAAGCGGTTTCGCTCAGGTTCCGTTACCGGGATAAGCCCCGCATTTCCTTTACGGATCTGACCAGCTTCGTGGTGATGAAGGAACTGCGTCTCCGCGACGTACTCACCGGTGACCAGCACTTCGCCGCGGTCCAACTGGGGTTTCGCATTCTCCCGTGATCCCGCCGGCGGAGGACCGCCCGGAGATGCGATACTGGCCAGCGGGACGGTCGCCGCAAACCGGCGTGGCCGGCGGGAAGAGCGATGGAAGAAGACAGACTTCGGAAACTGGCGCGCGGCCTGGACGCCCTGGCCGAGAAGGATGAACTCAGTATCCGGTGGGAACATCAGATGGCTGAGTTGCGCTGCGAGGCCGCGTTCGAACTTTACGCGATTTGCTCGAACTTCGTCCGCAGCGTCAATGCGCTGTCCACAAAGGTGAAGCTGGAACTGGCCCCGGAAAGCTACTCGCGGCGCTCCTTCCGCGACTCCGGTCCCAACCTGTTTCAAATCAATGCCAGCGGCCGCATCGTGCAGGTGGCTTTCGAAACCACCGAACCGATGGTCACCACCGAGAACTTTCGCATCTCGTACACGCTGGAAGGCGCCGTCCGCTGGTTCAGCCAGCAGACGCTGGAGTCGCTGGGCGTGCGGGAGAATCTGTTGTTCTACTGCGTGGAAGAGGGAAAGACCGGCTGGATCTGCTTCGATCCGCAAACGCACCGGCGCGTCCCGTTCGACGAAGACTACCTGGCCGGGCTGTTTGAAGAGTTGCTCAAGTGAGGGGGCCGCCGCCGCGGCCATGGATCACCCGGGCCCGCGAACGGGCGTGCTGGAGCGCCTGGTCTGTTATACTGCGCTGTTGAACGCGGCGGCCGGCGGGACTGGGCGGAGGCGTTCCGCCAGACGAGCCGGCGGACGGGAGATCCCTATGAGCGACCTGGTCATTCCCCCTGAACCTCCCAAGGGCCTGAAGTCGAACCCGCTGTCGGAACGTTACCACAAGCAAGGCTACGTGATCGGCACGTTCCTGGAGATCCCCTCGCCCCAGCTCGTCGAGTTGCTCGGGCTGGCCGGCTTCGACTTCGTGGTCATCGACCGGGAGCACGCCGCCATCGGGCTGGAACGCACCGAGGAGCTGATCCGGGCGGCAGCGGCCACCGGCATCAGTCCCCTGGTTCGCGTGGCCCAGTGCGACCCGGTGGCCATCCGCCAGCCGCTTGACATGGGCGCCGCCGGGGTCCACGTGCCCCAGATCAACTCCGCGGAAATGGCCCGCGAGGCCGTCCGCGCCGCCTTCTTCCATCCCAAGGGCGAGCGCGGCTTGCAGCCGTTCGTCCGCGCCGCCAGCTACCGGGATTATCCCACCGCCGAGTTCCTGGACCGGGCCAACGAGGAAGTCGTGCTCGTCGTTCACATCGAAGGCCGGCAGGGCGTCGAGCAGTTCGAGGAAATCGCCCAGGTGGACGGCGTCGACGTGGCTTTTCTCGGGCCGTATGACTTGTCGCAGTCGCTGGGCATCCCCGGAATGGTCCAGAGTCCGATGGTACGGCAGCGAATGAGACGGGTCATCGAACAGGCAAAGCAAAGCGGAGTTGCCGTCGGCACCTTCTGCGATGACGTGCGCACCGCCGCCCAATGGCGGAAACTCGGCGTCACCTACCTGGCGGTGGGATTGGACGCCGGCATATTCCTATCCGCCGCCAAGCGGATGGTCTCCCAGTTGAAGCAGGAGTGAAAACGGCGGCCGGCGGGGCGGGAGCCCGCCTGCATTAACGCCCGACCTCCCGCGGCCCGCTCCCCGGTTCGGGTTCGGCCGGGCTGTCGTCCATCGCCATCAACGCGGCCATCGTCTCGATTCCGTCCCAGAGGTTCTGCAACCGCAAGTTCTCGTTGTGGCTGTGCTGGTTGTTATCGTGATTGGCGATGGGAACCACAATCGCCGGCGCACCGAGAACCTCTTCGAAGGCATACAGCGGCAGGCTGCCGCCCAAGGTGGGGAGCTTGATTACCGGGCCGCGCGCCGCCTCGACGGCGGCGATCACCTTCCGGGAAATCTCCAGGTCCATCGGCGTGCGCACGGCGTTGTAACCGTTCCGCCGGGTGAGCTTGCAGACTTTGGCATAGGCCAGCCGCACCTCCTCGCCCGGCTCGACCTCGGTGACGTAATAGCCCTGGCGGCGGATGTGATCGATAACGCGGTCGGTGGTCCTGTGGTAGTCCATTCCCTTGACGAGCCGGATATCCAGGGACGCCGTGGCGGTGGCGGGGATGATATTGCGGGCCTCTTCCCCGGTGGCGCCGCTGGCCAGGCCGCGGATGTTCAGCGATGGCAGGTTGATCGCCTCCTCCAGGCGCCGGTCGCCTCCCTCGGTCTCGGCCAGCCACAACTCCCGCTTCAGCGCGGTGTCGAAGGAAGGCACCTCCGCGATGGCCTGTTGTTCGGTCTCCCCGAGCGGCGCCACGTCATCGTAGAAGCCGTCCACGAGTACGTGGCCACTCTCGTCTTTCATCGAGGCCAGCAGCCGTGCCAGCCGCAGCGCTGGATTCGGAGCCCAGTTGCCGTAGTGCCCGCTGTGCAATTCGCGCCGCGGACCGTAAACAGTCAGCTCCAGGCCAACGACGCCCCGCGCGCCGAACGCGATCTGCTGCTGCCGGTTCTGGTGCACCGGCCCGTCGCAGAACAGCCAGACATCGCCCTGCAACAACTCGCGGTTTTTCCGGAGAAATTCCTCCAGGTGCGGCGATCCCTTCTCCTCTTCCCCCTCGATGAAGAACTTCAAGTTCGCCTGGATCGGCACCCGCTGCTCCCGCAGCGCTTCCAGGGCCGTGGCCAGCGCCACGATGGCCGCCTTGTCATCGCCAGCCGAACGCGCGTACAGGCGCCATTCCGGATCCGACGGCCAGCCGGGATTCGGCAGCGGAATCGGCTGCCCGCCGGCCTCGATCAGCCCGCTCATCAATACCGGACGGAAAGGATCGCCGGTGTTCCATTCGCTCGGCTGCACCGGCTGCCCGTCATAGTGGGCGTAGAAGATCAGCGTGCGGCTGGCCCCGGCCACCAGCAGTTCCCCGTAAACCACCGGCGGCGCATCATTGGCCTCCAGCAAGCGCGTTCGCACCCCACGGCGCTGGAACATCCGCGCAATCACTTCCGCGTTAAGGCGCATTTGAGAAGGATCCTGCCCGGTGTTGGGAATCCGGAGCAGCGTTACCAGCTCGTCCAAGATCTCCCGCTCGTGAGCCTCCCGCCACTCGCGGACCGGCGCCGAGGGTGACACCGCGGCGGCGAAGCTGCCCGCCAGCAGAACGGGCACCAGCACAATGCGCAACCCCATGTCTCGATCTTACCCTGCTTTGGCGGATTGGTCCGAAGCTCTCGCGGCCAACAAGGGTGAGCGCGCACCCGCCGGTCCACAATGCTTGCCTTAGCCCGCCGGCGTCAATGTTATCATCGCGGGAAACGAGATGAAGGAAAAACGTAAGCTGACCTCACTGACCGTGGTGGCGCCGTTCTATAACGAGGAAGCGGGTCTGGAGGCGTTCTACGACAAACTCATCGGCCAGATGGAGAAGCTGCATGTTCCGTGCGACTTCATTTTCGTCGATGACGGCAGCCAGGACCGGACCCTGGAGCTGCTCAACCAGCTCGCGGACCGGGACCCGCGCGTCACCGTACTCTCGTTGTCCCGCAATTTCGGACATCAGGCCGCGCTCACGGCTGGCCTGGACCACGCCGGGGGAGAAGCCGTCGTGGTGATGGACTCCGATCTCCAGCATCCTCCGGAGATCATCCCGCGCTTGGTGGCCGGCTACGAGGAAGGCGCCGATATCGTCTACGCCGTGCGCGCGAACGCCGCAGGCCTGGGATTCTTCAAACGCCTGAGCGCCCGCCTCTACTATGGCACGTTGCGACGCCTCACCAACACTCCGGTAATTCATGGCGCCGCCGACTTCCGGCTCATGTCACGCGCGGCGGTGCTGGCGCTGCGGGGGATGCGGGAAACGCACCGATATTTGCGCGGGATGGTACCCTGGCTGGGTTTCCCGCATGCGGTGGTACATTACGAGCAGCCCGAACGATACGCGGGCTCGCCGGTCTACACTTTTTGGAAAAGCCTGCGGATGGCGCGGCATGGTCTGCTTTCTTTCTCCACGGTGCCTCTCGACGCGGTCACCCTGCTGGGGCTGGGGCTCGCGGCGCTTGGCGCGGTCTATTTTTGCTATATCCTGGCCGTCAAAGCGCAAGGCGAGGCGGTGCCGGGCTGGGCTTCGGTGATCGTGGTCGTCCTCGTACTCGGGGGCGTGCAGTTGATCTCCCTGGGCATCCTTGCCCAGTACGTGGCGATGATTTTCGAGCAGACGAAACAGCGGCCGCTTTACGTGGTAAAGCACAAACGAGTGGGGGCCATCGCACGGGAGCGAAAGAAAACCCAATCATGACCAGGCGGCGAAGGAGAAGACCGGCGCACGGGAAGAAGCGCTCGCGATCCCCCGCACCGCTCACAAAGCCGGCGCCGCCGGTTCAAGCGGGCGTTCCGTCTCCGGCGCCGCCTTCTCCCGCCTCGCTGAACAAGCAGCTCCTCTGGAGCGCCGCGTTGCTTCTGGTTATCGCCGGCGGTTTCCTGGCCGTATTCTCCCCGGCCGCCCGGGCCCGCCTGGACCTCACCGACGACCACGAAATTCTGCGATTCGCCTCTCCCAGACCCGTGCACCCCGATCTGACGGACCACTTCGAACCGGTCGACTCTGTCTGGGACATCGCCTTCACGCGTGACATCGCCCAGGGGCGGTTCCGGCCCGTGTACTACCTGTTCCGGTTCGGCGAGATCGCCCTGATGAAGACCAGCAGCGCCGCCTGGCACAGCACCCATCTCGGATTGGGGATCCTGACCTGCTTTTTTCTCTACGTGGCCGGCCGGCGCCTGCGCCTTTCCCGCCTCGCCGCCGCGCTGCTGGCCGCCTGGGTAACACTCCAGGCCGGAGCGACAGAGATCTGGGTGCGCCTGGGGCCTTCCGAGACCCAGGCGATGCTGTTCTTCTCGGTGGCATTGCTGGCGATTGCAGTGGCCCCGGGGCGCCGGACGTCTCGCCGATGGGATGCCGTCGCGCTGGCCAGCATGGCTTTGATGGGCTGGTCGAAGGAAACATTCGTCCTCGTGATCCCGGCGTTGCTTCTGACACGGCTGGCCCTGGAGTGGCGATTGCACCCCGGCGGGTGGCGGCAAGCATGGCGCGCAGCGGCTTTCCCCCTGGGCGCGGGAACCGTGCTGTTTACCGGCCAGCTCGCGGTGGTTCTCTGGTTGTACCTGCGGGGAGGTTACGGCAGTGGTGTACTCCGCGCCGTGCGCCATCCCTTTTCCCCGGCGGCCTGGGCCACGATTCTCGGCGAGACCAGCGGCCGGTTCTCCTATTTCGTCCCGGTTGGGTTTGCGGTTCTGCTGTTCTTCTACGACCTGGCCAGGCGGAAGGGCCCGAGCCGGCGCGGGCTCGTCATTGTGTTCCTCCTCGCGGCGGCGGCGCTGCCTCAGTTGCCCCTGCTGGTGCCGGAGTGGACCGGGACGAGGTACATGTACCCGCTGATCGTGGCGCTGGCGGCGGCCAATGCTCTCGCGTTGGAGGCCGTCGCCCGACGGGGCCGCCTTCTCCTGGCGGCCTGCTTGATCCCCTGCCTGGTGTTACTGGTTCCCGCGGCCATCAAGACACGGGTCTACGCCACCAACTTCACCAACCGCACCGTGGCGCTGAACCGGATGCTGGACGAGGTGGCGGATATGGTGACCCCCGAAGAGAAGATCGTCCTGTTCGTTCATCCGGTGAACAACTTCGAGGCCAGTATCTCGCTCCTCCTGCACCTGGGCTCGCGGGGGGTGACCTCTCCGGTCTACGTTCATCCGGCCGGCAATTATCGCGGGCAGGAGGCCACCGCCATCGGGATGATGCAAGGCCAGTTTCCGCGCCGGGTGGACACAGCGGATCTTGCCCCTTCCTTCGTCGATCGGCTCCGCTCGGCAGCGAACCCCCGGCCGGGAGAGGCGCTCAACGGAGATGATGTGGGCGCGATCATCGTACTGACGACGGGGAGGACCTGGACCGCCAGCCCCCCGCGGTGGTACGACCCCGCGGCCTACCGCGCGGTCGAGTTCACCGCGCCCCGCTGGTTCGCCGATGGGTTCCGGCGGAAACCGTCCGGATCTTATCGCTACCTGGTGATGGAAAAAAGAAGGGGAGACACCGGCGAAAACCCGCCGCCATAGCGGTTCGCGGCGCCGTTACAGCTCCCGGCGGTTCTCCAGCGACTTGGACATGGTCACTTCGTCGGCAAATTCCAGGTCGCTGCCCACCGGAATCCCCATCGCGATCCGGGTGACGCGCAACCCGAGCGGCTTGAGCAGCCGGGACAGGTACGCCGCCGTCGCCTCTCCCTCCACGGTCGGATTCGTGGCCAGAATCACTTCGCGCACCTCACCGGATTCGAGCCGGGTGAGCAGGCTTTTGATCTTCAACTGCTCGGGGCCGATCCCTCGCAATGGGGAAATGGCGCCGTGCAAGACATGGTACAGCCCCGTGTAGGTCCGGGTGGTCTCGATCGGCACGATGTTGTGCGGCTCCTCGACCACGCAGATCTGCGAGCGGTCCCGCTGCGGATCCCGGCAGTAGGGGCAAAGCTCGGCGTCGCTGATGTTATTGCAGACCGCGCAGAGTCCAAGCTTGTCCTTGACATCGAGCAACGCCTGGGCGAGGCGCTCGGCTTCGGAGCGGTCCGCCCGCAAAACGTGGAAGGCAAGTCGCTGCGCGGATTTCTGCCCGATGCCGGGCAGGCGTTTGAATTCCTGGATCAGGTTGGCCAGCGGTTCAGCAAAGTCGGGCATGGAAACCGCCGCTACGGCTAAAACATTCCCGGGGGAAGCCCCAGTCCCCCGAGCATGCCGCCCATCTTCTGTTTGGCTTCTTCGTCCACCCGCTTGGCCGCCTCGTTGAACGCCGCCATCACCATGTCTTGGAGCATCTCGATGTCGCTGGCCACTTCCGGGTCAATGGTGACGCCCAGCACTTTCTTCTGGCCGTCCATCTTGACGGTGACCATCCCCCCGCCGGCGGAAGCTTCCACCCGGATCTGGGAGATTTCCTCTTGCAGGCGTTCCTGCATCTGCTGGGCCTGCTTCATCATCTGCTGCATATTGCCGGGAAGTCTCATCTGTGTCTCCTTCTCCAGAGGCCCGCCCACCCCTCTCTATTGTTTCAGATTTCGCACCACCCGCACCTGACTGCCGGGAAACAATTCCCGGAAGCGCTGGACCTCCGGGTGTTCCAGCGCGCGCCGGCGCGCCGCCTGCTCTTCGTCGTCCCCCGTCCCGGCGGCCGGGCTCGCCGAAGCGGCAACCCCCTCCCCGGTGCTGACCTTGATCTTCAGCGGCCGTCCGGCCACCTCTTCGGCCAGTTTCTTGAGGTCGCCGGACCGCAATGCCAGAGTGAACTCCCGGGGCCCAATCAAGTGCAGCTCGCCGTTGTCTTCCCTCACCTCGGCGTGCTCGAGAGCGTCGGCGATGAACGTCATTCCCTTCGCGGTGGCGGCCGCGTGCAGCCTGGCTTGCCAGCCGGTAAGCTCGCGCGGAGGCGCTTCCGGCTCCGCGACCGGCGCCTCGCTCTCCGGTGCGGCCGGCGCGTGGTTCGCCGGGGCCTCAGCAGCACCCCTTGCTTTCGGGCGCGGGAAACGACGTGCCTCCGGCGACGGCCGTCGCGCCGGTGCTTTTCCGCTCGCCGCCCGCTTCGGCGCAGAGCCTCGCGGCGCACTGACACCGGCGCCACTGGCGGCCATCGAAATTGCCTCCTCGATCGGCAGCAGCCGCCCGGCGTGCACCAGACGCAACAATCCGATCTCAAGGTGAAGCCGGGGCTGGAGCGAAAACTGCAGCTCGCGGAATAGCTCCAGGGTGAGCTGCAGGTAACGCGTCAAGTCCTCCTCGGAAAACGAGCCTGCGATCTCGGCCAGCCGCTGCTGCTCTTCCTCGGAAGCCGCAACCAGTCGGCTGCCCGGCCCGGCCACCTTCACCACCAGCAGGTTGCGGAAGTAGCGCGCCAGTTCGCGGCAGAAATGCTGCAGGTTCCGTCCGTTGCGCTCCAACTCCTGCACGATCTCCAGCATCCGCCGCGCGTCGCCGGCCGCCAGCGCCGCCGTCACCTCATGCAGCGACTCGAGCGAAAACATCCCGAGCAGGCGCCGCACCTCGGCGGCCTCCAGCTTGCTTCCGCAGCAGGCGATCGCCTGGTCGAGCGCCGAAAGCGAGTCCCGCACACTCCCTTCCCCGGACCGGGCAAGCACCGCCAGCGTTTCCGCGTCGGCTTCCACCTTCTCCTGCTCGCAAATCCGCTTCAGGTGGGCGACGACGTCGGCAAAATCCAGGGAACGAAAGGCGAACTGCTGGCAGCGCGAGGCAATCGTGGTCGGAATCTTGTGGGCCTCGGTGGTGCACAGCACGAACACGACCCACTCGGGCGGCTCCTCCAGGGTCTTCAGCAGGGCGTTGAATGCCTCGCTGGTGATCTGATGCGCCTCGTCGATGATGAAAATCTTGTATCGGTCGCGCGCGGGCCGGTACTTGATACTCTCGCGCAGCTCGCGCATCTCGTTGATACCGCGGTTGGAAGCGGCGTCAATCTCGATCACGTCCACCGAGTTGCCGGCCGCCACTTCCTTGCAACTCGCGCACTTGCCGCACGGGGCGGCCGTCGGCCCATCGATGCAGTTCAGGCACCGGGCCAGGATGCGGGCGACCGTTGTTTTCCCGGTCCCCCGTTGCCCGGCGAAGATGTAGCCGTGGGCGATCCGCCCCTGGGCGATCGCGTTCTCCAGCGTCGTGCGGACATGCTCCTGCCCGATCAGCTCCGTGAACACCTGGGGCCGGTATTTGCGAGCAAGTACCTGGTACATGAAGATGAGGCCGGATGATTCAGTGCCAGACCCCGGGTGATCCGCGGCACACGAGCCGCACCACTACCGTTGCTTCCTTCCGGACCTGGCGGGATTCGCGGCCGCCCGTTGCACGAAGCCCGAGGCCTGACAATTCTCTATCCTAGCACGGGCCTGGCGCTGCCTGGGTCCAGGCGCTACTCGCAGCAACAGATACCGCAGAGGCGCCAATGAATCCCGCCCGGATGGCAAGCCATCCCCCTCTTTTCAGGGCAGCCCGGAAGCCGGCCGGCTCATGCCGCACCCTCACTGAGACGCCGCGCGCAACGATCGCAATATTCCCCTGTCATATTCGATCAGCTTCTCCAGCGTGCCGTGCTGGCGCCACTGCAGTATTTGCTCGATGCCCAGAAACTTTCGCGCGGCTTCCGGTCGAGCGCCCGATTGCTTCTTTAGACGTGCCAGCGCCTTCCGGCCCTCCAGAAGCACCTGGTTCACCTCCCGAATCCGGTATTTCCGCGGCGCGGCCTCCGCCGGGGGCTCCATCAGCGCCTCCGCCAGGATGCGTCCGTCGGCGTTCGCCGGAGGCTTGACGCCCATCAGGTAGCAGAGGGTGGGAACAATATCGATCTGCTCAGCATACGGGAAGCGCTTGCCCTGCTGGATTCCCGGACCGGCTATCACCAGCGGCATCATCCAGCCGTCTTCGGCCTCCGGCGGATGTCCACCCGTATCGGCCTCCCCGTGGTCCGAGGTTACAAACAAGACCGTTTTCTCCGCCAGCCCGAGCTTCCTCAGCCCTTCCAGAAAGCGGCCGAGCTGCCGGTCTGCTTCCACGGCGGCTTTCCAGTAAGGACCGCCCTCGGCCCAGATGTTGTGGTGTCAGGGTTTGGAGGGGTCCTTCTCCCGCTGGGAAACATGGCCCGCGCTGCCGGTCGATTGCAGATGAATGCGCAGGAACGCCGGCTGCCACCCCTTCATGAATTGCAGCGCCCACTCTACCGCCTTGGCGTCCGTTCCGCCGGCCTTGCGGGAAATCATGAAGCTCAAGTTGAAGCCCACGTTGAGCGACCGGTAGGAATTGGCATTCGCCACGTGCGCCGTGATTCTCTTCGGATAGAATGACTGCTGCACGAATTTCTGGTCCGGCAGCAGCATGGCGGTTCCGGCCAGGATCACCGGGTTCGGAATCGAGCAGGTGTAATATTTTGTCCACTCACCCGTCTTCGGGTCGGCTGGCATCACGTTGTAGGACTTCTCGTAGTACACTCCTGTGTCGATCAGCGCCCGTAAGTTCACCAGCGGCAGTTTCTCCACCGCCTTGTAGCTCAGACCGTCGATGATGAAAAGTACCGCGTGCTCCGGCCGCTCTGCCTCCAGCGGCGCCAGGCAGCAGCACGCCACCCAAAAGGCAACGATTCTTGATACTCGCATCACGATTCCAAACTATCGCCCGCCACCCGGCTGGTCAATCACCTTGACTACCGCCGGCCGAACCCGGCGATCCGGGTCCGCAGCCTCGCGCCCTCACGGTGGAAGGGGAAATATTAAATATTTAGTTGACATGCCGGACCTCTGCTGATAAAGTTGGAGATGGAAATATTAATTCTTTAATGAGAGGAGCACCGCCCGTTGCCCCGCAAGAAATCTCCAACGCTCACCGAAGCTGAACTGCGGTTGATGAACGTACTGTGGCAACGGGGTGAGGCGACGGTGAGCGAAGTGGTCAACGCCCTGGCGAAAGATTCGCGGCTGGCCTACAGCAGTGTCTTGACGACGCTACGGATCCTGGAGCGGAAGGGCTATGTTCGGCACAGAAAGCTCGGCCGGGCGTTCGTCTACCAGCCGCTGGTTGCGCGGGAGGATGCTCAGCGCAGCGCGGTACGCTTTGTCGTGAGCCGTTTCTTCAAAAATTCCCCCGAACTGCTGGTCCTCAACGTATTGGAAAATGAGGAGCTCAGCTCGAAGGAGCTACGAAAGCTCCGAAAGTTGATCGACGAGGCCGAGTGACCCAATGCCCGAGTTGCCAAGCCTGTTTGCCGCGGCGGCTTCCCTGGGAGTGGAAACCATACTGAACGTTCTCTGGCAGGGAACCGTACTCGCCGTACTCGCCTGGTGTCTGCTCCGGATCATCCCGGGAGCCAGAGCGGCCACCCGTTACACGGTATGGTACGCAACGCTCGCCGCCATCTTCTGCCTTCCCGTCGCGCACGTCGCCACGCGTGTTTGCCAGAGCGGCCCGGCGCCGGAACCGGTTTCGGCCGGGTGGATGGTCCTTGCGGAGCCGGACTCTCAATCAGTTGCGGAGCCGGCAACGGAGCCTCCGGTTTCATTTCCGTTGGAAATCCCCGCGGCGAGCTTCGCGTGGCTCGGGCTACTCGGCTGCCTGCTGGCCGCGGCGGTGCAATGCATTCGGCTGGCGGCCGGCTACCGCCATCTGCGGCGTATCAAAGCGGCCTCCGCGCCGGTCTCCGGCAGGTATCTGCTTTGGCTGCGCCACTGGACGGACGAGTTCCCATCACTCCGAACGCCCGTGCTGAGAACCTCCCGCGCGGTTCGACTTCCAGTGACGGCTGGTCTCACTCGCCCGGCCGTCCTTTTTCCTGGGAGTTTGCTTACCTGTCTCACCGAGCAGGAGGCCCGCGCAATCTGGCTGCACGAGCTGGCTCACCTCGCGCGACTCGACGATTGGGCCAAGCTCGGGCAGAGGCTGGCGGAAGCCCTCCTGGTCTTCCACCCCGCAGTGCGATGGATCGGGAAGCGGCTGAGCCTGGAACGGGAGATTGCCTGTGACGAGTGGGTGGTGTCCCGCACCGGTTCTCGAAGACCTTACGCGGCCTGTCTGGCGAAGCTGGCGAAACTGGCTTCCTCGCGGTCCGGCTGCTGTCCGGCGCCTGCTATGGCTGCCGATCGAAAACAGATTTTCACGAGATTGGAAATGTTGATCCAAGAAGATAACAACAAGAAACAGAATGAGTTCAGAGCATCTGGCCTCGCGGCCGTCGTGCTGCTGGCGATCGCCGTGGCCGCGATGGTGCACGCCGGACCGGCTGTCGTTCTGGCTGCTCCCGCCGGCGAAGCTCCGGCGGTGGCGCCCGTTGCCCCGCCCGCCGCACCGGCGCCGCCCGCTCCCGCTTCCGAGGCGGCGTCACCCATCCCGCCGGCGCCATCGGTGAACCCGGAGACTCCGGGAGCGACTGCGGCCCCGGCTCCAAGATTGAATGCTGACGCGAAAGTGGCGGCCCCTCCGAAGCTCCGTGAACTGGCCGAACAGATGCGGCCGTATCACGAGGAGATGCGCCAGCTTGCCCAGCAGATGCGGCAAGAGATGGAACCCGCCCTGGAGGAAATTCGCCAGCTTGCCGACCAGATCCGCGAGAAGGTCCACAAGCAGCTTCAGCCCTCCATCGAGCAACTACGCGCTCTTCGCCAGGAACTGAGACGGGAGCGGGCGGCAGAGCCCCGGAACGAAGCCCGGATCAAGGAGCTCACCGAGCAGATTCGTTCCATCAAGGAAGATTCCATTCGCCGCTCGGAGGCTCAGATTCGTGAACTGGAGGCGAAGATCCGCTCCCACGAGCAACAGATGCGGCCCGCGGAAGAGTCCATGCGGAAGTTCGAGGAGAAGATGAGAGATCTGGAGCGCAGAATCGAGGAGAAGGCCGCCGAGATCGAGAAACGGGTCGAACAGATGCACCAGCTCCGCAACTCACCCGGTACAACCATCTAGGATGGGTTCCTTGTCGGGGCGCCGAGGGTAACAGCCGGGCGCTGGCGGCGACTCCAATTCTGGACCACATTCGTCCGCCTCGCAGAACCGGGGAAGGCGCATTCCAGCGGAGTTGATGGCGATTCCGGAACGATGCTGATCACCATCGGAGCGAAGCGAGGCTGACTTGTTTCATGATCTGAACTGATCTACATGCCCCGGAATACGCATCCGAACCAAAAAGCCCGGCCGCGAGGCCGGGCTTTCTGTTTTTAATCGGGCGACGTCCTACTCTCCCACACGGTTGCCCGTGCAGTACCATCGGGGCTGAGGGGCTTAACTGCCGTGTTCGGGATGGGAACGGGTGTGACCCCCTCGCTATGGTCACCCAAAAGCTGGGGAACCGCTTGCCGGAGCAGACGGCTCGAAATCCGGAAACTGAATATTGACGGGCCACTGCCGGCGAGGTTGATCACCGCGTCTCGATCGCCGAGACCGGCTCCATGTGCGGGGTAAATTTTATGGTCAAGCCGAACGGGCGATTAGTAACGGTTAGCTCAATGCATTGCTGCACTTACACATCCGTCCTATCAACCTGGTAGTCTTCCAGGGCCCTTCTTAGCTTACGCTTGGGAGACCTCATCTTGGGGATGGCTTCGCGCTTATATGCCTTCAGCGCTTATCCTAACCGAACTTCGCTACCCAGCTATGCCACTGGCGTGACAACTGGATCACAAGAGGTTCGTCCAACCCGGTCCTCTCGTACTAAGGTCAGACCCCCTCAAGTCTCCTGCGCCCACCACAGATAGGGACCGAACTGTCTCGCGACGTTCTGAACCCAGCTCACGTACCGCTTTAATGGGCGAACAGCCCAACCCTTGGGAGCTTCTTCACCCCCAGGATGCGATGAGCCGACATCGAGGTGCCAAACCGGAGCGTCGATGTGAACTCTTGACTCCGATCAGCCTGTTATCCCCGGCGTACCTTTTATCCGTTGAGCGATGGCCTTTCCATACAGCACCACCGGATCACTAAGTCCTGCTTTCGCACCTGCTTGACTTGTAGGTCTCGCAGTCAACCTGGTTTATGCCTTTGCACTCGATGGCGGATTTCCAAACCGCCTGAACCAAGCTTCGAGCGCCTCCGTTACCGTTTAGGAGGCGACCGCCCCAGTCAAACTACCCGCCTACCAGGGTCCCTCTACCCGGTCAGGGCAGCAGGTTAGAGCTCCAGTATTACCAGGGTGGTATCTCACCGTTGGCTCCCCCGAGCCCAAAAGCCCGGGTTCAAAGCCTCCCACCTATCCTGCGCAGATAATACCGAAACTCACTGATAGGGTATAGTAAAGGTGCACGGGGTCTTTCCGTCTAGTGGCGGGCATCCGGCGTCTTCACCGGAACCACAAGTTCGCCGGGCGGGTTGTTAAGACAGTCGCCAGATCGTTACGCCATTCGTGCAGGTCGGAACTTACCCGACAAGGAATTTCGCT